>MGEY01000021.1:1101-19716 GCA_001791615.1 Candidatus Uhrbacteria bacterium RIFOXYA2_FULL_40_9
ATCCCGAGCGAGATTATAAATACCCCTGTCATCCCGAGCGAGATTATAAATACCCCTGTCATCCCGAGCGAGATTATCGTCGAGCCGAGGGATCTCGAGTTATTTAAGTTTCTCCACTCGTCACTAGAAAACTCCTCAATCGAAATGACATGAATATTTTGTCTTCCGTTTAAATGAGAAAATCCTCCAACAAAACCGACCTATGTAGATCAGTTTTGTATACGGAATACCACTCATCCCGCACTCAGGCGGCTACCTCTTTACATTACCACTTACGTGCAATGTTTCCTGGTATTGGTATATGAAAAAACGACCATTGTTGGTCATTTCTATGTATAACTTTCTGAAAATTTTTTTGTCTAAACTAGTATAGTCAAATATATACAAAACACGATATGTTTATTTTGCATGGGTGATTTATGTTTCACATGAAACAGAATATATCATTTTCCATTTTCGTATGTGGTGTCCCTGGAGGGACTTGAACCCCCATCTCGTCCTTAGGAGAGACTTGCTCTATCCAGTTGAGCTACAGGGACAGATTAGTGTCGTAAAATATAGACACAAACTTCAAAAAATCTGCTATACTTCAACAATATTTAATCGTACTTGAGCTTATTTCTTACGTCAATCACTTATGATTACTCAAACTACTTTTTTAATCTTCACTATAGTTATAATTCTTTCTTCTGTTATTGTTTTCTTTATCTCAAAACACTTTTACAAAAAAAATGACAATTGTGATCCTAATTCTCTTCTGCATTCAATGAATGATTTACGTAAAGAAATACAGGAAACCACCAATCTTCAGAGAAAAGAAATTCAAGATCGTTTAGAATCCATGAACTATCAACTTACAAAAAGTGTCAACTCAAGTTCAGAAACACTCCAAAAACACTTTCAACATACAGCTTCGATTGTTCGAGATGTCACAGAAAAATTAACAAAACTTGATGAAACAAACAAACAAGTACTCAATTTTTCAACTCAGCTTCAAAGCCTTGAAAACATTTTAAAAAATCCAAAACAACGTGGAATTTTGGGGGAATATTGGCTTGAAACACTCTTGAATCAAGTTCTTTCACCAGGGCAGTACAAAATGCAGTACGATTTAGGAACAGATGAAAATACCGGGGCTAAATTAATTCCAGATGCTGTTATTTTCGTAAAAGACTTTATTGTGCCGATCGATGCAAAATTTTCGCTTGAAAACTATAATAAGATTGGACAAGAGAATGACATTGTGCGACGTGAACAACTGGAAAAGGAATTCAAATCTGATGTAAAGAAACGCATTGATGAGACATCAAAGTATATTCAAACAGAGAAGGGGACAACAAACTTTGCTTTTATGTTTGTCCCTGCAGAAGGGGTTTATCACAACCTCATCACTTCAAATGTTGGATCTGTTCAAGTAAACACTAGAAACCTGATCGAGTATGCATTTGAAAAAGGAGTTATGATTGTTTCACCAACTTCATTTTTTGCCTACCTTCAAACGGTTATTCTTGGACTTAAGGCTTTACAAATT
This sequence comes from Candidatus Uhrbacteria bacterium RIFOXYA2_FULL_40_9, assembly GCA_001791615.1. GTDB lineage: Bacteria > Patescibacteriota > Patescibacteriia > UBA9934 > GWF2-40-263 > UBA12396. The sequence goes on from MGEY01000021.1 coordinate 2,633, forward strand.
GAAGATTCTGTCAAAGAAATTCAAATACAGGCTGAGTTGCTTATGCGTCATATGCGTGCCTATGAAGAACATCACAACAGAGTGGGCAAACACTTAGAAACATCAGTTCGAGCCTATGCCGCAGCTACAAGTGAATTAAAAAAAATCGATAAAGATATTTACCGAATAACAGATGGAGTTGTCGGAAAAGAACTAAACCCAGTTGATATTCAAGAAATAGCCACTGAATAATATGACCCATTGATCATGAATGATCTCTCCTTGAAATCTATGCGTATCTTGATTTCCCGGCTGATTTATCTATAAAAGATAAAGAGCTCATTCTTAAACAGTGTAAAATTCAAGATGCTTTGAGGGAAAGAGAAATCTTGGGATTTGCCTCCGCTTATCAAGAAGCAAAAGCATTGGCCAATAATCAAAAGACTCTTTTTTCACTTTCAGAAAAAAAAGTTGCTGATTTAATTCTACGCTGGGGAGAACTCATCGAATTAAGAAATAGTAAAGGATTACGCACAACAGAGGTTAATTTTCAAAATGGAAACGGAGCCTTACTTGCTTCACAAGTTCCTCGAGCAATGGAAATTATTTGTAAAATTTTTGCTGAATTCGATCAAAATGACCAAACAGAGTGACTCCAGATGAACTTTACAAAGAATTTGAAACAATTCATCCACTTAAGGATGGAAATGGAAGGCTGGGGGATTTGCTTTGGAAATTGGCAAAAACACGTGAACAAAAAAGCTGGCCAAATGAATTGCCTCCTGATATTTCCCCAAAATTAGTTGAATAACTTGACGTATTTCATCAAAAGGCTATAATGCCGTCACGCTCCATTAAGGAACAACGCTCAACAGAAAAACCTATGCCAAATTTGGCAAATGCAAAAAAAGCACTACGTCAAAGTGAAAAACGTGCTCAAAGAAACAAAATCACAAAAGCTGAAATCAAATCTCTTAGTGTTAAATTAAGAAAAATGATTGATTCAGTGAATGTGACAGAAGCAGAAGAAACAGCAAAAATTCTCGGAAAAAAGCTTGATAAAGCTTGTGCAAAGGGAATCCTGAAACTGAATACGGTTGCACGAAACAAGAGTCGTTTTATGAAGAAACTCAATGCGATTAAAAAAGCATAACAAAAATCCGGGTTTAGCCCGGATTTTTGTTTTTACTTATCGGTAAGAAGTTTTGCTGTGATGAAATCAACGGCAAGATCTGCTTGTATTTGGCCTGTCTTCATTTGATAATCAAAATCAAATAAAAGCTTATGGGTAGAAAGTAATTGATCTTGAGTAAATCCACGTACTTGTACAATCGCTTTACTTGCAACAAATGGATGAATTCCTAACTCTTTGGAAATAAGTTCTTTGGATGCATATGGTTGTTTATCAAGAAACGCACGCACTCCTAACAATATCCGAACTTGTCGAGACAGCATACTCATCAAACGATATTCATTTGCACCTGACCACCGTTCTTCTTGAAGAAGACGCAAGGCCTCTTTTGATTGCTTTCTACTCACAGCTTCAATTAAAGAAAATATTTGTCCCTCGAAAGAAGCATGAACTAATTTATCAACGGCTTGAAGATCAATTGGCTTTTTTTTTGAAAAAGCGATGAGTTTTTCGATTTCATGATGCATTTGCCAAAGATCAGAACCCACACGTTCAACAAGAGCCCGCAAAGCATGACGATCAATATTTCCTCCAAGAGATTGTACTTGTGTTTGAACCCATTTTACTAATTCATTTCCTTTTAATTCTTCAAAAGGATAAAAATGAACATCTGCATATTCTTTCAATTTTTTAAAAAGAGATTTTTTCACTAAAATTTTTGATTCTGTTGATTCAACTAAAATAACAATGGTTGATTCTGGTGTGCGCGACAATCCTTCTTCCCATAATTTTTGAGTCTCTTTTTTTGTTGTGGCAATAAGATCATGGATTATCACCATGCGCTTCTTTGCCATAAATGGAAAACTGCAAATTGATTGAATAATTTGTCCGTGATCTAATTTTGTTTTTCCTTCTTCAGGAAAAACAGAAGTATTCATTCCCGTTGGATCGTGTTTTTCTAGAAAAGCTTTTTTCATGAATTGCACTTTTTCAGAAACACGAAAGGAATCCTCACCGTAAATAAAAATAATCATACTGCCTCTATTTTACCTAATCGAGCTAGATCGAACAGTGCACAAGACGGGGATAAAAAACAGGAAATTAATGTTCCTATTTTATTCTTTCTGTTACTTCTTCCATTTCTGCATTTCCCCCCAATTATTTCCTATCTCAACATCCACAACCAAAGGAATATCAAAATTTGCGACCCCTTCCATCATTTCTTTTACCCCCCTAGCGACTTGATCAACAGCATCATTGACAACTTCAAAGACAAGTTCGTCGTGTACCTGAAGCAACATTTTTGCAGGCCAACCACTTTTCTTCAGCCATCCTTCTGTTGCGATCATTGCTTTTTTCATTACATCTGCAGATGTTCCTTGAACAGGCATGTTGATTGCCATTCGCTCTGCAGTAGCCACAAGTTGTTGCACTCCAGAATGAATCTCTGGCAAATATCGTCGACGCCCAAACAAACTCTCTACATACCCACGCTCATGCGCTTGAATTTTTGTTTCATCAAGATACTCTTTAATCGCATGGTGGATTTCAAAATAACGTTCGATAAATCGCTTGGCCTCAGCCATGCTCATATTTGTTGATCGCGCTAACGCCCTAGGACCCATTCCATACAAAATTCCAAAGTTGATGGCTTTTGCGGCACGGCGTTGTTCAGAAGTTACTTCTTCTTCCGGGGTTTCCCACACCTCAGAAGCCGTTCTGCGATGAATGTCTGCCCCATCTAAAAAAGCACTAATAAATGGCTTATCTTTCGCAATCACTGAAACAATTCGTAATTCAATTTGCGAATAATCCGCAGAAAGTAATTTTTTTCCTCGTCCAGAAACAAAAGCTTTTCGAATTTCATTTCCAAGATCTGTACGAATTGGAATGTTTTGTAAGTTTGGATCAGAAGAACTTAATCGCCCTGTAGATGTCACCGTCTGATTATAAGAAGTGTGAATACGCCCATCTTTTTCCACAAGCTTTGGCAAACTTTCTGCATAGGTTGATTGAAGTTTCGCCAATTCTCGATATTCACTAATAAGAGGAATAATCTTGTGTTCTTCCCACAATTTTTCTAATTCAGGCGCTGCTGTGGAATATCCTGTTTGTGTTTTTTTGATCCCTTTTGTCGGTAAATCGAGTTTTTCAAAGAGAATCTCCGCAAGTTGCGAGGGGGAATTGATGTTCACGTGCTTTCCTGCAAGTTGCGTAATCTGCTTTGTCAGGCTTTCTAATTGTGTTTTCAATTTTTTTGAAAAAATCCCCAAAGCCTTTACATCAAGCTCAATCCCAACCTGTTCCATTTCAAATAATATTTTCACAAGTGGCATTTCAATGTCCCAAACCACTTTTTGCATTTCAAGTTTCGTCAGCTCCATAAGCATAGAGTCTGCTATCTGCGGAAAAAGGGAAATCATCTTCCCAAGCCGCAAATAATCCTTTTCTGTTGCAAATCCCTGAGGAACATCTGATGATTGATGAGGAAAATACTTTTTCACCACTTCATCTAATTCATGCGCACGTGAACCTGCATGAAGCAAGTATGATCCAATTTGAAGATCAAAACACTTTGACTCAATTTCCCAATCTGTTACATGGAATAATTGCTTCAAATCATGTGTGATAATCAATTTTGCTTTTTTTAAAAATGTTTGAATAGCAAATAATTGTTCTTTTGATGGATTGGGAAGAATAATGGTGTATATTCCATCAGAAAGTCCTACAGCCGCAAGTGTTGCTCCAAACAAATCAGCTGCTTGTGTGGCAATAAAAATCCCTATTTTTTCCAAAGAAAGATTTTCACATTCCTCTTTCAGAGTTGATGCGCGCACAATAACTATCCCTTGTTTTTTTGTTTCTTTTTCAAGAGCTTGCATTGTTTCAGAAGGAGGTGGGGGGACAACAGTATGTTTGCGCAAAAGAGAACGAAACTCTAACTTTTGAAATAGTTGTTTTAGTACTTTTTCATTTGGCGCGCTCATTTTTGCAGAAGAAAATCGAAATGAAAGAGGAACATCTTGTACAATTGTCACCAGACGTTTTGAATCTTCTGCAACCTTCTTTTGATCTTCAAGTTTTTTTGCAAATTTCGCTTCGATCTTTCCTTGTTCGAGTGCTGTATAGATTTCCTTAATAGAACCAAAATCTTGCACTAGTGTTGTGGCTGTTTTTTCTCCAATTCCTGCAACTCCAGGAATATTATCTGAAGGATCACCACGCAAAGCTTTGTAATCAATAAGTTGTTCTGGAGACAAACCATAACGTTCTTTCACAGCGTTTCTATCATATTCCTTTATTTCTGAAATACCTTTTTTGAAAGTCACCACAGAAACAGACTCGTTTACAAGTTGAAGAGCATCGAGATCACCGGTCACAATATAGGTCTTCATTTCTTTTAAAGAAGCCTTCTTTGCAAGTGTCCCAATCACATCATCTGCTTCAAACCCCTTCGCACTTAATGAAGGAATCCCATATGCAACAAGAATATCTTGAATGATTGGGATTTGATCATAAAGCTCCTGCTCTTTTTCTGCTCGATGTGCTTTGTAATCAGCATATTCCTCATGACGAAATGTTTTTCCTTTCAAATCCCAAGCAACCGCCATAAAGGTTGGTTGATAGGCTTCTAACATTTTTTCTAAAATCATCGTGAAACCATAAGCCGCATTTACGACAGTTCCGTCTTGTGTGGTAAGTGGAGGAATGGCATGCCAAGCACGATGCAACAAGGCATTCCCATCTAAAACTAAAAAAATCTCTTTTTTCTTTGTCATACAGCTCTATGGTACGAGTTTTTCGCTCTCTCGTCTAACAAAAAAACACCCTTTCGAGTGTTAGGAGCTAAAAGGTTCGTATTGACGGGAAGGGAGTCCGCCACAACGACTGAGTTCACTAAAATGAGGACGTTCCTTGCGTTCAGCACCAAAAGAATCATGAAGAAAACGGATCAGGGTGATGAGATCATCATTATCATGCACATTAAAGGCAATGATTTCGCCAGCATATGGACCGTCTTTTGCAGGAATTTGAGAAATACGGCCCCGACAACGGCTATCAAGATCACGTCTTCCATAAGAACTGATGGGCATCTCTAAACGAACATACCAAAAAACTGATTTTCTGATGAACATCGCGAATCCATACTCAAAGGCAATGGCTCCAATGAGTTGAGATTGTACAGATGCTGCAGAAAGAGGAGTGACCCCGATAGAACGAACACCAAAACGTTGAAGTTCAAGCATTACTTGTCCGGTTGCTGCTCCTATAGAAAGGCCGGTAAGCTCCAGAAAAGGCATGAGATCCTCCTTGGAAAAGAACTACATTTAGCTTACAGGGGAGATAAAAAGTGTCAATATTTTATGCTCCCCCCGTTCCCCAAACTTCTTCTTCAGATTCTGGCATTTTTGCCACCTGCCAGAGAAGATCAAACAGAGTTCGACAAGATACTGCAACATCACCACTTGCCACCAAAATCATCGCATTTTCTTTACGAGTTGTCATAAAGGCCACTTCATCGCCAAAAATAATAATCGTGGCTGGTAAAGAAACATCTTTTGGAAGAAAACGAGACTCTCTAAGTTCTTTATGATCGTTTTTTACAATTTTTCTTGTTTCTGAAGTTTCTGGAATAAGTTGAAAACTTCGGATTCCTTTTTCAAGTCGTTCTGCAATAACACCTTTTAATAAATAAGGTTCTTTTACATATTCTAACATTCCGATTCCTGTTGTAATCATTTTATAGTCTGTGACTCCTGAACGATAGAGTCGTTTCCACATTCGTTTAAATCCTTCTGTTCCTTCATAAAAAGTCATGGTTGGTGTACCAGAATACATTTCATGAATCACCTCAAGGTCAGGAGCAATTTGAGAAAAAACGGTTTGTCGTTCTTTAAGCTTACGATCAAGGACTCCAGGATCTTCTGCTGTGTACACGTTTTTCTTTTTCGTTTTTCCTGCACGAAAAACCCCACGTTCTCTCAATTTTTCTAAGATTGGATAAATCGTGGTTCTAGGAAGATGAGTTTGCCGAGAAATCTCAAGTACACTAGAGGGACCAAGTCGAAGACCTGCGAGATAAATTACTGCTTCTTTTTTGTCCAGACCAAATGCCTCAAGACCGGCAAGTAAATGAGTTTGATCGTCCATACGCATATATTGTAAGGATAATCTCAATAATGAAAGAAGTCAAAAAGTGTCGAAATGATCGACATTTGCTCTTGGCCATAACCCATCCTTAAGGCATGCTGAAGATAGTTCCTTACAACGATCAACAAGGAGGCGACCATGACAGCGACACTCATCGCCCTTCTGACCAAAATGAGTATTCTCTTGGCATGTCACTTTGTAGGTGATTATGCTCTTCAGAATGCCTGGATGGCCATGACCAAAGGAAAAGATTGGCATGCAATGTTCGCACATGTGGGAACCTACACTAGTGTCTTTGCTCTCTTGAACCTCGTCCCTGATGTCCATTTGAACCTCTGGGCACTTATTCTGATCCTGGGAAGTCATGCGTTTATTGATCCCATCAAGGCACGGTGGAATCTGATCGGTGACGTTTCAGACCAGCTTCTGCACATTGGCATTCTGCTGTTCTGTGTGTTGAAAGGATGGATCTAATGCTTGCTCCTGGTTCTTATCTTTCTCACACGGGTGCACGAATCAAAACAAATTCGTTGCACCCGCACCTCTCACGCTCGCTTGAGGCACATCATTTGATGGATGCTTCTCGAATGCGCGAAGAGGATCTTGCACACTGTCGATGGGTTGAGTGGGGAATGAGTAAAGGGGTGACACATCCCTTCCTTGGCATTAGTATTCTGGGTCAACGCGAAGATCTCCCTCGAGGACTGCATGCAGAACTTGTGGCAGATTTTCCTGGAGTCGATCCCTACCCGCTTTGTTATGATGAAAATAATCATATTTACGGGTTTGGCGGATTTGTGCGCTGGATTCACTTCACCAATCCGAAAAATCCACACAATCCAGGTATTCTCGGAATTGATTGGAGTCTTGCCTGCCGACCCACAAGTGGAGTTGCCACAACCATGCGTTGTGTTGCTGATGTGGTAAAAATGATCATTCAACACGGACTTGATCCACAAACAGAAATCGCACTCCTTAATTGGCGCATGTGTGAAGATGATTTCCTTACGATGTGGAAGCAAGAGATTGAACTGATTTATGCATGGCAATGGGATCAGTCTACTCATGGTCTACTGGCTCCTCAAGGGAATCATTGTCCACGATGTGGATTGAAGACTTTTGTCCAGAAGAATAACTTCTGTTTTCGTTGCGGACATCAGCTACGTCAGTCAATCGTACACCCAAAGGAGGTCTCTCATGGTCTGGAAACACGACTCACCTGATTACCCTCCCGCACCTCAACCTTATCGTCCGGTTCGAGAAACAGAAACAAAATGGAAATACTGTCCAAGCTGTCATCAGACGCTGAGACCGGATTATGGTTTCTGCCCTGAATGCGGTCGTGCTGTTGGAACAACACGATTCCGGAACGAAGACCAATTCTTCTGTCCCAAGTGTAAACGACGACTTGATCAAAAGTTTAAATTCTGCCCTCATTGTGGCGGTGAACCAGATAGATCAATTCTGTCCTTGCCTGTCTGTTCTTGCCATGCTCTGTTTGTCGAAAATGGAATATATTGTCCAGCGTGTGGAAAACAAAATCCTTCTTCTTGAGACCTTAATGGTCTCTTTTTTTAAAAAAATCCACAGACATGTGCTGAGGATTTTATGACTATTTTTCTCTTAACCTTGATAGACGTAGGCGATTTGAGAAATAGGTTTATCTGGATGTTCTCTGCGATAAGAAAAATAGTTATCGTTGCAATAGGTACAATCTCTATCTGTTTGAATTTGATCTTCTTTGAAACCTTCCTGCATCAACTCTTCCTTTATGATAGCTTCTAAACTCACAAACCATTTTCCATTTCTTGAAATGAGTGCATTTGAATATTGTTCAAAAATATTTCGTGTGTCCTCTTGAATTTCAAAATGACACTGTTTGATGTGAGGACCAATAAGAACTTTGAGATTTTCTTTTTGAGATCCTTGCTCGATGAAAGCTCGAACCATTTTTGAAGCAATGCCTGCAACAACCCCACGCCATCCTGCATGGGCAATTCCAACCGAGCAGGGTCATCACCACACTGTCATCCCGAGCAGGGTCATCACCACACTGTCATCCCGAGCAAAATAATTAATCCCATTGTCATCCCGAGCAGGGTCATCACCACCCTGTCATCCCGGGCAAAATAATTAATCCCATTGTCATCCCGAGCAGGGTCATCACCACACTGTCATCCCGGGCAGGGTCATCACCACACTGTCATCCCGGGCAGGGTCATCACCACACTGTCATCCCGAGCGAGGTTATCGTCGAGCCGAGGGATCTTGAGTTATTCAAGATTTCTCCACTCGTCACTAGAAAACTCCTCAATCAAAATGACATGAATATTTTGTCTTCCGTTTAAATGAGAAAAGCCTACCACAAAACCGATCTGTGTCGATCGGTTTTGTGTCCGGGATACCATTCATCCCCGCACTCCGGCAGCTACCACCTCCTCATGACGCCACCTACGTGCAAGGTTTCCTGGTATAAGAAAAAAGCAAAAAACCCTCGCTTGCGCGAAGATTTTTTGCTGGGGCGGCCAACGGGAATATGACGTCGCTGCGCTCCGTCATATTATGTTCGTTCGCTCGGGATAGCCCAAATGTTGTTTAGTCTCTCCTCTCGCTCACTCACGCATCGAACCATACGGGTTCTCCTCTCATTGTCTACTCAGCAAAAAACCCTCGCTTGCGCGAAGATTTTTTGCTGGGGCGGCCAACGGGAATCGAACCCGTAATAGAGGTACCACAAACCCCTGTGATAACCGTTTCACCATGGCCGCCATGGATGTGCAAAAGCAATAATAGCGCATCTTTTGATTCTTTTCAAGACTTCAAATCTCCCAAAAAAGACAGGGAATAAACCTGTCTTTTAAATACAACTGTGTAACAATAATGACAAAACTCACTTTCTTAACCTCAGTGAATTCAATACAACAGATACAGAAGAGAAAGCCATAGCTGCAGAAGCGATCATGGGATGAAGGAATCCAAAAGCAGCAAGAGGAACCCCTACAATATTGTATATAAACGCCCAGAATAAGTTTTCTTTAATTATACGATAAGTTTTTTGTGAAAGCTTAATCGCTGTTGCCACTTTTCCGGGATCGCCTTGCACAAGGACAATTTGTCCTGCCTCAATCGCAATATCTGTTCCACTTCCAATGGCTATTCCTAAATCTGCTTGTGTGAGTGCAGGAGCATCATTGATCCCATCTCCCACAAATGCCACCTTTCGTCCTTTTTCCTGAACCTCCTTCACCAGAGTCATTTTTTGATCAGGCATCACATGCGCTCTTACTTCTGCAATACCAATCTGTCGTGCAATAGCTTCAGCGGTACGTTCATTATCTCCTGTTATCATCATGCTACTAATCCCCATTCGAGCTAATTGTTTCACAGCTTGCCCAGCACTTACTTTCACTTTATCAGCAATGGCAAAAAGTCCTATCACTTGCTGATCCATAGCAAGAATGATAGCCGTTTTTGCATCGCTTTGCCATTTTTGAATAATCTGATCAAAATCATCCATCTTGATCTGCTCTTCTCTGAAAAAAGTAGGATTTCCTAATAACACAGGTTTCCCTAAAACAATACCTTTAACGCCTTTCCCTGTCACAGAAACAAATGATTCAACCATTAATGGCTTTACTTGTTGTTCATTTGCATACTCAAGAACAGCCTTTGCAAGAGGATGTTCAGAAAGAGATTCTAATCCAGCAGCAATGCTAAGCATTTCTTTCTCTTCTATTTGATAGACTTCCACATCTGTCACCTGTGGTCTTCCTTGTGTGAGAGTGCCTGTCTTATCAAACATAACAACATTCAAATCCTTTCCTCGCTCAAGAGCTTCACCGTTTTTAATTAAAATCCCTTCTCTCGCGCCATGCCCTGTTCCCACCAAAATCGCAGTAGGAGTTGCAAGACCAAGTGCACAAGGACAAGCAATCACAAGAACGGCAACCGCAGGAATCAAAGATGTTTGAAGATCACCCGTTAAAACAAACCAAATAATAAAGGTAAGAATGGCAATTCCAATCACAACAGGAACAAAAATCGAAGCTACTTTATCTGCAAGATTTTGAATGGGTGCTTTTGTTTGTTGTGCTTCTTTCACCAAACGAACAATTTGTGCAAGAACAGTTTCTGAAGAACGTTTATTAATTTCCACTGTAATCGCTCCTTGTTGATTGATTGTGGCTCCATAAACAACATCTCCAACATTCTTCACAATAGGTAAACTTTCTCCGGAAAGCATGGATTCATCAAGAGATGTTTGACCTTTTACAATTACTCCATCCAATGGAACCTTTTCTCCTGGTTTCACCAAAACAAGATCACTAACTATTAACTGATCAACAGGAACTTCCTCAATTTCTTGTGATGTATTGATACGATGAGCATTCTTTACTCCAAGAGCCAACAATTTTTGAATCGCTTCTCCAGCTTTTCTTTTGCTCTTTGCTTCAAAAAAGCGTCCAAGTAAAATAAACATGGTGATGATGGATGCAGTTTCAAAATAGACTTCTCCACCATAAGAAAGAGACCACCAACTATAAATCAGAGCTGCTAGTGTACCTAAAGAAATTAAGGTATCCATACTTGAAGTGAATCGCTTTGCCTGTTGCCATGCCATTCGATGAAATGACATTCCTGGCCAAAACACAACAACGGTCGCTAAAATTCCTTGGAGCCAATAAGAAACAGGAATTCCTATTATGTTCCCTGGAATTTCAATCTTTAACATAACAAGAAGAAAAACAGGTATTGTAAAAACAGCAGAAGAAACAAAAAGTTTCCAGGCACTTATTCTTCCGGTGTGTTGATGACGGTCTTGCTTATGTTGATCGTGGGAAGAATGAGTCGTCCTTGTTTTTTCCATTGTTTCAGAAGAAAAAACTGCTTTGTAACCTTCTGCTTGTACAGCACGGGAAAGATCCTCCAGATGAAGAAACGTCTCATCATATTCAACACTTGCTTCTCCAAGAGCATAGTTCACATTCGCTGTTTGTACACCTTTCACTTTTGAGAGACTTTGTTCTGTTTTATTCGCACAAGAAGCACAATGCATTCCTTCAATTGGAAAAGTTATTTTTTTCATAGAAATTTTTAGTGGAAATTACATTCATCGTACCTCGAACCATCCCCATGGAACAACTAAAAACAAACGATCCTGTTTTTGTCGGAGTAAACATGACAATATTCTTTCCCGTTTTAAGAGAAGTCCTCACACCAAACTCTTGCAAAATCAAACTATTCGCACAGCCCATAAATTCTGGACCGTAAATCTCCCATTGCACAGGAATTCCTTCTACAACAGTCAGAACACTAGGATCATAGGTTCCTTGAGTTGTAATGTTCATCTGAATATATTGTTTGCCATTCACAAGATCGGGTTGATTACCTTCTGTTTTTTCATTTTGAACAAAAAAACTAGGAGTACTCCATCCAAGCAAAGCCAAACTACTTTGTAGATTACTAATTCCAAGCACAATCACGATCACCCCTGCAATTTTTGTGATCTGCTTAACAATTTTACTGTTTGTTAAAGAAGTTAAAGCACCAATGCCAAATAGAGCTGGAATGGTACCGAGCGCAAAAACTCCCATAAGTATTCCGGCTTGAATGGGACTTCCTAGAGAAAGTACAAAAAGTTGCATGGATTGTGTAAATCCGCAGGGAAGGAAGAAAGTAAAAGCCCCAAGAAGAAAAGGAATAATTGGATGTGAAGAATTACTCAATTCATGAATACGATGAGTAAGCCATTTTGGTGGATGAATAACAGAAAGATGTTTTGGAATTATCTCTAAAAGATTGATTCCAATTGTGACCATCATGAAGGCGATAATCAGTATAAACAATCCATTCAGTGTAGGAGAAAAAAATAATGCTTGTCCAACAAATCCAATCAAAGCTCCAAAAAAAACAAATCCAATCAATCTCCCACCATTAAAAAGAAGATGTGGGTATAATTTTTTCACAAACGGCCGATTAGGATGCTGTATTGTTAATGCTGTTGAAACAGTGGCAACTAATCCTCCTACAACAGCTGTGCAGGAAGAAACAGCGGCAACAAGTCCAATACTAAATACAGAAAAAAGTCCGAAAGACTGCTCAATGTTTGGAGAGAATGAAAGAAAACCTGTAATTTGAAAAATCTTATAGGTTACAAAAATAACTATCGCCATCCCACCTAGGCGCTTAAGATTCCATGATGTGTTTGACTCATTTTTCTCCTTATTGTCTTCTGAAAAAGGAAGATATTTAAAAAGATAAGAAGTATTCAAAAAACGTTGTTGCAGATCTGTTTCAGAAATTTCTGTTTTAGTATTCACAAAAATCTGTACTTGATTCTTTGTGTGAGAAGCAATCACCTTTCTCACACCATCCATTTTGATAATTTCTCGTTCAATAATAACTTCACAACTTGCACAATGGGTACCCTTTACTTCAAACCATAATTGTTTAGACCTCATAAAAATAAATTCTCAATAAAATTAAAAACACGAAAGCTTAATAAATAATAAATTCTTCTTTCGTGTTATTCTCTCTTTTGTGTCTTTAATTGAAGAGGAGGATCTTTTTGAGGGACAAGTGGGGTGATTCTATTTATTCCTAAAATTATGATGGGGGAAAGTGAAAAAGTATTATCAATACAAGGGGTGATTTCAGGAGAGAACGAAGGAAAAAATGAATATTCAACAAAATGATTTCGTATTGCTGCTTTAAAACAATGTAACAAGCAAGATTCTTTCTCTGAAGGAATTTCTTTCTCCAAAAAAGAGGAACTCATAGAAACGCACCCTTGAGAAACATCCATGTGTTGATGTGATTCCATGGCGTGAGCTGTTTTACTTCCACTCTGATATCCAAAAAATCCAAAACACACCATGAGAATAACCACAAAAACTAAACTTGTGTGAAAAAGGCTTTTCATACTAGAATCACTATAGCATGACTTGTTTATTTAATCATTTTCTCTCTTTTGACATAAAACCCCTTTTTTCTTATGAAACAACAAAATCCACTTTGGATCATTACTTTTATTCTTCTTCTTGGATCTCTTACCTATTGGCTCACGATTCCGCCTGTTGTTACAGAGCCAATCCCAGCAGAAGTTACTCACGATGCTTCTTATGAACTCCTTACAAGTATTAAGGAAACAACGGGCATCTCTTTTTATGAGATTGATAATAAAGAATTTGTCTGGGCAATCTCAAATGAGACTTATGAATACCTTCCTTTAATGATCACAGGGAAACGTATGTCAGCAAAACTCATACCAGAAGCAGATTATCAACAAATTTCAACCTATCTAGAAGCTCAAGGTTTTGTCAAAAGCCAGATGAATACCAGTTTCAATGATCCTGCTCATCAAGGATACGATGGATATCAAAAAAATGATCTTGTTTGTAAAGTGAATATCGCTTATCAACTAGATAATGCACTTAATGAACGAACAGGGCTTGTGAATACAGAAATAAAATGCGGACCTAACCTTCTCACAGAGTAATCAAAAAAATCTCGATCTCTTGGTCGGGATTTTTTAAAACAAAAAATCCCTGCTTTCTTTTAGAGGGAGTAGGGACAGGCGTCACATCCATAACTGCAATGAAGACGCATCAAAGAAAGACGAGATTCACATTCAGCAAAAGCAGCAGTCTTGTTGGAAAAGAGCTTATAGCCTTCTACATATTCTCCATCGATCTTCAAATCAATCATATGCCCCCTAGGCCCGAGCAGCCGAATTTTCCCATCTGGTTGCTGGCTACACCTATGAGACACTTCAGGATCAAGTGAAATAGCTCTGACAACAATCACGGGATCGCCCCTCTCTGTTCCGTAACAATTCACTTTTTTGCAACAGGTCATAATGGCCCACGCAACAGCTGTCAGTTCTCTCAATTCGTCTTTCAGTTGATCTGTATGTTTCTCAAGCTTACGAAACTCTACTTCTACTCCACGAAGTTCTTCGCGAACAGCATCAGCACCACGTCGCTTTGTTCCCACGTTCACCTCCGCGTGTTATGGTTTATGACTCTGCCAAATTTTCTTTATTTCGTCAAGAGTCCTAATAAAAAAACACCGCAAAAAACAGTGTTTTTTCTTTTTTTACTCACTGATGACAAATGTTTTAATCACTTCCTCTGCTTGGGCCAAAAAAACATCTGTTTGTTCATTCGTCCCAGTAGCCACGCTCACTAAATAGACCAACTCATCTCCTTCAATCGCATATAACACAGTTGTAACCGCACTTCCTTCTAGGTAACAGGTTTTCTCACAACGCATTTCAGATCGAGGAACGACTGCTCCATTAATTTCAATTGCTCCATTTTTCACGCTCACATCTGCTGCAGTGATCCAATATTTCTCATAGGCATACTCCTGCATAAACTGCACACGTGCATCAATATCTGATTCATCCCATCCAAATTCACTCACAATCTCATTTTGTGTTCTTCCTTCTTTCTCCACATCCTTAATCGTAATCGTAATGATATCTGGATCTGTATAAGCATCATTGGAAACTCCGTTTGAAATCCATCCGTGAAGACGTGCCCCCGTGGAAGAACGATCTGTAAAAGAACTCGCGTCTACAAGCCAATTTTCTGGAACTTGTAAAGAAAATCCATTTCCTTGTACATGCGCCCCATCAAAACGTGTAAGTTCTGTCACTTCTTCCGGAGATCCTTCATCAGAAGAATATCCTTCTCCAAAATGTTCATAGACATTTTGTGCTCCTGCGCCAACCTCTTCAATAACACTTTGTACTTCTGTGCAACCTACTCCCATTAAAAGAATAAGTGAACAAAGACTAAATATAGATACTAATTTTGTCATAAAAATTAAGTCATGATTCTTGTATTGAGCTTAGCATATGAACTAATCTTGGACAAAAGGGAACATTGACATCCATAAAAATTTTCGGCATGATGATGCCCGTCCAATTCTCCCTCAATACAAGGAGTACACGTGCGGAAGTCTCCACGCCAACGAGCAGAGCTTTTCAGAGAAAATGATGAATGCATTCTTTGTGTAGGATTGACTCATCTCTCCTTCCGATTGGAAAAATGTTCTCCTCTTTTTACGAACGATCCATATATCCGATCACAACGTATTGGAGAAAAGGTACGAATGATCCTTATAGATCTTTCTGGAAAGAAAAATGTTCTTTATCTTGGCAAACCGTTTGAAAACCCTCTTGTTTTAGAACGAGATATCACTCTTGCAAGATCTCACACTTTCGTTTTCGAAGAAAAGGGTCAGTCTATACGAATTTATGTGAGCATGGAAATCGAGCAGAGAGCTGCAGTACTCACGGTAAAATGTGAGCAAAGCATTAATTTTCCTCACTCCCTTGCAACAAATGATTTTCTTTTGTCTCCTCCAATTCATTGTTCTTGTCCTCACCCTAGCCTTTCATGCTAGGGTTTTCTTTTTCAAAAAATCTATAAATAATCTGTTATAATACCATCACAATTCGAACATCCCTTTCATATACCTATTATGTCTACTCATCATCATCGCACACATTTTTTCCGATCAAGTAAATTTTCTTTTAAACACCTCACTTCCACAGAAGGGCTCGCCACTCTTACTATCAATCGCATGATTTCTGTTTTGGGTTGGAGCCTGATCGGACTATTCTATCCAATTTTTATCTACGAATATTTTCATCAATCACTCGTCATTGTTTTACTTTACTTTGCTATTACTTTTGCTGTTCGTATCCCTCTCTTTTGGGTAGGAGCAAAAATTTTTTCTCGTATAGGTTTGGTAGCAAGTATGATTATTGGAGAAATTGGGGCAACATTTGCTCTGTTTGCATTTTATGCTCTTGAGACAGGAATTTTCTCCATCCCTCCTTCCGCTTTTTTACTTTTTGCTATTATTGGTTTTGCTATTGATTCCATGTTTTACTGGTCTCCTTTTCATGTTGATTTCATCAAGATGTCTACAAAGGGAAAGCTTGGAAGACAAATCAGTGTGCGCTATGCCATTCAAAGTGTCATTAGTGTGTTAGCACCACTTATTTCTGGTTGGATTATTTTGCATCACGGATATGAATTTAATTTTCTTTTTGGTGTGCTGATCACGATCACTTCTATTATTCCCTTGCTTTTTTTGAAAAATACGTTTGTTCAATATGAATTTGGATTTTGGGAAACTTTTCAAAAAATGTTTGAAAGTAAATTTCGTTCCATGAGTATTTCCATGATGGCTTATGGAGCAGAAAGTGTTGTAGGAACTGTTATTTGGCCACTTTTCCTTTTTATTATCTTTCAAGGTGATTACCTGAATATCGGAAGCTTTGCTGCAGTAATTATTGTAATGAGTCTTTTACTTGAATTATTTATTGGAAAAGAAACTGATAAGTTTTCTGCTGTGAAAATGCTTAAAATTGGAACAGGAGTCTATGCTCTTGGGTGGATTGGGAAAGCAATTGTCGATACGGTTGTAGGTGTTTTTGCAGCATCGACCTTTCATAGTATTGGATCTATTCTCCTTCGCACTCCCATGGATACACTCATGTATGAACAAGCTGCAGATTGTGGACATTATATTGATGAATACACGACACTTCGCGAAATTGCACTCACTATCGGACGTGCAGGCATGATGTTCTTCCTTATTGCCTTAACCTATTGGTTTTCAATTTCTTCTGCTTTTCTTGTTGCAGCAGTCATCTCCATTTTTGTTCTCCGTATCGCTCGTCAATCTTTTTCCCCTGTGGAAGGATAACGACGGATCACACGTAAATCCTGTGGAGCAGAATGTTCTAAGCATAGAGTTTCGTTACTCGAAACAGGAAGAACTTCTTGTCTGAAACTCCTCG
>MGEY01000022.1 GCA_001791615.1 Candidatus Uhrbacteria bacterium RIFOXYA2_FULL_40_9
CTTGATGGTGCTATCATCACTTCCAGAGACAATCCACTTGCCATCTGGAGAGAAGACAACAGAGCGAACCCAGTCTGTGTGTCCTTTTAGAGTTCTCACACACTCTCTGGTTTCTCTATTCCAGATTTTGATGGTGCAATCATAACTTCCAGAAACAATCCACTTGCCATCTGGAGAGAAGGCAACAGAGCGAACCCAACCTGTGTGTCCCTCAAACAGTTTTTGTGTAGGATCTGGAATTACTACTTGTGTTGTAGTCATGGTTAAGTCCTTTGTTTGCGGTTTTTTTGAAAAGAACGTAGGGCAACCCCACCGTGGGTTGCCGGTATTTGTCTTCCGGTGAAACGTCGATTTTCATCAACATCTCGCAGAAAGGCCCGAACGTATTCGGGCAAGAACGTTTCTTACAAAAGAAGAGCCAAGATCGTTTTTACTTCTTCATAATCAGCTACACCAATCACTTCCAATATTCCATCCAAATTTCGGCATTCAAGATGTGATCTTTCAAATGCTTTTGGTGAATAGCGATTCGTTAGCAAATGAATTCGCTGATTTAAAGATCCTCGAAGCGGAAGTTCTGGTGAAGTCAGCCCTTGAACAAATGGTCCATCAATTAAAACATCCAAATTTTGCAAAAGGGAATCGGCTTCGATAGGCGCCCTTATAGAGCGAAGTCCCTCCAAGGTATATCCAGTCCAAGAAAGGGTAGAGAGTCCGAGTGATCTCGCATACGCAGCAATGGTCGCCAACGCTGTGGCTTGTGCAAAAGGCTCTCCTCCAGAAAAACTTATACCCTCAATCCTTTTTTCTCTCATAGCCTTTGTGATCCACTGACAGATTTCTTGAACAGATACCAACTGATGAGGTTCATGAGAAAGGTGTTGGGGCGATCCACATCCTTTACATCGGAAAGGACACCCCTGTACCCAAAGGCAAGCGCGATTTCCTGGGCCCATCGCTCGCGTGAGCGCGCGAAAGGCCCCCACGTTCACGATGGAATCCATGAGATTACCCCTTCACACGACCAGCATGTGGAACACCGTTGGGAATGCCAGGACGTCTCTGTCCACCCTTACGATCCTCCATTTTGACACCAAGGATTTCAAGTACCACTGCCAGCTCTTCATCAGAATCATGACATTGCTGTCCGGGAGGCAGATCACACTCCACGTGCATTCCGCCTTCCTTGCTTGTGATCACACGAACTTTAGCCATCACTTCACCTCCTGGATTTGGGCTTCGTAGATGACCGTGCCATCTTCCTGTTCAACACGAAAGACCTGCTGATTGGTCAGAAGCTGTAGAGCTGCCTGAATGCACTGATCCTTGTAGGTAGCCTGAACTTCCTCAGACAACTTTTTGGGAGTTTTATTGTGTCCATCTCGATGCCATTCAGACCAGTAGAGCGTCACTTTCCCTTCATGGAGGAACAAGCCAACCTGCACATTATCCTTTGTAATCACACCCAGGCATTCTCCTTGGGGATCCCTATACTCCCGCGTTGCATCATTGGGTCGACGGTACTGCTTGGAAAACGTTCCTCCCATCTTTTGCTGAACAAGTTCAAGAGCCTTCAGAGCAAGTGCCTTACGCAGGGAGATCCAATCAACACGGCTGAATTGCTGTGCGCGTGCTGGATTGGTCTGCGATAGGCGAGCAATGATTTCTGCAATCGTATTTTGGTCTTGACCAAGGGTTTGCTGATGTAGGGAAATGTACGTGAACGACATGGGTCGTTTTCCTCCTTTTTGCCTTGAAAAGGCAGTGTTTTGAGGGTTGAAAGAACGCGTGTTGCCCTTATGGCGCAACGACCTTTTTTATCAGAAAATAGCGAAAATGTCAATGCTTTGTTGTTTCTTTTTAAAAAATCTCATTTTTATCTCTTTTCTGGGTGTTTTTAGTTGCGAATCACTCCATTTTTGGATACCATGAAGAGCGTTATTCTTAAGCCTTTTTTATGTCCTACTCATTTGTTTCGAAAATCGGTTTTTCCGATGGAAAAGAAATCACCCTTAAAGGATGGGCATACAATTTCCGCTGTAGCGGAAAGATTTTTTTTCTCCAATTTCGTGATGGAACTGGTCGCGTACAGATTGTTTACTCCAAAGCAGATATTCCAGAAAATCAATGGGAGGCGCTTAATAATTTGAAAATTGAATCTTCTGTGATCGTGACCGGGGTCGTAAAAAAGGATGATCGTGCTCCTTCTGGTTATGAGCTTGAAGGAAAAGTCTTTGAAATCATTCAACTCGCTCCAGAAGACTATCCCATTTCAAAAAAAGAACATGGACCAGATTTTCTTCTTGATCATCGACATCTTTGGCTTCGCAGTGAAAAACAATGGGCCATTCAACGGGTGCGCGATACGGTGATTCAAGCCACCTATGAGTATTTGCATGAGCAAGGTTTCATCAAATTTGATTCTCCCATCTTGACGCCAAATGCTTGTGAAGGAACCACAGAATTATTTGGCATCAAATATTTTGATGAAGGGTCAGCCTATCTTTCACAATCCGGTCAATTGTATTTGGAAGCTGGAGTGATGAGTTTTGGTCGTTGTTTTGATTTTGGTCCAGTTTTTCGTGCAGAGAAATCTAAAACCCGTCGTCATTTAACCGAGTTTTGGATGATGGATGCGGAAGCCGCTTTTGTAGAACATGAAGAGAATATGAAAATTCAAGAAGGACTTATCATGAACATTCTTACAGCTGTGCTTGAAAAGAATCGTAAAGAACTCGCCATTTTGGAGCGAGATGTTCAAGCTCTTGAAGCTGTGCAAGCACCTTTTATTCGCATGACACATGCTGAAGCTGTTGAGCGTTTACATGAATTAGGAAGTGATATTGGGACAGATGATGATCTTGGAGCAGATGATGAAACACTTTTAACCAGCCAGTTTGATCGTCCTGTTTTTGTGGAAAAATATCCTGCGGCTGTGAAAGCTTTTTATATGAAGCGAGATCCGCAAAATTCAAGCGTTGCTCTTTGTAGCGATCTTCTTGCTTCAGAAGGGTATGGCGAAATTATTGGAGGAAGTCAGCGTGAGGATGATTATGAAACATTGCTTGCCCGGATCAATGAACATCAACTCCCTGTCGAAGCTTTTAACTGGTATTTAGACCTTCGGAAGTATGGATCTGTCCCGCATTCTGGCTTTGGCTACGGGCTTGAGCGTATTGTCGGATGGATGTGTGGAACACATCACATCCGTGAAACTATTCCATTTCCTCGTTTAATTAATCGCATTTCTCCTTAAGTTTATTGTTGTATGAATAGAATTTTAACAAGTGAAGTTATCAACCATATCGGTGAAGAAGTCCAAATTGCCGGGTGGCTGCATCGCCTTCGCAATTTGAATAAGTTTGGGTTTGCCATTTTACGCGATCGTTCCGGGATGCTCCAAGTTGTTTTAACAGAGCAACAATTAGCGCAATTACAAGAGATGCAAATGGAAACAGTTCTTCGTGTGACAGGAAAGGTTGTTGAAAAACAAACAAAAGATCCAAGTAAAAAAGAAGCAGAAATTCAAGCCACAGAAGTTGAAATTTTGTCACCTGTGCTTGATGTTTTGCCTGTAGAAATCAACAAACCAGAAATTGAAGCGCAACTGGAGACTGTTTTGGATAATCGTGTGGTCACACTTCGTCATCCAAAACAACAAGCCATTTTTCGCGTGCAAGCTGCTTTAGTTCGTGGGTTTCGGGAGTATATGCAAACACAAGGATTCACAGAGATTCTTTTCCCTATTTTAGCGGGGGCTGCTTCAGAAGGAGGGGCTGAGTTTTTTAAAGTGGATTATTACGGACGCGAAGCAACCCTTACTCAATCTGCCCAGCTGTATAAACAAATCATGATGGGAGTGTATGAAGGAGTGTACGGAGTTTCTTATTCATTCCGTGCAGAAAAGTTTGCAACATCAAGACATTTAACCGAGTTTAATCAATTAGAGTTTGAAGTTGGATTTGTTAGTGGAATGGGCGAGATTATGGATTATACGGAGGAGACAACGCGAAAAATGCTCAAAGTCGTTCAGTCTGATTGTCAGGCAGATCTTGATTTATTGAACGTCACCCTTCCTCCACTTGGAGAAAAGTTTCCTCGTATAAAACTCACGGAAGCCTTAGAAATTTATAAGCAGGGAACAGGAATCGATGAGACTACTGAACCAGATTTATCTCCAGCAGCAGAAAAATGGCTTTCCACGGTTTGGGCACCAAAGGAGTTTGGAAGCGGATTTGTTTTCGTAACACATTATCCGGAAAAGAAACGTCCTTTTTACACCATGCTTGATCCAGAAGATTCCACTTCAACATTGAGTTTTGATTTGATCGGGTTTGGAAGTGAAATTGTTTCTGGAGGGATGCGTGTGAATCGTTATGATGAACAAATTGAACGCATAAAATCAAAAGGATTGAATCCAGAAGATTTTGCAGACTATCTCATGATGCACAAGTTCGGTATTCCCCCAGAAGGGGGATTCGGCATGGGGGTACAACGTTTAACACAAAATGTTTTAGGGTTAGAGAATATTAAAGAGGCCACGCTTTTTCCACGCGATGTGCAACGTCTACGCCCCTAATTTTTCTGGAAATACGAGTCATTTTCTATGTCTTTTGAACTGAAGACTGAAAAATTTTCCGGTCCCTTACAACTTCTTTTAGAGTTGATCAATGAGCAAAAACTTCCTATCAACGAAATCTCGCTTGCAGAAGTAACAGAAGCGTATTTACAGCATGTGAAACAAGAAGAAGTCCCTCCAGAAGAATTAGCAGATTTTTTGTTAATTGCAACAAGGTTACTTTATCTCAAATCAAAAATACTTCTTCCTGAAATCGTGGAAGAAGAGGAAGAGGGAACTTCGGATTTGGTGGATCAATTAAAAATGTATGAGAAATTTGTTCGCGCTTCCGTTTACCTTGAAGAACGTTATACTGCACATTTCCAATTGTTTCCTCGCTCTCGTACAATTTTGAAACAAGAGAAAGGATTTTATCCCCCTGAAAATGCAACTCCTAAAGCTTTGCAAGAATCCTTTTTACTTTTATTGAAGAGGCTTGAACCATGGGCAAAACTGCGAAAGGCCTCTGTACAGAAAGTCATTTCTCTTTCCGAACGAATTGAAGATTTACGTCAGGCTTTTTTATCTCGCTCTCAAGCACGTTTTCAAGATATTATTAAAGGTGCGCAAAAAGTGGATGTGGTTGTGAGCTTTCTTGCATTATTAGAATTGCTTCGCGAACAGCATTTTAAAGTGACTCAATCAGAACAATTTCACGATATTATTATCAAACGAGTTGATTAACCTATGTCTTATCGCCGTCTTGAATCTCTTCTTTTTGTCTCTTCTAAGCCTTTAGCCATCAATAAATTGCAAAGTATTCTTTCGTTATCTTCTGAAGAGATGGTTGCTTCACTCAAAGCACTTGAACAGAAGTTTAACCAATCTGATTCTGGAATCCATCTTTTACAACATGAAGGGCAAGTGCAATTTGTGACCCCTCCCGAAGAAACAGAGTTTATAAAATCATTTTTAAAACAAGAAGCAACAGGGGAATTAACACGTCCTTCTCTTGAAACCCTTACGATCATTGCCTACAAAGGACCGATTACAAAACCAGAAATTGAACAAATTCGTGGAATTAATTGTAGTCTTATTTTGCGCAATTTATTGATTCGAGGACTTATTGAAGAAAAAGAAGATAAGCAACGTTTGCAACCTGTTTACACGGTCTCTGTTGATTTTCTCCAACATCTTGGACTCAAATCCATCGAAGAACTTCCGGAATATCTTTCTCTGCATGCAGAAGAAATCACTCAGGAATTAAAAGAATCCATTTCTCAAGAATAAGAGATATGTTTTTCAAGCTTCTTACACAACTTATTCTTGCTACTTCCTTGTTTCAGATTTTTCCTCAAAATGTGGGGATTTTGGAGCAATATGCTATTCGGGCATCAGGAGAAAATAGAACTTCACTTGTGACAGAACAAGTAAAGAATTTTGTGAATGCAACATTACCTCTTTCAGAAGAAGTGAAACAAGGTCCAACACGAGTGAATACAAGTAGTGTGGGAGTTCTTACGACAGCTGTTTCTGCTTTGGTGATGGATCGAGAAACCGGATCTGTTCTTTTTGAAAAAAATGCAGAGGAACCTCGTTCCATCGGAAGTATTACCAAACTCATGACAGCTTATGTTTTTTTAGAAACAAATCCTGATTTGAATCAAATGGCATCTATCACTTCTGAAGATATTCGTTTTGGAGGTAAACAAAACATTCAAACAGGAGATGTTGTGCGTGTTCACGATTTGCTTTTTGCAAGCCTTGTGGGATCAGATAATTCTGCTACAGCCGCACTTGCTCGTTTGTCAGGGATGTCTTTGGGAGATTTTATTGCGCGTATGAATGAAGTTGCCGCGGAGATTGGTCTTAAACAAACAACATTTGCTGATACAACTGGGCTTTCTTCTGGAAATCGTTCTATTGTTTCAGATGTTGCTATACTTTTGGATGAGATTCTTAAAAATGAGACTATTCGAGAGGCTACACAGCATTCTTCCGTGACGTTTGTGGGGTCTTCTGGATCAACTTATTACATTGAAAGTACAGATGAACTTCTTGATTCTTATTTAAATCAATTTCCTTATCAAATCATAGGAGCAAAGACAGGGTATTTACCTGAAGCAGGATATTGTCTTGGAACCGTTTTTTCTCAGGAAGGAAGGAAAGAGATTATTGTTGTTGTTCTTGGATCAGAAACAAAGCAGGGACGTTTTCAAGATGTGAAGGCTTTAGCTGCTTGGACGTATAAAGTGTATTCATGGTCTGATTCATCATCCTCATTATGATCAATAGCTTGGGAGATTTATTTTCTTCATTTTCTCCAGAGATGGCAACTATTTTTTTGGCACTTTTGCCATTTACAGAATTAAGAGCTGCTCTGCCTTTAAGTATTACGGTTTTTTATTTAAATCCTTTTTCTGCATATTTTTTCTCTGTGATCGGGAATGTGATTCCGGTCTTTTTTATTCTTTGGGGACTTCCTTCTCTTCTTCTTTTTGCAGAGAAACATTCTCCACAACTACAACATTTTTTTGAGAAGCACGTTTATTCTCTTGAAAAAAAACATGAAAAAAAATATCAGCGCTACGGCCGTTTTGTTCTTTTTGTGTTTACAGCTATTCCACTCCCTGTTTCTGGGGTTTGGACAGCTTCTATTCTTGCGGTTCTTTTTCACATTGAAAGAAAATATGCTTTTATCGCGATTACACTCGGAATGCTCACTGCTGGTCTGATTGTTTTACTTATTGTGACAGGCGTTCTAGAAGGACTTTCTTTTCTTTTATGAAGATTGCCATTGATGGAACAACGCTTTGTGACACGAGTGGAGGAAGGGGAGCAGGGATTGAACATTACACATGGTCCATGGTTTCTTTTCTTTTAAAACAAACTTCTGAACATCAGTATTTTCTTGTCGTTCCTGCCAATTTGTCGCAATCCTCTTTACAGGAACTTGTTCAAGGGTGTGCACACGTCAAAGTGTTACGGTCTTGGTTTCCAAAAATAAGGTTGCTTTCTCGACACATTTTTCTTCCTTTGAAGCTTTATTTTTTTTCGCCTGATGTCCTTTTTTCTCCTTCTGGTCAGATTCCTTTAGGATGGATAGGAAAATCAGTGATCACTATTCATGATTTAGCAATTTACGAACATCCAGAATGGTTTGATCAAGTGTCTTCTCAAGCTTTTGCCATTCAAACCGTGGTGCCAAAAAGTATTGCACATGCACAAGCGATTATTACTGTATCACAGACCACGCAACAACAACTTGAAAAACTATTTCCAATTGCAAAGGGGAAAAGCCGTGTTATTTATGAAGGAGCAGAAACACCCAAAGTTAAAGTAAAGGATCTTATTTCAGATCGTTTTCCTTTTGATAGAGATTATGTTCTTTTTCTCGGCACTTTGGAGCCAAGGAAAAATATTGAAGAGGCTATTTTGGCATTCAATCATTTTCTATCCAAACATCCTGATCAAGTCACAAAAACGCGATTTATTCTTGCAGGGAAATTAGGTTGGTCAACAGAAAAAATTCAATTATTTGCAGATGAAGTGAATGCACAGTGGAAAGAGGTTGAACCAGATGGAGTTGTTCAAGCTTTGGGTTCTGTGACAGAACAAGAGAAATGGTTGCTTCTTGCACGGGCATCCGCCTTTCTTTTCCCTTCCTTGTTTGAAGGGTTTGGTCTGCCTATTTTGGAAGCCATGAGTGCAGGGGTGCCTGTGATCACCACAAAATGTGGTGCCATTCCAGAAATTGGAGGAGATGCCGTCATTTATGTTGAGCCGGACAATAGAGAACAAATGTCGTTTGCCATTGCTCAGACTGTTCTTGTTCCTGAAGGAGCTTATGCTCTACGCGAAGCGGGGATTGAACGAGCAAAACTATTTACTTGGCAACAAGCCGCACAAGAGACCCTAGAAGTTTTAGAAGATGTAGGAAAAAAACACAAAGAATCATAAAACACGCTTAGGGGACAACCTCTATAGCGTGTTTTAGAAAAGTTCAAGTCAAGTTTAGAGTTTTGTTTGTAGGTAAGAGATTAGCACAATTTGCGCGAGCACGGCATAGTAAAGAGGAACATCTCTTTTCCTTTTGACAATCATGTCATGAAAATAAAAATGAAGTTGATAGATCCATTTGAGGAGAGGGGCAGAGGTAAGGTCATAAAGTGCTACTAAGAGATCGGGAAGAACAGAACCGACGATTCCCCAAGTAAACGTCCGCATGCTATTGATGTCCCGTGTATTTGCAAGCATAAGGACAAAGAAGAGAGCGACACACGCATCAATCATGCTGTAGGCAATGGCACGTTTGCGTTTATTTTTTGTTACACGGAATCCATCTGAAAGTCCCGTATCACCATGAGGAATAATATCCACAAGAAAATGAGAAAGAAAGCCGAAAATAAAAGCAAGCAACGGATTTCCTGTTGCTTTCCCAATTACTGCACCCAACGTGGCATGTGTTGTGAGGGTCATATCAATGCTCACAAGATAGCAGAAAAAGAGGATTTTGTGAAGATGAAAGAGGACCTCATTGTATTATCCTTTAGTAAAACTTTTTGGATCAGCAGATTCGGCAAGATTATGAAGAGCATCAAATGTTGCCACAAGGATTTGATAAATTCCCTTATGACGAATCGTCATCACCAGAGATGTTTCTGGAAATAAGAAAGCGACTTTATTGTTATAAAGGAACATGAGTTGTTGTATGTCAAGAATACTTTTTGGAAGTGTTTTTAAATCCCATCGACGTGTTTGCATGCGTTCTAGATTTTTTGGGGTCATCATTTTTGCGGGAACCTCGAATGTCTCTTTTGTGAACAATCCTATTGTTCCAATATTATTCTTCATGATGCGGTCAAAGAAAATAGTCCATTGTTCATCTGAAAGCAAAGACAATTCAATTTCAAGAGATTGTTTGCCTTGAAGAACACGAAAATTTGATCCTTCAGGCATTTGAGAGATTTCATCATAGATTTTCCAATAACCAACTTTTGATTCTGTTAATTCAATGGTTGGAGCCTCTTGTTCCACTTTTTGTAAACTTTCTAATTTTGGAACAAGCGTTTTGAAATCTCTTGCCCAGGCATCTATTTGATTAGCAAATTCAGTCGGAGAAAGTGCTGTATAGAATAGTTTACTTCCTTTTTTTGATTCAAAGAGCAATCCTTTTTCTTGAAGATTTTTGATGTGGAAGTAAACAGCTGTACGGCCTTTTTGTACTTTGCTGGCGATTTGTGTGACTGTAGGGGATTCAAGGGTGAGAACCGCAAGATAAACATCAATTTCCTGTTCAGAAAAACCAAAGTGATTCAAAATGGTGATGATTTCTTGTTCCATATAGAAAGAGTATAACAGAAAATGCATATTTTGTCAAATAATTTTTTCAACAGATATATAACTATTTATCAACAATAATGATCTGTGACTATGATTCTTGACAAAATTATCTTTTTTTGATATGATAATTTGTTCGATGATAGAAATGTTCTTTCAACAAACCAAGGAGATTCCCATGTCTGGTTTCAGTGATGTGCTTTTCCGTATTAAGATCGGCGGACGGGTATACGAAGCTCTTTGTGTGTGTGATGAGGAAGATTGTAATCATCCGGATTTCAGAGTTGAAAATATGTTTCGTCGTGGAAGTCTTCTGAATGCTTCCATGACTCGAGAAGATGCAGAATACTTCGAAAGGCACATGGAAGAATTGCCAGTTTGGGGAAATGAAGACTATGAAATCATTTTTCCTGAGTACACACAAATGTGTGCGCCTCAAAGTTCGATATTTTCTCCTCCTGACGAAAGTAGACCCATACGTAGATGGAATAGGTTTGTATTTTTGATCAGAAGAGAAAATCCATACTTCAATCCACCCGCGAGGGTTTTGTGGGTTGCAGAGATAGCACCAATGTATCAAAGGAGGTTGTTGGTGCGTCGAGTTTCTTAGTTCTTTCATGTTTTGTCTTTGGGCCGGCGGTACACTCCGTCGGCTTTTATATATAAAATTTTTTAGCATCGAACCTGTGTGAGGGTTCTCATCCCTCAGGACAAGATAGCTAAAACCCCAGGATAAACCTAGGGTTTTAGCTATGGTGCCGGGAGAGGGAATCCGGCCTAAAGGCCGGATTGCTGTCGTTCGTTCGGAATCGCCAGAGTAAACTCTGTCGTTCTCTCACTCACTCCAGCATCGAACCGGTGTGAGGGTTCTCATC
>MGEY01000023.1 GCA_001791615.1 Candidatus Uhrbacteria bacterium RIFOXYA2_FULL_40_9
ATCCAATACGCTCCAGAGAGTGAACGGACAGAACTTATTGAAATGGGATTAAAAGATCAGGCTGTATCTGTTCGTCACAATTGTGCAGAAATGATCCAATACACTCCAGAGAGTGAAAGAACAAGGCTTATTGAAACTGGATTGAAAGATCAGGATATCTCTGTTCGTCTCTCTTGTGCACAAATGATCCAATACGCACCAGAGAGTGAACAAGAGGCACTTAAAAAACACCTTGCAGGCATTCTTAAAATGGGATTGAAAGATCAGGATATTTATGTTCGTGACTATTCAGCACAAATGATCCAATACGCTTCAGAGAGTGAACGGACAGAACTTATTGAAATGGGATTGAAAGATCAGGATGAATATGTTCGTCGCAATTGTGCGCAAATGATCCAATACGCACCAGAGAGTGAACAAAAAGGACTTAAAGAACAAGCAAGAGTCTTAGGATATGAGTTTGTAGATCCTCATGATCTTGCTCTTCAAACCCCTTTGTATAAAAAAACACCTCAAGGATTCCTTCGAAAACAATTTGAAAAAACAGGTTCTGGAACAACACTACTTGGAGGAGAACTCAAAGAAAGGGTTATCGTGAGAAGCATTGAACCTCAAACCTTAATGTCATGGAAAGAAGCGTTTGAAAACAGAGAATTCTGGAAAAAGAAAGGATTTGAGATTGTTCCTGTTGAACCCATTGTGGGAATAAAACCTTCTAAGAAAGGGATTAAAGAAGTACATGTTTTTACCAGAGTGATTCCAGGACCTTCTGTTGCAAAATGGGAAGAAGCAACCTCACTTTGGAGAAATGAGATTGAAACACAGAAAAAAACTATCATCGAAGGTCTTGCTGAACTCAAAATTGAACACGGTCATCTCCACGATGGAAACTTCGTCCTCTACTTTCACAGGACCCCAGATGGAAAAGCAGATCTCAGCAAGCCTCCAATGGTATATGTGATTGATTTTGATCAAGCCGTTTCAAGTCCATCAAAATAAAAGACAAACACAAAACTCCCCGCCTAAGCGAGGAGCTTTTGTTTTCAACTTAGAGGATGGCATCCTTTGTTGCTTTTGCAACTCGGAATTTCACCACTGTCTTTGCTGGAATCTGAATGGTCTCTCCTGTGGCTGGATTGCGTCCAGAACGAGCTGCACGTTGCTTCTTAATCAACTTTCCAAGTCCAGGAATGTTGAATTCTCCGGTATTGCGAACTTCTCCGTAAGCGAGGTCAATAAACTTATCCCAGAATGTGGTTGCATCTTTTTTGGAAACTCCCATCAATTCTGAAAGGGTGAGCATGAATTGGCTCTTAGTCATTTTTGCCATAAAGGTAAGAAAGTTAGAATTACTTAAATAATATGCCATTATAGTAACATAACCTGAATATTTCTGCTACAAATCCAAAGTATCAACAAGAGGAAGAAGCTCAGGAATCATCACACAACTTTCCTCTTTATCGATTGGTCCAGAAAAATGCCCACGCCCTGAAAGTACCTCTGTTGTTGCACCCAATTCTTTTTCAAAAATCTGAGCATGATGTACAGGAACAAATGGATCATTCTCTGAGAAAATCGTAAAAAACTTCTTGCAATGCTCTTTCATTTTTGCGAAGTTAAGCGGTTTTTCAAAAAAATTCGCAATTTCAGATAATCCTAATGTATCTGAAAAGCCAGCAACAAGAATCACTGCTCCAATGGCTTCGTGATCCTGTAATGTTTCCAAATACCGCAAGATGGCAACACTCCCAATACTATGTCCAATTAACAACGTTTCTTCATCAGGATTTCCAATAATATCTTGCAAAAAAGGTATCCACAGGCTCTCTTTGGGAAAAGCTGTTTCTGGCATTTCTGGAATGGAAACAATAAACCCCCGATTTTTTAGTTCTGATGCAAGCCAAGGATACCAACAATACTCAGGTTTCCCATCCCAACAATGGATAATGAAAGCACGCTTCATAAAGCATTCTTTTTTACTAATTGGATGGCTTCTTGAATAATTGGTTTTGTGTCTTTATAGTTTGAAGATTTCAAAATCTGATTCAAAGGCACCCACTTTACTCCATAGGTATGATGTTCTGGGTCAGATATAAGTTTAGCTTCTGGGGAAGTTTGAAAAAGAAAAAAATGAATATCCTTATGCACAAGCATGCCATTTTTTTCAAACCGATCTCTAAACCAAATATCTATCTTTCCAAGATAGTCAATAAGTCGAATCTCTTCCAAACCTAATTCTTCCAATGTCTCTCTGGCAGCACCTTCTTCTAAAGTTTCTCCTTTTTCCACACGTCCTTTTGGAAAAGCCCATTTCCCATAAGAATCCTTCATAAGCGCAAAATAAAAACCGCGAGGAGTGCACTTAAACACCACCCCGCCTGCTGAAATTTCTTTAACACTTTTCTGTGTTTGTACGCTTGCCTTATTCTTTTTCACTTGTTTGTGAAAGGGTTGAGAGGCTAAGGAGGGTTTCTTCATAATCATTAAGGAGAATCTCTCTGGCTTTATCTGTTTGTGGATCGATATGGTTATTAAAATCTTCGATCGTATAAGGAATTTCAACATCTGGAGCAATTCCTGTTTCGTTTATGGAACGCCCATGAGGAGTAAACCATTCTGCAATCGTGACTTTTACAGCAGACCCATCTGGGAGTTCACGATAATCTTGAACAGATCCTTTACCATAAGTTTGTGTGCCAACCAATACGGCATACCCATAATCTTGCAAAGCTCCTGAGACAATTTCTGAAGCAGAAGCACTGCCACCGTTAATCAAAACAATCGTTGGAATCCCATTCAAGCGAGGGGAAAAATATCCAGCAAAAGCTTCAGCATCTTCTTGTGTTTTTTCTATAACAACAATTTCACGTCCTACCCAAGAAGAAGCAATCTCAATGGCAGATGTTAACAATCCTCCCGGATTACTTCGCAAATCAAGAATAATTCCTTGCACATCAGAAGTGAGTGCTTCTTGCACAGCTTCTTGAAATAAATCTGAAGTATCTGCATTAAACGTATAGATTTCAATTGTCATGATCCCTTGATCATCCATTGCCCAATGCACACTATCAACAACAATTTTGTCACGTATCAGGGAAACATCTTGTGATTCCTCCCCTTCTCGCAAAATCGTCAAAACCACTTCCGTTCCTTTTTCTCCGCGGATTTGTACAACCGCATCTTCTACACTCATTTCTTGAGTGCTTTCTCCATTAATCGCTAAAATAGCATCCCCCGGTTTGAGTCCTGCTTGATCTGCAGGAGTATCTGGTAAGGGAGCAATGATCTGAAGTTGTTCATCTTTAATACCAATCTCTGCCCCGATCCCTTCAAATGATCCTTCCAAACTGGACATAAAATCACTTGCTTCTTTTGGATCAAAATAAGTGGTATAGGCATCATCAAGAGCATCAACCATTCCAGAGAGTGCTCCATAATAAAGTGTTTTATCTGAAACGGGTTGTTGATAATAAGAAGTTTTAATATATTGCCAAACATCCCAAAAGTTTTGAAAATCTACATCTTCTTCTAAATATTCTGGAATATCTCCTTGTTCAAGAATATTTCCTTCTCCTTGTGAGGAAGAAAAAGATACACCCTTTCGTCCCATTAAAAATCCAGAACCAAAAAGCGTGATAGCAAATAAAATCACAAGAAAACTTATGATGGTTCTTGAAAAAGGGCCTTGACGTTTGTGAAGTGAAGAAAACATGGCTTTAAGGATACTGCTTTTCTTCTTGAGCGTCAAAGAATTATTCCTTCTTTCTTCGTGACGAATGAGCTGTCTTTCGATACAATACTTATACTATGTCAAAACGGTTTAGACGCCTCTTTTATTATCTCTTTCTGTTTGCTTTTCTTATTTCTGCTCCATTGGTTGTGCTTTATACTGCAGGATATCGCTATCAACCTGGATTAGGAAAAATTGTCAGAACAGGAGTCCTCTCTCTTACAAGCACCCCAAAAGGTGCAGATGTTTATATTGACAGACAACTTCAAAGCGAAAAAACTCCTGCAATAATTGATACCATCCCTGCAGGAGAACATCTTTTTCGTATAGAGAAAAAAGGGTATAGCTCTTGGGAAAAAACTTTGATGATCGAAAGCAATCTCACCACTTTTGCTAGTTCTGTTCTTCTTTTCCTCGATCAAGCTCCACGTCTTTCTCTTTCTCAAACCATTCCACTTTTTTCACCAAGTCCTGATGGCTCACGAATTGCTTTTCTTACCACAACTGACTCATGGGTTGAACTTTGGCTTTTTTCTAATAAAGATCAAACTACTACTCTTTTAACACGTCGTTCGTTCTCTTACAGTGATTCTCTTGAACTTTCTTGGTCTCCAGACGGAATGGTCCTTCTCCTTTTCTCTCCTGAAAATTATTCCGAATCTGTGCTTATTCCCCTTTCCTTAGAAGAAGCTCCTTCTTTTTCTGAACTCGTTCAACCTATACAAGATATGTGGTGGGATGTACAACGTTCTCATCATCTTTTTTTACAGAATGAAAAAACGCTTTTTGAATTTGATGTTTCTAAAGGAGAAACAACAGAACTTTTTGCTTTAAACGGAACAGCTATGTCTGCAACAAATGGCTACTATCTTGCAGAAACTATTTCTGATCGAACAGTGGTAAGTCATCGTACGTCTTCAGAAACAACGATTCTGGCTTACCTCCCCCTTGGAACCTATGAGTTTCAAACTTTACCAACCAATACTTTTCTTCTCCTTTACGAAACAACACATCAACGACTCGTCCTTCTAGACGCAAGTGGAAGTGATCAGCCTATTCTTCTCAATACCCAAGCCCCTTTGTGGCATTGGGAAAATGCTCTTTTGGTATACAGCAATGGATTTGATCTACATGTGTATGATGCAGAAAAACACCTTGATACAACCCTCACACGTACCAGTGAAGAAATAACTGATCTCGCATGGTATCCAAACCAGCCTTATCTTCTTTACTCACAAAACGAAATCATCTACGCGTTGGAACTTGATCATCGGGGAACACGTAATATAACCCCGCTTGTGCAAGGAAATTCTATTCAAAAAATTTGGACAGATGAAACAGGATATTTCCTCTATTTCTATGGAAAGATCGAGGACAAAACAGGGCTTTATTCAAAACGGCTTCAACGATAAACAAAAACAAAAATCACCCAATGATGAACAAAGGGTGATTTTTTATTCTTTATAACTCCACGGTGCTATTTTCTCCAATAACCATGCGATGCCCAGAATGTGGATGAGTTTTCATCACATCAACCACACTTGCATGCTGACCAATAATACTGTCAATAATGCGCTTTCGCGTATCAATAGTCACATTGTTGAAAATAATGGAATGTTCTACTTCTGAACCTTTAATCTGCGATCCGTTTCCTATGGAAGTATATGGACCAATGTAAGAGGCCTCGATCTGACAATTGTCTCCAATCACCACAGGACCACGAATCAAAGAGTTTGGACAAATACGCGTATTCTTCCCTATTTTTACAGGCCCTTGAATTTGCGTTTCAATGGGAATTTCACTTTCGATCGTAAACAATTCTTTTGGGGTATCATCTTTGATCAGAGCATTCCCTTCTAAAAGAGCTTCTGGAGTTCCTGTATCTTTCCACCACCCTGTAATTTCTTCATATCCAACCTTTCCGTTATCGATAAACCACGTGTTGATATCGGAAATTTCATACTCTCCTCGTTCAGAAGGTTGTATGTTTCGATAGGCTTCAAAATACTTCTCGTTGTACAAATAGATTCCAGTGACGGCAAAAGGAGAAGGGGGATCAATAGGCTTTTCAATAACACGCTTTAAGGTTCCATCTTCACGAAACTCTGGCACCCCAAAACGCTCTGGATCTTTTACGCGAGAAAACGCGAGCATGCAATCCAGATCTTCTTTTAAGAAACGCTCGACAAATCGCTGAATACTTCCGAGGATGATATTGTCTCCGAGAAAAAAAAGAAACTTGTGTCCGCGGAGTAATTCTTCTGCATTGGCCACCACATGAGCAACTCCTCGAGCTCCTCCTTTTTGTTCCAAATAAATAATCTTTGCTCCCCAATGAGATCCATCTCCAAAAACATTCCGCATGATGTCTGCCTCCCCTGGATTTACATTTATGATAATGTCTTTGATTCCTGCATTTGTCACCTTATCAATAACATGCCAAAGCATGGGCTTATTGGCTAAGGGAATAAGGTGTTTATTGATTGTCCATGTAATTGGACGTAAACGCTTGGCTTGTCCTCCTGCGGCAATAAGTGCTTTCATATATTCCAACTTTACTTAAGAGCGCTTCAAGCGTCAATACAAAAACCCCGGGGTAAAACCGGGGATTTTTCTATGAACACGTACACCCTCCACATCCACCATCACAACATTGATCCCTATTCTCATCTCCATCGCGCACCTGAATCTTCTTTGCTTGGGCATACTTTTGCATGGTATCACGCATTGCTTCCTTAATAGGTCGCATGGTGATTCCAAGCTCTGTAAGACGATCTGAAGTAAGTTCATTATTGGATCGTCCTTTCTTCGCAAGACCACGTTTAACCAATTCTTCATTATCAATCCACTCACAACTCCACTCTGGATCCACATACTCTTTATACATTTCCATGGTTTCTCGATGTTTAATACTTCCAGGGTTTGTCACATGGAAAATTCCTTCTGCTCGTTTTTCCATAAGCTGTAAAAACACCTCGATCATATCTTCAATCACCGTACCACTGTTTTCTACGTCAATAATGGAAGGATAGTTTGCAAGTTTGACAATTAGGTTCCGAGAAGAAGGCATCCAATCAATCGGCATACGAATTCTTCCAATCCCTACATTGGGCAAGGTAGAAAGAACAAGATCAGCCGCATACTTTGAACGAGAATAGACAACGCGAGGATTGGCATGATCACTCTCACGCCACTTTTTATCTGGGTGTGGAGACTCATCATAAAACACACATCCGGACCCAATATGCAAAAGGTACACTCCTGTTTGTTGACAAGCGGCCGCAAGATAAATGGGAAGATTTGTGTTGCCTTCAATGGTTTCAATCTGATGATCTTCACACCAATCCACATTCGGCTTTCCTGTCACGCCTGCAGCATTGAAAACCACATCTGGTTTATGTTGTTTGATTTCGTTCAACGCATCATGCACGACTGTAACGCGCACAGGAGACACAATGGTTTCATGACCTTTTTCTTGCCAGGCATCCGCACAACGCTGACCAATATATCCTTTTCCAAAAATAAGTATTTTCATAACATTTCTATCGTTGTTCGTATT
Organism: Candidatus Uhrbacteria bacterium RIFOXYA2_FULL_40_9; assembly: GCA_001791615.1. Classification (GTDB taxonomy): domain Bacteria; phylum Patescibacteriota; class Patescibacteriia; order UBA9934; family GWF2-40-263; genus UBA12396. Next base: position 7,290 of record MGEY01000023.1, read on the forward strand.
GTTTTTTATAGTAGTCTTGATAGGCTCCGCTACAACACTGCTCAATCCAATCAGGATTGTTTTTATACCACCTAACCATTTCTGACAAGCCTTCACGTAAACGAACGCTTGGTTCCCATCCTAATTCTGTTTTTGCTTTCGTATAATCTACATCATACCGACGATCATGCCCTGCACGATCTTTCACATGCTCGATAAAACTCTCATCTCGACCTGTAAGTTCAATCATCATCTTCACCACATCAATATTTGCAATATCTCCCCCTCCTCCAAAACAATAGGTCTCCCCGATCTTTCCTTTTTCAATAACAGCTTCAATTCCACGACAATGATCGTCTACCCAAATCCAATCACGCTTTTGCAATCCATCTCCATAGACTGGCACTTTCTTTCCTTCAAATAAATTGCAAATAAATAGTGGCATGAACTTTTCAGGAAACATATGTGTTCCATAATTATTGGAACAATTTGAAATGGTTATTTGCAATCCATGAGTGTAATAATACGCTCGCACCAAATGATCGGATGCAGCCTTTGTCGCAGAGTAAGGATTGCGCGGAGCATAAGGAGTTATCTCACTAAACGGAGGATCTTCTGGCCCAAGAGCTCCAAACACTTCGTCCGTCGAAACATGGTGCATACGCTTTCCATATTCCTTTACCGCATCTAGGAGCACGGCTGTTCCAAGAACATTGGAACGAATAAACTCTTCAACTCCCATAACAGAACGGTCTACATGCGTTTCAGCCGCAAAGTTCACCACAATATCTACTTCCTTTACTAAAGAAAACACCGTCTCGCGGTCAGCAATATCCCCTTTCACAAAAGTATAGCGCGGATCCTTTTCAATATCCTGAAGATTCATCAAATTCCCCGCATACGTCAGCTTATCCAAATTGATCAGGGCATCATCAGGATGGTGTTCAAGCCAGTGGTGAATAAAATGGGAGCCAATAAACCCAGCCCCACCTGTGACAAGAAGTTTCATATTCATCTGATCTTATTTTTCATTATTCAAATATTGACGATATCCGTGAATATCTTCAATCGAATCATCTATAATTGCTTCGGCTTTCGCGTAGTCTCCCTCTCTTTGTATAATTTCATTTGCCAACCTTACTTGACAACGCAATTGTTCTTGTTTGTTAGGTATCATGGTCATAATCTTAAGTGCTTTCTCAAGATTGTTTGCTTTTGTATAGGCAAGCTCAACAAAACGAAAATAAGCCTGATTCTTGATAAGATCATTTGCCTCTTCAAATTGAGAAAGTAAAAAATCTATTCCTTCTTCTCCTTGGGAAGCAATCTTGTCGGCAAATTGATGTGCAAATTTTGTTTGCTCTTTCAAAGCAGAAAACTGTTCTTTTAACTCAGTAAAACTGAGTTCGTGTGGAAATTCTGGATTAACCATTTTTTTATCCATAATGAGTATCTTCAATAATTTTTAAGATATGAGGTTTGGCAAGATGCCATGCAGCAATCATGATTCCATCTGTCAACTGACCTATTGCGATTCCTTCCTCAACTTCTTCTGGTGTCCAAAAAAGGATTTCAAATTCTTCAGATTCATCAGAGGAGACTTGAATAGGTTGGAGATCTTTTGCAATAAAGATGAAACACGTTTCTTTAACAAAACCATTGCATGGTTCAAAAGATCCTATCTGCTTAAGAAAACTTGGAGAAAACTGCGTTTCTTCTTGCAATTCTGCAAAAGCTGCTTCAAGAGGAGTTTGTCCTTTCTTTATACCACCTGTTGGAATCTCAATGCTTTCTCGTTCAAATAAATAACGATATTGTTTGTGTAAAAGAATTTTTCCTTCTTCTGTAAGCGCAACGACTGCAACACTATCGTTGGTAAGAGCATAATGGTATTCCCCTTCTTTTCCATTCGGATAAAGACAGTGATCAAATCGATACTCCCACCAAGGGTTTGAAAATTTCACTTCTGTTGAAAGTTTTTTCCATTTTTTCAACATACATTATGATATTTGTTTTTTCTTTTCTGTCATTCTGAGCGACATAAAGTTTACCTATTCTGTCATTCTAAACGACATAAAGTTAACTATTCTGTCATTCTGAGCGACATAAAGTTAACTATTCTGTCATTCTGAGCGACATGATTCAT
>MGEY01000024.1:0-7574 GCA_001791615.1 Candidatus Uhrbacteria bacterium RIFOXYA2_FULL_40_9
ATGAAGCATCACCTTGTTTGACATAGAGCCTTTCTTTCTTGACAGGGTCTTTCTTGAGTTAGGAACAATTGACGGAAAGCCGTTTTTTCGCTATCCTTTCAATCACTTAACCTTTACGCGTGCCTATGAATATTACAGAACTTGCTCGCCGTCTTCGGGCATCACCAGAAGAACTTCGAGAAAAACTCCCGTTACTTGGTTTCAGCCTAGGAAAGAAAGCAATCAAAATTGATAATCGTCAAGCAGAACGTATTACTTTGGCTTGGAGTGAAATGCGTCGTAAAGAACGTCTTGCAAAAAAAATGGAAGAGCAACAACAGTTGCAAGAACGTCGTCAACAAGTGAAGGATCCTTCTCTATTTAAACCCCTTCCTCTCCCAGATGTTATTACCGTCCGTGATTTTGCTTCTCGTATGGCTCTTCCAGTTCCTCGTGTCATGCAAGAGCTTATGCAAAACGGTATTCTTGCTTCTTTGAATGAGCGAATTGATTTTGATACAGCTTCTATTATTGCAGAAGATTTAGGCTTTAAGGCAACGTTGGAAGAAGGCCACATAGGAGCTCATGAAGAAGCCATGGTAGATCGTGTACGAAAAGTTGCTGAAGAAACAGAGGCATCTCGATTGCAAATACGTCCTCCTGTGATTGTTGTGATGGGGCATGTTGACCATGGAAAAACAAAACTTCTTGACGCGATTCGAAAAACCAATGTTGTGGATACAGAAGCAGGAGGGATCACTCAACACATTGGTGCCTATCAAGTGGAGCGCAAAGGACAACAACTCACGTTTATCGATACTCCAGGGCATGAAGCGTTTACAGTCATGCGTTCTCGAGGAGCAAAAGTCGCGGATATTGCAATTTTAGTTGTTGCCGTTGATGATGGGGTTCAACCTCAAACAAAAGAGGCCATTAACATTATTCAATCTGCAGGATTGCCTTTTATGGTAGCCCTGAACAAGATTGATCGACCAGAAGCAAACATCGACCGCGTAAAAGGAGAGCTTGCTGAATTGAAACTTGTCCCAGAAGATTGGGGAGGAAAGACTGTAATGGCCCCTATTTCTGCAAAGCAAGGAACAGGTATTGATGATTTGCTTGATATGTTACTTCTTGTCTATGAGATGGAAAAAGAGAAGATCGTAGCAGATCCCACTCGTCCAGCCATTGGAACCGTGATTGAATCAAATGTGGATCCAGGAGCTGGAGCAGTGGCAACGGTATTGGTGCAAAATGGAACCATGCACATAGGAGATGCTATTGGGGTACGCGATGGATTTTATGGACGTGTTCGTGCCATGCAAGACTGGACAGGATCTACACTGCAAGACGCTCCTCCTTCAACCCCTGTGAAGATTATTGGATGGAAGGTTGCTCCTGCAGTGGGAGATATTATGGAAGTAGCAACAGACGCAAAGCAATTACAAAAAATTAAGGCTACGGATATTTCGAAAAAAGCCACAGAAGAAGTTGCTACTATCAAAAAGAGACCAGAAGTAACAGAAGAAGATGGAAAGAAGATTCTAAATTTGATCATTCGTGCAGACGTCTTGGGTTCTTTAGAAGCTATTTTGGGAATGCTTGATCGTCTTGAACATGAGGATGTTGGGGTGCGGGTTGTTCAAAAAGGACTTGGAAATATTACGGATACAGATGTAGCAAGTGCAGAAGCAGATCATTCTCTTATCATGGGTTTTAATGTTAGACCTACCCCATCAGCAGAAGAATTAGCTCGTGAAAAGAACGTCACCATTGTTGAACACAAGATTATTTATAAGTTGTTCGAAGATATTCTCGATCGGTTACAAGAGTTGCTCCCTTCAGAGATGATTTTGACAGAGCTTGGAGTTGTAGAGGTTTTAGCAAATTTCAGAAAAATTGAAAAAGGATGGATTGTGGGAGGAAAAGTAAAAACCGGAAAGATTGTGCCAAATGGACAAGTCCGTTTGAAACGTGGAGAGGAATATATTAGTGAAGGTGAAATTGTGTCTTTACAAATTGGTCGATCAGACGCCAAACAAGTCACAGGTGGTCAGGAGTTTGGCATGACCTTTAAAGGCAAAGTCAAACCAGAAATAGGAGATATTATGGAAGTGTATTCACAAAAACGTAAAGCACGAACCTTGGTGATTGAGGGTGTTTCAAAGAGATAAAATCCTGTATACTAAAAAAGCGCGAGGTGGGAATTCTATACCTCTCGCTTTTTTTCACCAATTATTATTTATTTTTACAATGTTTTATGTCTGTTTTACATCTTACAAAAGAATCATTTGACCAATCTGTCCTTCATGCAGAAAAGCCTGTACTTGTGGATTTCTGGGCACCTTGGTGTGGACCCTGTCAGATGATGAGTCCTGTGATCGATGGGCTTGCAGAAGAAATGGAAACAGCAGTGTTTGGAAAAGTGAATGTGGATGAAGAACAAGTATTGGCTCAAGAACATAATATTCTTTCGATCCCAACTTTTCTTATTTATAAACACGGTCAAGTCGTTGATCAATTTTCCGGAGCCATGAAAAAAGAAGATTTGCAATCACGTCTTGAAAAACATCTCTAACTATGGAAACTCGTCGTCTTATTATTATTGGATCAGGACCCGCTGGTTATACAGCCGCTATTTATGCAGCGCGGGCAGGGTTAAAACCTCTTGTTTTTGCCGGACCACAAAAAGGTGGGCAACTCATGTGGACTACAGAGGTGGAGAATTTCCCTGGGTTTCCAGATGGAGTGATGGGGCCAGAGCTTATGGATCGTTGTCGCAAACAAGCTGAACGTTTTGAAGCAGAAGTGGTAGATACTTCTGTGGATCACATAGATTTGTCTCACAAGCCTTTTGTTGTAAAGGTTGGTGATCAAGAACATCATGCTGATTCTCTTATCATTGCCACAGGAGCTTCTGCTAAATGGTTAGGAATTCCAGGAGAAGAAGAATATAAAGGAAGAGGTGTTTCTGCATGTGCGACTTGCGATGGGTTCTTTTTTCGAGGAAAAAATGTTGTGGTTGTTGGTGCAGGAGATGCTGCTTTAGAAGAAGCAACTTTTCTCACAAAATTTGCAAATAAGATTACTGTTTTCGTAAGGTCTGGAGAGATGAGAGGATCAAAACCTTTGCAAGACCGTGCAAAAGAGGAAGATAAAATTCATATCATTTATTTTACAGAAGTAAAAGAAGTTCTTGGTGATGGACAGAAAGTTACAGGATTAAAGATTATAAATAATCAAACAGGAGAAGAATCAGAAATCGCAACGGATGGGCTTTTTGTCACAATTGGACATAAGCCGAATACGGAATTAGTTGAAGGTAAGCTTGATTTAACAAAAGGCTATCTTGTGACAGAGCCAGGAAGTAGCAAAACATCTGTTGAAGGAGTCTTTGCAGCTGGAGATGTTGCAGATTGGAAGTATCGCCAAGCCATTACGGCCGCAGGATCTGGGTGTATGGCTGCTCTTGATTGTCAACGATGGCTTTCTGAAAAAGAATAAAAAAAGAAGAACGGGCAACCGTTCTTTTTTGGTTGATGATTTTGTTCCATGGGCGTATTCTGTTCTTACTAATCTTTAATCGATCATCTTATGCCAACACCTTTTGAGCACGCCCTGGCACAATTGCAACGGGCAAATGCAGTTCATCCTTTTTCTGAAGATTTTCTTAAAATTTTCGCTTCACCGGATCGAAAAATAGAAATTTCCATTCCTGTTCAAATGGATGATGGACAAACAAAGATTTTTGAAGGGTACCGAGTTCAGCACAATAATGCTCGCGGACCGTATAAAGGAGGAATTCGATTCCATCAAGATACAGATATTGAAGAAGTCAAAGCCTTGGCTCTTTGGATGGCGCTTAAATGTGCGGTTGTGAATATTCCCATGGGAGGAGGAAAAGGCGGTGTGACAGTTAATCCAAAAGAGCTTTCTGAATCAGAACTTGAACAACTTTCACGCGGGTTTGTGAAGCGTCTCGCAGATGTGCTTGGACCACAAAAAGATGTTCCAGCACCTGATGTGAATACCAATCCAACGATCATGGCATGGATGGCAGATGAATACGCAAAGATTACCGGTGATACCACAGGAGCGGTTATCACGGGAAAGCCACTGGATGCAGGGGGATCAGAAGGTCGTGGAACTGCAACCGCGCAAGGAGGATTTTATGCTTTTAATGCTTTGCAAGAAAAATTAGGTTTGCCAGAAAAGTGTAGAGTTGTCATTCAGGGGTTTGGAAATGCTGGACAAAACGCTGCAGAGATTTGGTCTCAAGCAGGACATACCATCATTGCTTTAGCTGATTCTCGTGGAGCCATTTACAAAGCAGATGGATTGGAAGTTGAAGCAGTGGTTCATCACAAACAAGCAACAGGAGCACTTGCCGGATTCCCTGGAGCACAAGAAATATCACAGGAAGAACTCCTTTCTCTTACCTGTGATGTGCTTATTCCTGCAGCATTGGAAAACCAAATTCGTCAAGATAATGTTGATCAAATTAAGGCAAAAGTTGTTTTTGAACTTGCTAATGGTCCAACCACTCCGGAAGCAGATGACGTCTTGTTTGGTAAAGGAGTTCCTGTTGTTCCAGATATTTTGGCCAATGCCGGTGGGGTGACGGTCTCTACGTTTGAATGGGAACAAAATGTTAAAGGAGAACATTGGACTGTAGAAGAAGTTTTTGAAAAATTACAACGCATGATGGAATTAGAAGCTTCAATGATTTTTGGGAAAGCAGAGGAATTGAAAACAGATTTGCGCAGAGCCGCATTTATTGTTGCTCTCGAGCGTATTCAAGAAGCCATGAAATAAAGAATAAATGGAAAAGAGTGGAGAAAATAGCCACTCTTTTTCTATTCATGATTTTTTTCTATTCATGACTTGCCAGAATTGTCATTTTCTATTACTCTTAACCGTCGCGTTCTTTAGACAAAAATACCAAGGGAGGTCTCGTGCCAGAAGGAATCGCTGTGTCTCACAATCCATCGACTCTTCAGAGTGATCACCTGGTCACTTCTGGAAATGGATGGGGATCCTTTCAGCTTTTGGGTGAAGGAAAGCCTGGGAAGACAATCATTCAACAAGATCGTTTGCGAGTTATTGAGAATTGGATGGACGGAACCCTCTTTCTTCTTTGTGATGGTCATGCCAATGGTGGTGATCTGGCTGCGCAGTTGGTCATTGATCAATTCCCAGACCTGCTTCTTTCTCATGATTTTATTCATCAGCGTTTTGTTGCTACTGAACGTGCTTGTGTGGCCATGGATCGTGTGATTGAAGAACAGACTGATGGGGGAACAACTCTCGCTTTAGTTCACATAACACAACGGGATATTTTTGTTGTGAACTTGGGGGATACCCGTGTTTCCACCCTTGAGTTACAAAGACTCCGATCTTGTACAAGAGATCATCGTGTAGCAAGTCTGTTTCCAGAAGATGAGTTGAAAATCCGCCGACGTGGAGGACTCTTCATCCAATCTGGAAAGCAACGTTTTCTTGCTTCTCTAGACCTTCGATCTGGCATTGCCATTACTCATACATTGGGAGATCGTCGTTATGGGCGCGGTGCTTCAACGTTTCCAACTATTGTGGCCTATTCTTGGGAGGGGATGACAGATGCGACACATCTCATTTTGTGGGTTGATGGCGTTTGGGAAACTTTTGAAGAAGCAATTATCACCACTAGTTTGTTGCGCTATTGGATTCGTTCTCAAACTTCTGTGAGAGAATCTACCCAAGAACTTTCTCAGCAATTGGTTCGCTGTTGTCCAGGAGACAACGCAAGTGCAATCGTGATCGATCTTGATCATTTCCGCCCGCCAGACTGGTAGGGCGGTTTTTGTTTTTCTTTGATAACAAAAAACCGCCAACATCAACATACTGGCGGATTTATCAGAGTATTTCTGAAAGAGTCTCTTGAGGGTCAAGAAAGGTTGGTCGCATGCGTGTAGTGAAAAAATCCATGGCTTCTGAAATAGTTTGATGCATAATTTGAACATGTCTTTGCATGATCCGTGTATCATAAGGGGCTTCTTTTGATCTGCCTACGAGGATTTTTATCGGAAACCACAATTGATCATAACGTGCGTTTGTCAAAGCAGCAGTGTAGGACATACTTCTGAGTGGGTTTTCATGACCGTTGATTTTATACCAAGTTCTGTCAAAAGTTTCGAGAGAGGTATTTGAGGATTTCACATTGATATACATACCTCCGAAGGGCAATTCTACACACAGATCAATTCCTGCAAACACATCCTCAAATAGAGTAGGAAGCCAAAGAGTACAAGAACGTTTTGTCAAAAGGATTGCTTTTATGACACGTACAACAGAAGCGGCTCCAACAATGTCTGTTCTCCATCCATACATATTTTTCGCAATTTCTTGGTTCCATGTAGGGACTTCTTCAAAAAGTCGAAAATGATCATCAGGAGAAAAATGAAGGAGTACACGTATGAGTCGATGTTGAATAGAGGCACCGAGATAAGCGATATGTCGATTTTTATTTTTATGTTTTGTCTGTTCCAACGTGTAAATTTGAGTGCTGACCATTTGAAGGAGAACGATTTCAAAAATAAGTCGTTGTGCTTCAGGAGTTTCTTTTGGAAGTTGAGCAAGAGATTCATCTAGAACTTCTTGATAAAACCTTTCACAAATTTTTGTATCCTTTTCTTCATTTTTGAGACAGAAATGAACCAAGCTCATTGGATGACCAAGAGATTCAATCGTTTCTCTCCAATCATCTGTCAGAGGGATATGACGACAGACACGTGGAAGGGCGATATGTTGATCTTCAAAAAGAGCAGGCATGAGACCTCCAGAAAAAGGTTGTGAAAGAACGAAAGGGAAGATAAGGCAACTTAGCAACTCACTTCAAGAAAGTCAATCGCTGTGCTACTATCTCTGTTGTATGTCATATAATCATCTTGAAATAGAGCCAAAATGGCAAAAGCGTTGGGAGGAATCAGAAATTTTCCATGCCAAAGATCATTCTGAAAAAGAACCTTTTTATTGTCTGATTGAATTTCCTTATCCTTCCGGAGCAGGATTGCATATTGGGCATCCACGCAGTTATACCGCACTTGATGTAATCGCACGCAAACGTCGCATGGAAGGATTGAATGTTCTCTATCCGATCGGTTGGGATGCTTTTGGGCTCCCGACAGAGAATTATGCTATTAAGACAGGTCGTAAACCACAAGAAGTCACAGCAGAAAACATTGCGACGTTTACACGTCAACTCAAATCATTAGGAATCAGTTTTGATTGGTCTAGAGAAATCAACACAACAGATCCCGCTTATTACAAATGGACGCAATGGATGTTTCTTCAATTTTTTAAAGCTGGTCTAGCCTATAAAGCAAAGATGGCAATCAATTGGTGTACTTCTTGCAAGATTGGTCTTGCGAATGAAGAAGTCGTGAATGGAGTCTGTGAGCGTTGTGGAGGACGAGTGGAAAAACGAGATAAAGAGCAATGGATGATTGCTATCACTAAATATGCTGATCGTCTTTTAGAAGATTTAAAAGAGGTTGACTATCTCCCAAAAATCAAGCGACAACAAGAGAATTGGATTGGACGAAGTGAAGGAGCTG
>MGEY01000024.1:7670-8254 GCA_001791615.1 Candidatus Uhrbacteria bacterium RIFOXYA2_FULL_40_9
GCGGGAAAAAAGACAGAAATTGAGCGGGGAGATGCAGAGAAAGAAAAGACAGGAATGTTCACAGGTGCCTATGCTATCAATCCAGTAAATGAAGAAAAGATTCCTATCTGGGTTGCAGATTATGTGATGATGGGATATGGCACAGGAGCTATTATGGCCGTGCCTGCACATGATGAGAGGGATTTTGCTTTTGCAAAAAAGTTTGGATTGAAGATTATTGAAGTAGTAGGTCAGATGGGCGAAGATATCGCTGAGGAATTGGGTTGTTTTGTTGGAGAAGGAAAAGCAATCAATTCCGACTTTTTAAACGGACTTACGACTGAGGAGGCAAAGAAAGCCATCATTCAATGGCTTGAGGAAAAAGGGTTTGGCAAAGCAACAGTGAATTACAAACTTCGCGATTGGGTGTTTTCACGCCAGCGCTATTGGGGCGAGCCAATTCCACTTATTCATTGTGAAAACTGTGGATGGGTTCCTGTTCCCGATGATCAGCTTCCGTTAGAGCTTCCTGAAGTGGAGAAATATGAACCAACCGATACAGGTGAGTCTCCTTTATCTGCCATGACTGATTGGGTAAATACCAT
>MGEY01000024.1:8273-17584 GCA_001791615.1 Candidatus Uhrbacteria bacterium RIFOXYA2_FULL_40_9
TATAATGGAGGAATGGAGCATGTGACCCTTCATCTTCTTTACTCACGATTTTGGAATAAGTTTTTGTTTGATCAGGGTTTGGTTCCAACCAGCGAGCCGTATAAACGTCGTATTAGTCATGGGCTTGTTATGGCTGAAGATGGAACAAAGATGAGTAAGAGTAAAGGGAATGTAGTGAATCCAGATGAAATGGTGATTGAGTATGGAGCGGATGCCCTTCGCATGTATATTCTTTTCATGGGTCCGTTTGAAGAAGCTGTTCCTTGGAATAAAAATGGATTGATTGGGGTGCGCCGATTTCTTGATAAAGTCATACGTTATGTTGAAGAATGGAAAAAAGAGAACACTTCAGATCACACCGGGAAATTAGTTGAGCCTTTCTTAAAGAAAATTTCTGAGGATATTGAAGATCTCAAGTTCAACACAGCTGTTTCTTCTCTTATGCAACTGTTTAAAGCATTAACAGAAAAGGATGTTCAAACAGGTAAACAAAAAATGGTTTCAGAAGATCAACTAAAACGAATTCTCATCACCCTTTGTCCTTTTGCACCTCATGTTGCTAATGAAGCTTGGGAACTGATTGGACAAAAAGGATTTGTCGAAGAGCAATCCTGGCCAATGATTGATGAACAGCTTTTAGTTCAAGATTTGATTGAAATGGCTGTGCAAATAAATGGAAAGGTACGTGCACAAATTCAGCTAGCGCCAGATGCCACAGAAGAGATCGCAAAAGAAAAGGCACTTGCAGATGAGAATGTTCAAAAACATTTGCAGGGTAAAGAGATTCGAAAGATCGTGTATGTGCCAGGACGCATTTTGAACCTTGTTGTCTAATAAATACAAAAAAGAACGGAACTTTCCGTTCTTTTTCGTTCACTTATATAAGCGCGACAACGAACCTTAGCGAAAAAAGCTTTTTTTGTCCCTGTCCTGCATTCATCCACTTCCACAATTGCTCTCTTCTTGATAAGGTTTTTGCACAAAAGGAGGTTATTATTGCGTATGAAAGTAGTCATGATTGGGACCGGATATGTGGGTCTTACCACAGGCCTTGGGTATGCCAAACTTGGGCATCATGTGGCTTGTGTAGATACAGATGTCGCGAAAATTGCACAACTCGATTTAGGAGAGGTTCCTTTTTATGAACCAGAACTTTCTGAAATTCTTCGTGAAATGCAAGAAGAAGGAAGGGTGATGTTTACGACTGATCTTGCTTCTGTGATTGGACGCGCTGAGGTGATTATGATTGCTGTTGGCACCCCAGCATCTCCTACAGGAGAAGCGGATCTTTCCGCTGTGTTTCAAGTGGCTGAACAGATTGGTTCTCTTTTAGATCATGAAGCTGTGATTGTCGTGAAGAGCACTGTTCCTCCTGGAACAAATAAGGCTGTGATTGCACGTGTTCGTGCAGCCATGCAAAAAGCAGGAAAAGAAGTTTATTCTGATGTTGTGACAAATGCCTCTGTTCCAGAGTTTCTTCGAGAAGGAAGTGCGTTTGTTGATTTTTTTAAACCCGATCGCATTGTAGTCGGAGCTGATGATCGTATTGTACAGACGATTCTTGATCGTCTTCATGTGGGGATTAATGCTCCTCGAGTTTTTACGACCGTGGAAAGTGCAGAGCTTATTAAGTATGCCGCTAATGCGTTTCTGGCGACAAAAATTTCTTTTATCAATGAGATTGCCAATATTGCAGAAAGAATAGGAGCAGATGTGACAGAAGTTGCAAGAGGAATAGGACTTGATCGTCGGATTGGTCCACATTTTTTACAAGCAGGGATTGGGTATGGAGGATCTTGTTTTCCAAAAGATGTTTCTGCCTTGCATCAACTTTCTGGAATGAATGGGTACACATTTAAGTTGTTGAGTTCTGTCATAGAAGTAAATAATCGACAAAGAGATCTTTTTTTTGCAAAGATTGAACGAGTCATGGGGCCGTTGAAAGGACGAAAGATCGCGGTTTGGGGATTAGCATTTAAAAATGACACTGATGATGTACGAGAATCCGCTGCGATTGATTTTGTTCAACGTCTTTGTGGTCGCGGGGCTGAAGTGGTGGTGTATGATCCCAAAGCCATGAGGAATGCAAAAGTTATTTTGAGTCAACAAGTTACCTTTGCACCAACTGCGCTTGATGCAGCTATGGGAGCAGATGCTTTACTCATTTTGACTCCATGGGCAGAGTTTCGGAATGTGAGTTTTTCTTTTTTACATTCTTCTTTGTTAGAACCTCGTATTTTTGATGGACGGAATTTGCTCGCGGATCTTGATTTAGCACAAAAAGGATTTGAATATTATGGTATTGGTCTTGGATAAGGTATGAAGCAAAGAAGGAGGTGGATGTTGTTACAAAATTGGTGGACTTCGATGGCCTATTCGCCATCGCGATCTTTTGCCGTGGTTGCCACGGCATTTTGTATTGGGATTGCTTGGGGTGAAGTGTTTGCACGAAGTTCTTTTGAATTATTTCTTTGGCCACTTGCGTGTTTAATTGTTTCTATATTCCTCGTTCATTCGCGTGTTTTTCGCGTCAGTCTTATCATTCTTCTTGCTTTTGTTTTTGGGTTGTTTCGAACATCTCAAGCCTCTCTTCCTTCTGGAATAGAAACACTTGCAGATCATGCAGGACGATCTATCCGCATAGAAGGGAGGGTCTCTTCTGAAGTGGAACATCGACTTGATGGTCAGCATGTTGTTCTTGATCATGTCTTTCTTGCGGAAAGATCTGTAGAAGGAAAATTACTTGTTTTCTTTCCATTATATCCAAAAATAGACACAGGAGATCGTTTGGTGTTTACCGGAACAATTCAGCTTCCAGAACCTTTTGAAGGTTTTGCCTATGATCATTACCTCGCGACAAAAGGAATCCTCGGCATCAGTTTTTTCCCACAAAATCTTGATGTCTATCCTTCCTTTCAGAAAGGATTTCTTGTTAGGATTCTTTCAATAAAACAACGTGTGGTGAATCGATTGCAACATCTTTTTCCTGAACCTCACGCTTCCTTTCTTTCAGGATTACTTTTTGGTGGGAGTTCCTCTCTTTCTTCGGATTTAAAAGAAGATTTTTCACGAACCGGAGTTTCTCATATTCTTGCAGCTTCTGGGTTTAATGTTTCTTTATTTTCTCTTGTCTTTCTTGGATGGATTTTGCAAACCCCTTTAGGAAGAAAACGAGGCTTATTTTTGACAGCCGTTTTATTAGTGCTTTATGTACTGATGGCAGGAGCCACACCTGCTGTGGTGCGTGCAGGCGTGATGGCTTCTTTGCTTTTGGTAGGAACAGGGATTCGAAGAAAGGCTTCTATGAGAAATGTATTGTTACTTACATTAGCCGTAATGCTTCTTGTGAATCCAAAACTTCTTTTTTGGGATGTTGGATTTCAACTTTCTTTTATTGCCACAACTGCCCTTATTTTTGTGGTGCCTCAATGGAAACCATATTTTTTGTGGATTCCCGATTCCTTTGGAATTCGTGAATCTTTTGTTGGAAGTTTAGCAGCGATTGTTTGTACCATTCCGCTTATTCTCTGGCAGTTTGGTTCCATTTCTTTCATTGCTCCGCTGAGCAATCTTCTCATTTTGCCTGTCATTCCTTTTGTGATGGCTTTGAGTCTATTAGCACTTCTTTTCAGTGTTTTGTCTTTTTCTCTTGCATTAATTTTTGTCCTGCCAGCTTGGGCTCTTTCTTTCTTTATTCTCCACATTATTGTGTGGTTCGGGTCATTTACTTGGGCGCAAATGCAACCAGAATGGGCACAAGGGGGAGCCATTTTTCTTTTTCTAGGATTTGGATTTTTTCTTTTATGGAATTTCTTTCAGAAAACAAAAAGAAATTATTAATATCGCAAAGACACACCATTCAACGTTGTTTTGTTCTTGGATTATTTCTTTTGGTGTCTCTTTTTCTTTTTGCTTTTGAATCGCAGTCTTTTTCTTTCATTTTTCAAGAGGATTCTTTAAAAGTATGGATGTTTGATGTTGGACAAGGTGACGCTCTTTTTTTAGAGCTTCCAACAGGAGAGCAGATTTTGATCGATGGAGGACCGGATAATCGAGTACTTTCCAAATTAGGATCTGTGCTTTTTCCTTGGGATCGTTCTCTTGATTATGTGGTTGCGACCCACGCAGACGCAGATCACATTACTGGTCTTGTTTCTGTTCTAGAAAATTATGACGTTTCACATGTGGTCACAAATGGTCATCTTCAAGGGACAGGTGTTTCGGATGCATTGCAAAAAGCCATTGAGCAAGAAAAGTCAGAACAACGTGTTGTTCATGCAGGACAAACTTTGACTTTTGGAGATGTGATATTGGAGGTGTTATGGCCTTCTTTAGAAGTGATGAATGGAGTCGTTCAAGATCGAAATGAAACATCACTTGTTTTTCTTTTAACGTATGGAAAGACGAGTATTTTATTCACTGGGGATGCAGAAGAAGGATCAGAATTTGAATTTGCTACACAGGTTGGTGATGTGGATGTTGTAAAAGTTGGACATCATGGAAGTGCTTCTTCTACTTCTCATTTTCTTCTTGATCAGATTACTCCAGAAGTTGCTCTTGTTTCTGCAGGAAAAGATAATTCTTACGGACATCCACATCCTATTGTTCTTCAACGCCTTTTTGATCGAGCTGTAGACGTTTTTCGAACCGATCAAGGAGGAGATATTCTTCTTCGTTCTGTTGGACAAGAACCAAATCTTGAATATGCCCCCTTGCCGTTCTGAGGAGAAAGTGATATTTTTAGGGCGATAAATTAGTGAATAACCTTTTTGTTTATGATTCAACGTTCTCTTATTCTCCTGAAGCCGGATGCACTCGAGCGCGGTATTTGTGGAGAGATTATCACACGTTTCGAGCGTGTTGGGGCAAAAATTGTTGGGATGAAATTACTTGTCTCTGAAAAAGACACAGCCATGCGTCATTACACAGAAGATCTTGCACAGCGTCGTGGAGAAAAAGTGAGAGAAATGATGATTCAGATGTTAACTTCTGGTCCGATTATGGCGATTGTTGTAGAAGGAGTTGAAATGGTAGAGATCACAAGAAAAATGGTTGGCACAACTGAGCCAAAGAGTGCAGCTCCAGGGACCATTCGTGGGGATTATGCACACGTTTCTTTTCAACATGCAGATGATCTTGATAGTCCTATTTTCAATTTGATTCATGCTTCAGGAAATGCTGAAGAAGCAGAAGCGGAGATCAATGTGTGGTTTAAACCAGAAGAACTCGTTGAGTATAATCCAGCGTTCACCAAATACACATTGAAGAAAAAAGAATAATAAAAGAAGATATTTTTTTTGAGAGGGGTTTTCCTCTCTTCTTATCCTCGGACTGATTGTTCCGAGGTTTTCTTGACCAAAAAGCTGATCACACGGTAGGGTAGTTCATGGTTCTTTTCACTTCAAAAGGAGGGCACCTGATGAGCACAACTCCAAAGCAGTTCCGCATGCTTCCTCCCTTTAAAGCTCTGACTTTTCCTTGTCATGATGAATTGCGTGTTCGTGGTTTGCTTGCGACTTTTCTAACGAAAACGATGTGTGTTCCTCATGACCATTTGTCAGCTTTAATGGAGGCAATTATTCGTCAAGCAAAGAGCGTTCCAGAAAAACAGTGCGGATCACTTTCACAGGCGTCTGCTTATGTGATTGGAAAATATTGTGGTCTTTGGAAGGATTATCCTGGAAGAGGACTTCATGCGTTGTGGGTTTTGGAAGATTCTGGTTTTACTTTTTCTCGACAAGAAGAAGGGATTCGAACTATTCAAGAACTTCATTCCTGGATTAATAATCTGCTTTTCAGAAGTGGATTTCATCAAGTCGCTATTTCTGCACAAGAATGGATCAGTGAAGAAATGCGTCTGAGTTTAGCAGCACTGCATGTTCCCGCAGAAAATTTGGAAGGAGAGTTGTATTTTTCTCGAAGTGTCTGGATGTATGAATTTCTTCTTCGTCTCATTAAATGGTTTGGAGATGAAAAGGTTCAGTTGGAGACATATTGTCATACGGTCACGTTGACTTCTCTCATGGTGGAAGATGCCATGGAATTGACGGCTTTACTGATGGGAACAGTTATAGAAGAAGATGAAGAACAAGTACAAATTCAGTTTGAACCCGTTACTCCTACTCCGCTTTATCAGCATTTTCGTTTCTACGCACCTCTTTGTTGGCAAATGATCTTAATTGCAAAGAAAGAAGGAATTTCTAAAAAGGATTTAATGCAATGGTCTTTCGAAATGGGGAAAGAGTGGATTGCATGGTTGACCAGTGCTTTTCAGATTGAACTTCTTGATCGTGAATTGTTTGAGACAGTTCTTACTAATATTTCTTTTCTGAAAAATCGTTCGCAGGAAGAAGTTTTTAATCTCCTTTTTGCTTGGAGGGAAGTGAGAAGAGAAGGAATTTATTCTTTTCCTGCTTTTGTGAATCGTTTTGACGATCAAGAAGATCCACAAATACCAAGGCTCGTTCATGCTCTTATTTCTTCTGTGGGAGTTGATCCCACATTTGTTTTGTGAAGGCCTGTCACTACGGGTCTTTTTTTGTACAAAAAATCCTCTGTACAAAGAGGATTAAGAGAACACAAAAACGTTCTCAAAAAGAAAATCCGCTTTAAGCGGAATTATTCATGAGAAATATCGAAATATTGGGAGAGAACAGCACGATAAATATTTCCACGACTCACCATTCCAAGAAGTTTGCCTTCATGGATAATCGGGACTTGATGGATGCCACTTGCCACCATAAGAGCCCCAATTTTTAAAATTGGTGTTTCCAGATTTGCCGTAAGGAGTCGAGGAGACATAATGTCTGTGACTGCGCGAAGAGTTGTTCCTTTTACATCTTGTTCAAGAATTTCAAAATCTGTGAATGCATGAGGTGTTTTGACCCAATCTTTATATTTTGGGAAAAACGCACGGAACAAATCTTTTTCAGAAAGAATGCCTAAGAGTGTTCCTTTGCTATCTACGACCGGGATAGCGGAAACACGTCTTTTTAACATGAGAGATGCGGCTTCTTTCCAAGACGTCTCAGGGGCGCAGGTGTGGATTTCTCCAGGAGTAAAAATATCTGCGACTTTCATATACTTCTATATAATCAGAGTTTCTGTTTATCCGCAAGGACTTTATTACCTTGATTTCTTTTATAGATCAGTCCAGAATGGAAAGTGCTATGTTACGCAAACTTTTTAGGATTATTTCTTTTGTTTTTGTTGTGTATATATTAATAGCTCTTCTCACACTCCTATGTATTATTTGGGTATCATGACACCAATCAAACCAGATCAAATAACATCGCTAGAAGAGCGTTGTTGGAGTTTTGTGGAAGAACGTATTCCAGGAATTCGAAAAGGATGTGGAGCACCTGCTTATGTTCATTCTCAACGTGTCTTTCTTCTTTTGAAAGAGCTTGGATTTTCTGAAGAAGTATGTGTTGGAGGGTTATTGCATGATGTGATTGAAGATGCAGGAATTACGATTGAGGAATTGAAAGCACTTGGATGTACTCAAAGAATGATCGATCTTGTTTTGCTTGCAACACAAGATGATGAGTATGAGAGAGGGGATACTCAATGGGTGATGTTACTGGCACAATTGATTAAAGCAGATGATATTGAGGAATGGTCTATTAAGATTGCAGACATTCTTGATAATATTCGAAGTTGTTTGAGCATGTCTCCAGAACGTCGACGTTTTATGCATCAGGTGAAAGGTCCTCTCTTTTATTCTTTAGTAAAAAAGAAGCCTGTAAAAAAAGAACTACTTGAATTATTACAACAGGCTGTACAAGAGGGTCTTGATCAAGAACAAAAACTTTCTCAAAAAAAATAATAATCCCGCGAATGTGCGGGATTTTTGATCTGTTTATTTTGATGGACTGGAAATAGCTTGATCAAAATCAATCACATACACCATTGGAGGCTTGCTGAGATCTGCTTTTCCATCTGGGGTCCTGTGAAAGTAGAGGACAAAGTTATTATCATGTAAATGTCCATGTTCAATTTTGAGTTCAGCAAGACCATCAATGATCGTCTTTTTTTGTTTTTCAATCTCTTGTTTCCAAAGCAAGGTTGCTTCTTCCCATTTTGCAACAGAAGGTCCTGGAATCACTCTGGTAAAAACATGTACTTCTTTAATTCCTTTCTTGGAAGGTTTTATTCCCACAATGGGTTCAACAGGAACAATCTCAAATCCTTTTGCTTTCCAAAATTCACGATTCTCAAAAGCAGCTTTCCATGACATTAAGGTTTGAGGTTCTATACTTCTCACAATCACTCTTTCTTTCAATTCTCCACCAAGCAAAGTTGTTCCAGAACCTGTTTTTTCAAATTGTTTTCGAAAGAATCCTTGGGGGTGTTTCTTTATATAAAGGTGTTTGAAGAGCAAGATCATGAAGATCTACAAACTCACATCCTAAGACTCTTGCTTGTTCTTTAAGTCCTTCTTGTTCACTCTCTGGAGCGCATTTGATCATTTCTGCACAATAGCGACGAACAAAAATATCCTGATCTTTTAATCCAGTTTCAATAAGTTCTGTCCGTTCACTCTCTGGAGCGTATTGGATCATTTGCGCACAATTGCGACGAACAAATATAGCCTGATCTTTCAATCCCATTTCAATAAGTTCTGTCCGTTCACTCTCTGGAGCGTATTGGATCATTTGCGTGCAAGAGAGACGAACATATTCATCCTGATCTTTTAATCCCATTTTAATAAGTTCTGTCCGTTCACTCTCTGGAGCGTATTGGATCATTTCTGCACAATTGCGACGAAGAACAGATATAGCCTGATCTTTCAATCCCATTTTAATAAGTTCTGTCCGTTCCCTCTCTGAAGCGTATTGGATTATTTTTGCACAATTGCGACGAACAGATTCATCCTGATCTTTCAATCCCATTTCAATAAGTTCTGTCCGTTCACTCTCTGGAGTGTATTGGATCATTTGCGCACAATTGCGACGAACATAAATATCCTGATCTTTCAATCCCATTTCAATAAGTTCTGTCCGTTCACTCTCCGGAGCGTATTGGATCATTTGCGCACAATTGCGACGAACAGATTCATCCTGATCTTTCAATCCCATTTCAATAAGTTTTGTCCGTTCACTCTCTGGAGCGTATTGAATCATTTTTGCACAATTGCGACGAACAGATTCATCCTGATTTTTCAATCCCATTTTAAGAACACTTGCAAGGCGTTTTTTAAGCGTCTCTTGTTCACTCTCTGGAGCGTATTGAATCATTTTTGCAGAAATGTCTCGATCGTTATCATTTTCTGACATTAATCCTTTTTGAATCAGTTCTGGTATTTGCTC
>MGEY01000024.1:17638-17960 GCA_001791615.1 Candidatus Uhrbacteria bacterium RIFOXYA2_FULL_40_9
GATGCGTTTGGTTGAAATTTATGCATAATTATCTTATTTATCTCTCAAACTATAACAAGGATGTGTCCCTTTGGTAAAGATAAGGTTGTCCAAGATGTCATTTTGATTAAGTTTTATTGATTGACGAATTGCGGATTAATTGTTAACAAAACAGGGTGTTTATTAAAGACACAACGTTCCTTTCAACACGGAGGCTTTTATGGAAATTTCTTCTTTATTCATTTAGGAATAAAGCTTCCAAAGACGTTTATTTCTTCACTTTCTTTTTGAGATTTTTCGTCAGTCTTTAATGACTGACTTTTTTGTTATCCACATATTTATT
>MGEY01000024.1:18046-19860 GCA_001791615.1 Candidatus Uhrbacteria bacterium RIFOXYA2_FULL_40_9
GCAAACCTTTGCCACACTACTTGTATTAACTGGGTTTGTTGGCTGTGATGCACAACCGTGCGTCGATTTCATAAGAGCAAAGACCCAAGATGCACTGGAATTCTCCCACCCTCCTCGGTCGCACTGACGCGACTGGGAAACGGAGGAAGAACCATGCAGACCGATACTTTCTGCCAAGCAGACGTTCACTTGGGATACGGTGGGTTCCGAGCACCAGTAGCTCCACAGCCGATCTGGTGCCCAAGTCAGGACCAGTGGGATCCATTGAGCAAGCACCGGTTGTACGTGCTAGACCGTCAGGGTCGGGGAATCCCCCTGCCCAAACCGCAACCGCGGGAACGGAACTATGAATAATGTCCGCACCTTGCCTGTCTACGCACAGCCTCGGCTTTGCGTAGGCAGGCTCCCTTTTTTTATGGAGCTTTTCTACAAGGTGAGGTACCATGGAAAGGCAATTAATAAATAGATTTATGGGTAAAAAATATCAAGGACAAGAAGTTTCAACACCACGATTCTTTTCACTCCCAAGTCCACAGTATATTTCCGAGACCTATGGTAATCATGAGGCAGTTGAAGCAGAAGAGAAAATTCATCAAACCGAATTTGCTCTTCAGGCATTAACAGAAGAGGAGCAAAGAATACAGCATCGATTTTCAGAGATTGATGTGGAATATTCAGGCGCTCTTACAGATCGTCAACGAGAACTTGATGAAGAAATTCAGACATTGACAGAAGCCTTAGAAGAATTAAGTGAGCGAGAAAAAACATTTCGTGTAGAAATACAATCTCTTCAAGAAACAATACGGAAAGTGTTGGGAGACTATGCAGAAAAAGAAAAAGGAAAAGATTGGCGAAAAGCATCTTAATTTTTATGTCTGAATATTACCAAGCAAAGCGTCAAAGAAATTTGTATAATCCAAAAAGTCATACTCCTTTCCGTTTAAGCCGCTCAAAAATAGATTTGTTTTTTGGGTGCCCACAGTGTTTTTATCTTGATCGTCGCCTTGGAGTGGGGAGACCTCCTGGATTTCCTTTTAATCTGAACGTAGCTGTTGATACATTACTGAAAAAAGAATTTGATTTTCATCGAGCCGCACAAACACAACATCCCCTTATGGGAGTGTATGGGATTGATGCGGTTCCATTTCAACATCCAAAAATGGATGAATGGAGAGATTCTTTGCGTCGAGGAGTTACCTATCTTCACAAACCAACACAGTTTCTTGTGACAGGTGGAGTGGATGATGTTTGGATCAATGGGGAAGGAGAACTTATCGTGGTTGATTACAAAGCAACAAGCAAACAAGGTGAAGTGAATTTGAATGCAGATTGGCAGATTGGGTACAAACGTCAAATGGAAGTTTATCAGTGGCTCCTTCGTCATAACGATTTTGCGGTTTCTGATTTAGGATACTTTGTGTATTGCAACGGAAACACAGACAAAGAAGCCTTTGATGGGAAACTTGAATTTGATGTGAAAATTCTTCCTTATGAAGGAAATGATGAATGGGTCGAAGAGACCCTTGTTGCTATTCATGCCTGTTTGCAATCTGATCGTATTCCAGACTCTGCCAAAGAATGCGATTATTGTGCTTATCGGCAAGCAATAAACGAAGCAACAGGACAATCTTTTTTAAACATTTAATATGCATTTAAAACGAGCTCTTCTTGCAGATGAAATTGTCGTAGAGTTTCTTCTTCCAAAAAAACCCTCATCAAAGGGGGCTGTCCCAAAACTCTCACGTAAGTGAGAGTTTTGTGTATCTGAAACAAAAAGAGTCTCCAGTGGAGATCTTATTTAGATAATTTTCTTT
>MGEY01000025.1 GCA_001791615.1 Candidatus Uhrbacteria bacterium RIFOXYA2_FULL_40_9
GGACAGCCCCATACCCGCGTTGTTTTAATCCTTCAACCAATCCTTTATTTAATTTTGGTTCGTCTTCAACAACAAGAAGTTTCATAGAAATACAGTATAAATAGGGAATCATGAAGAAATGATGAAGATTCATTTCTCTTTAAAATAGACTAGCGCGTCAAGATATATACGTAAAGGGATTTAAGTAGGGTGCACTGAGTGTAGAACATCCTGCTCCACAGGATTTACGACTGATCCGTCGCCCCGCTTGCCCTAAGGCGCGCGGGTCGCTCCGATATGAACTTTGTTCATATCGCGTTCGCTCGCTCGGGAAAGGCAAAGCTTTGCTTTGTCTTTCCGCTCGCTCACTCACGCATAAGAAGTTGTCCTGGCGGTGTCTGTGGGTTTAGTACCGCCGTTCTAGGGGTCTTTGAAGGGATTTTTAACGATAAGTTCGGAAGCAATTTTGAGGCATGTGGGTCGGGCTACTTCCCGCAGATTTTACGGAAGAAGTAAACGTTCCTCCATACTCTAAATACCGCAAAAATGCTATTAATGTGTTGTTAAGAAAAGTTGTATATAAACAATTAATTTTGCCACCGTACCGCGTCTTGAATGAGCGCGGCGCAGTAGTCATCGTAACGTTTATTGAGGAGATCGAGTGGCGCGTGTGTTGGAAGGGTCGCGTTGAAGGAGTCAAAAAGATAGTGCCCGTCAGGTGTGTCTCGACGAGCGGTTGCGTATACATTCCAATCAATCGGCGATTGTAGACATGCTACACAGACTGTGGCGTGTAAAATAAGCTCGTTAATGTTGCGTTCTCCACCTGGAGGAGCCCAGTGAAAATGAGCTTTTCGTTGGCGCGTGTTTGTTCGATCGTCCCTGTGGACGAAACCACACTGCACACACGTTTCTAAAAGTTGTTGCATACTTTTCTGTTATTTTGATTCAAGATAGTACCTCATTTGCTTTTTTAGAAATCTCCATCCTGAACCACTTTTCAAAAATCTCTCTCGTCCCATAGCGTCCTCTTTTAAGAGGTATACTTCATAATAAATCTGTTTCCACGGTCCACGATTTGATGTAGAAGTATTCCCGTTTTGATTATGTTTCTTTAGCCGTGCATGTAAGTCGCTTGAGTAGCCGATATACCACTTGTTTGACGTTTCGCTCTCAATTAGATAGACGTAAAACATAAGTTTGTATTGTATCAGTATGGCTTGCCACGTGAATCCCGGCGATCATCATCGTGCCACGTAAAATCAACTCACTGACGTTCGTTGATCACGTGGCTACGTAAAAACCCCAGACAAGCTGGGATTTTTACGTGGCGGACCGGACGGGACTCGAACCCGCGATCTTCGCCGTGACAGGGCGACGTGTTAACCAACTACACTACCGATCCATGAAATGTGGAAAAATAATAGCATAGAGACCTTCTCTTTGCAAGAGCGCGTTCTCTTTCATTTCCTTGTTGATTTTAGTATTTCTTCTGATTTGCGGTTCATTTCAATATTTTGTATGATGTTGACCGGTTCTTTCCTACCAAAAGAGGTGACATCTTGAGTCTTTCCAAACTTCCCCCAGATGCAACAGATGAACAAGTGATCAATTGGATCACAAAACAGCCCTGCGTGCGTCCGATCGTGGATACATTTTCAAATCCTCAATCAGTTGTTTTCGTTATTCTCATCACACTTCTTTTTATTGGTATTCTCGTTTGTTTCCTTACTTCTCACACCCTTCTTTAGGGTGTTTTCTTTTTATCCACTGAGTAACCTTGTTTCAAATAGGGAAGTTCCGTAAACTAGGGAAGGTTTTGAATGACATGAAAGATGTAATGATTGACGAATTTATCTCTCAAAAAAAGGAGAGCAGTCTCTCTGTCTGTTTAGAAAAATTTGAAAAACTTTATTGATTCATTCGGCAATTTTTGCCGTTTTTTCTTTCTTATGCAATTTTTTCACCCTCATGATGTTCATCGTGAACTCACTTATCAGGATGTCTTTCTTTTTCCAGCTTATTCAGAAGTAGGATCTCGAATGAATGTGGATTTGCATCCAAAGAGTTGTCTTCCTTTAACACTCCCTCTAGTTGTTTCCAATATGAACTCCGTGGCTGGAAAGCGTATGGCAGAAACCGTAACACGTCGTGGTGGGCTAGTTGTTTTGCCACAAGATAAACCTATGTCCTATTTGAAGGAAGTAGTGCGTAGCATAAAGACGAGTCATCCGGTTTTTGAAACTTCAGTCACACTCGAAGAAACAGAGTCTATTCAGACGGCTTTGAACCTAATTAACAAACGTTCTCATGGGGCTGTGGTCGTTATTGATGTACAAAGGCGTCCGGTTGGAATATTTACAGAAAAAGATGCACGACAAAAAGATCGGTACTTGCGTCTTTCACAAGTGATGACTCGTAACCTTGAAACATTGGAAGATACCGTGAGTCTTCGTGATGCTTATGCAACACTTGAAAAACGACGATTAAAGATTCTTCCTGTGGTTGATGATCAAGGAGTGCTCAAAGGGGTGCTTACACGAAAAGGGATTCTTCGCTCGACTTGGTATCAACCATCCTTGAATACATCTCAAGAGTTTTATACGGCCGCAGCCGTGGGGGTGAATGGAGATTTACAAAAGAAAGTTGAGACATTATTAGAAATGGGGGTTGATTTGATTGTTCTTGATACGGCTCATGGGCATCAGAAGCGCATGCTTGAGGCGATTCGATTTGTGCGTGGTTTAATAGGAAATGAAAGACCTTTATGTGCGGGGAACATTGTCACTGAACAAGCTGCCGTGGATTTTTTGGAAGCAGGAGCGAATATTCTTAAAGTGGGAGTTGGGCCTGGAGCGGCTTGTACAACGCGTATGGTCACAGGAATGGGGCGTCCACAATTTAGTGCGGTTTATCATGTTTCTCAAATGGCTCGTCAAGCTGGAGGAGAAGTCTGGGCTGATGGAGGTTGTCGTCATCCACGCGATGTTGTTCTCGCTCTTGCAGCGGGAGCTCACTGTGCCATGATTGGAAGTTGGTTTGCAGGAACCTATGAAAGCCCAGCCGATGTTCAACGTGATGGAGAAGGAAAACTTTTTAAAGAACATTTTGGCATGGCTTCTTCACGTGCTGTGAGTGATCGCACAGAAGCACTCGAGCCGTTTGATCAAGATCAAAAACGTTTGTTTGCCGAAGGGATTAGTCAAGGAAAAATGTCTTTGAAAGAAGGGGAGGAAAGTGTTGAAGATTGTATAGATTTGATTGTAGCAGGTCTGCGTAGCGCCTGTTCCTATGCTGGTGCGAATGATCTTGAAGAATTATATGAAAAAGCCATTGTGGGTGTGCAAACGCTTGCGGGTTTTCGAGAAGGGCAAGCTGTTCCAGAAAGATGGTAAGAAAAATAGCCTCTTATGAGGCTATTTTTCTTTAGAGATTCCAAGTTGATACTTCAGTGTACGCAGTTCTTGACTTGTGAGTTTTCGCCATTTTCCTTCTTGGAGATTTTTGAGATGAATATTCAGGATGCGGATACGTTTTAGGGAAGTCACGGTATATCCAAGAGCTTCACACATACGACGAATTTGACGATTACGTCCTTCTGTGAGGGTGAGACGGAATTGGTGATCTGTAAGTTTTATGGCTTTAGAAGGGGCAGTTTTCTTTTCATCAATTTTAATACCTTGTTCCATTTTTTTTAGATCGATTCCTTTGAGAGATTCTTCCACTTCCACAAGATATTCTTTTTCATGTTCATATTTTGGGTGCATAAGACGATTAGCAAGCTCTCCGTCATTTGTCAGTAAGAGGAGACCAGAAGAAATAACATCTAAGCGTCCGATTGGGAAAATACGTTCGGGGTAATTAATAAAAGAAGTGACATTATCTCTTTTTGAGAGATCAGTCGTAGTAATCATTCCGACAGGTTTATGAAAAACAAGATAGACCAAGTTTGCTTTTGTTTTTTGTTTTTGATTTTTGAGGACAACCTCATCTTTTTCCGTTACTTGATCGCCTAGGTTTGCTCTTTTTCCATTAAGAAAAACAAGACCAGCTTTGATAAGTTTGTCTGCTTCACGGCGAGAAGCATAGCCGTGTTCTGCAAGATATTTGTTAATGCGAATAGTATTCATAAGTGAGATGATCATAGCGTGAGAAAGGATTTTGAGCAAGAAAAAAGCGTCTCAAGTGAGACGCAAAGAGAAATTACTTCTTCGAAGTCGGAGCTCGGCCTCTAAGAACACGAGTCTGTTCGGAGGCTGAAGAAGATTCAGGTATTGAAGGATCAATCACCGGAGGAGTTGTTGCTTGTTCTCCCTCGAGCTGCATCACTTCTTCTGTTTGAGGAGAAATCAAATGAAAGAAAATTGAGGAACTCTTCACAAAGAACCATCCAAAGAATCCTGTACAACTCAGAAAGATCACCATCAAGAAGATCAGAAAGCCAGCTATTAGCTTTCGCAAAAACAAAGGAGAAAACGTCCGAGCTTCCGCCTTAGAAGGATCAACAGGAGGAGAAACAGGGGAGGGTGCTGGGTGTGGCTTTGCTTTTGCAGGGGCTGGGGGTGGAGCAGATCGAGGTGGTGAAGCAGGGGGAGGGGGAGAAGAAGAACGAGGAGGAACTGGCGAGGCAGGAGGAATTGGGGAAGCTGGTGGAATAGGTCCAACAGGGGGAACTCCCGAAGGAGGCAATCCGACGGAAGGAGATGTTTTGACATTAATATTGATCACAGCCAGATTCAAAAGATCTGAAGTGCGCATGAGAGTGATCTGATGGACACCAGGTACAGGATATCCATCTGTTTTGCTCTTAATGAAAAAAACAACAGGGTCATCACCGTTGAGTACAGGTGTTGTCAGGAGTGTTTCTGTCAGAATATCATCACCAAATGTGTTGATCGTAAATTCATCACCTTTCTGTCGATCAACGTCTGTAATCTCAAGACTCCACTCAAATGGGGTACCAGAGACGATTTCAAGATCCAGTTTAAAATTTTCACTGCAAGAATGGCGGGTTCCATCAATGATCAAGGTAATGGCCATGGGGAAGCTCCTTTGCAAGGGTTGTAGAAGAACGAGTACTCGAAATTGAGCTTTTAACCCTAGTCAAGCATGTCGTTTTTGTCAAGGTTAGAGAAAAGGTTAGAGAAAAGAAAAAGCACCCCGTACGGGTGCTTCTGCGCGGTTGTCTATCCAGGATACTGAAGAAATTCTTCCCAGATCGGTCCTGCACGTTTTGCCGCAGCTACCGCTTCTTCTCGCGTAGGAAGCGGAGTGCCCCATTCTTCATTAGCAATACCATATTCAGACTCCATTTCTTCTTCCATTTTAACAGCAGCAGCTTGAGCCTCTTCATGTGAGTGATAAACAGCAGAATTTTTCCAAAAAACCCATTGCCATACACATCGCTGATCCCGCGTTCTTGCAATCAGAGGACGCGATCCAAAACGGATTCGATCCAAATCCCATTGGGAAACATGTTTTTCGAGGCATTTGCGCAACTTACGATATTCTCTCTTTCTCCATGCACGTTCTTGCTTTTGAGAAAAAATCACAAGGAAACAACCACTATAATACTGTGAATCTCTTTGGTTTGATACACGAAATTCAATACCACCATTGCGATCAGGCATCTGAGCTACGACCGTGAAGTTGTCAGCAGACATGGGAACCTCCTGGGTGTGGGTGGAAGGAACAAAAAACAGTAAAGACTATCAAGAAAAAAGGGTTTTGTCAATCCTTTCCCCATTTAGAATACAAAAAATCGCCCTTTCGGACGATTTCTTTTATTTTTTGACGGATTCAACAACTTTTTCGAAAACAGCTGGATGATCTTTTGCAAGGGTAGAGAGAATCTTTCGGTCAAGGAGAACATTTGCTTTTTTAAGAAGATCAATGAATCTACTATAACTAAGACCAAGAGGTCTGACAGCTGCATTGATGCGGATTTGCCAGAGGCGTCGGAAATAACGCTTTTTGTTGCGTCTATCCCTATATGCATAGACACCGGCTTTCAAAGAAGCAATACGTGCAAGACGAATTTTTGATTTTCGTCCCCACATCATTCCTTTGGTCTTTGCAAGAAGATTGTGGCGTTTCTTTGTATGTTGTGTTCCTCGTTTAACTCGTGGCATATCAGTTTACATTTTTGGAATAAGGGTTTTAATTGCCCGCGTATGTGCTTTTGACATCGTTTTATCACTTCGCTTGTTGCGAGTTGTTTTTCCGGTTTCGCGTCCATTAAAATGATCTTGTCCTGCAGTTCGCTTCAAGACTTTTCCTGTTTTTGTGATTTTAATTCGCTTTGCAAGGGCTTTATGTGTTTTGAGTTTCATACAAACATCAAGATAAGTGTCAAGAGTGTATAAGAAGAGCTTATTTTTGTCAATTGTGGATGATTAGGAACGAGCAACAATAGCCGTGATACGTCCTCCTTGGTACGTAGTAGGTTGTTCTAGACGAATTGGGTATGTTTCGCGAATAGAATGAATAAAACGTTCCACAACTTGGTTCGCAACTTCTCTATGAGCACGTTCTCGACCACGCAAAGGTAATTCAATACGCACTTTATCTCCTCTTTCAAGGAATTTAAGAGCTTGGTCTAATCGTACAGAAAAATCATGTTCTCCAATACGGACAGAAAGACGGATTCCTTTTATTTCAATTTCTTTTGATTGTGCTTTTTGTTTTTTTGCTTCCTTTTCTTTCTGATATTTAAATTGTCCAAAATCAAGAATTTTACACACAGGAGGTTCTGCTTTTGGAGAAACTTCCACTAAATCTAGTTCTTTGGTTTCTGCAAGAGTGATTGCCTCTTCTGTTGGTAAAATACCAAGAGGAGCGCCATTCTCGTCAATAACACGCACTTGTTCTGCTTGAATACGTCGATTGATACGATATTGCGGAATATTGAGTTTTGGTTGTTGTTGTCTGTGTCTGTGAATGCGCATAAGGAGATAAAATATGTGGTTATTCTAGCAGAAAATGAAAAAACAACAAGGGGAGGGGGGAAAGGGAGACAAGAAGATGTCAGAAAGTCATGTTATACTGTTTTTGTATGAGTACACTTGCTTTGAATAAAAAAGCTTTATTTGATTATGAAATCCTGGAAAAGTTCGAGGGCGGATTAGTATTGAGTGGACCTGAGGTGAAATCTGTGAAAGCAGGACATGTTCAATTAAAAGGAGCTTTTTTGTATATTCATAAAGGAGAGCTTTGGCTCAAGAATGCTTTTATTGCCAAGTATGAACCTGCAACTGGTGTGCAAAAGGAGTACGATCCATACCAAGATCGAAAAGTGTTAGTGCATACAAAAGAGCTTAATCGATTCATTGGGAAGGTTACACAAGAAAAACTAACCCTTGTTCCTCTTTCTTTATATACAAAACGCAGGATGATCAAAATGGAATTTGCTCTTGCGCGCGGAAAAAAGAAGTATGAAAAAAGAGAGACGATTAAAAAGCGAGATGTTGATCGTCAAATGAGAGAGAGATTAAAAGAATAAAAAAACAGTAGGAATCCCTGCTGTTTTTTGAAAAAGAAAATGCCGTGGCTTAGCTACGGCAATATCAGAAGACTTTAGAAAGAATACGAGGGGAGAGGTTCTTGTTCTCCTCCAGTCTGCCTTAGGCAGAGGGAGGTATTACCCTTTTAAGAGCTTGCGCTCAACCCTTTCGGATTCTTTTTCACAAAGAACAATTACACAGCAGGAAACAATTCATCCATGAGTTCGCGCATCAGGATCGTGAAGAGCTGTTTGACTTCCCGTTCATTCTCACCAATCGCCTGCGCAAGTTCTGCAAGCTCACGATCATGATCACCATTGAGACGAATTGATTCCTTGCGCAGCTCATGACGGGCGACCAGAAGAGCGATTTCATTGCGTCGCTGATCCGAAAGCGTAGAAACAAACGTCACATTCATGCTAGGAAACATCTTTCCCATCAGATCTCTCAAAGCGATCATAGTGAATTGTTTGAGTTCTGCGGTCTCAACACCAAGTTGCTGTGCATGATTGTGAATATCTCTGCTCATGCTTTTACGCAAGCGGTAACCCCGCCGAGCAGTTCTCTCAAGAAGAAGTTTATATGCCAGTTCACCCATGCGTTCTGGTTTCATGAACACTCCTGTCACTGCCGGAGAGAGAGTTCTCCGGGTCGCTGCCTTTTACAACGACACTAAACTCTAGCTTTTCCTTTAGTTTCTGTCAATTGTAGGGCCGGTTTGGATCGAGTTCCATCCTCAATTCCCTGGCTTTGGAAATAACAAAAATCCCCCAGTCTTTGCTGAGGGGTTTTTGGAAGGGGATCAACATTATCAAATGAAAAACAGCGGAAAAGAAAGAGCGCACCCACGATCGGCGGACGTCACGCAGGTGCGTGTTTCCGCTCGATGCAAGTGCGCGAGCTAGTCGTTACGGATGAGAGAGAGGGTTTAGAAGAACTAGTAGGCCTTACCATCGACCGTGACGAACTCGACCTCAATCTCCGGCGTACCGTAGAAACTGTCATGCTGATCCCGAGAAATGTCATCTTCCTGTAATTGGATGTTCTCGATGTCGATCTGCTTGCCGTACTTCACAACATCGAATCGCAGGTAGTATCCCGTCTGGTTCAGGCCCCGGACAAAGAGCTTCATCATGACCGCATGCTTCTTGGACATATTTCCTCCGTTGTTGGTTGTCTCAACCACTTGCGGAGTTTGTCCAAGAGGAGTGCTGGGTCTCGCCGACCGTCGGGTCAGCTAGGCAGTTCAGAACCCGCCGAAGGCGACGTCTCCGTGGAAGAGCCAGCGGCTCTCCTCGACGTCCCACACCTTCTCGATGGTCCAGCGGATGGGCTGGGCGCCGTCGAAGAAGCTGGCATCCTCGTCCAGCGTGGGCTGGGTGTGCCAGTAGGGGCCGTCGAAGCTGGGTCGGGACACGACGAGGCTGACCGCCGGCTTGGTCTTCTCCCCGTTGTAGGGGTTGACCCCGGGGTCGACGTGCAGCGCGATGGTGGCATCGATGAAACGCTGGACGTGCATGACGTGGACCAGCGAGTCGCTGGTAGA
>MGEY01000026.1:0-2729 GCA_001791615.1 Candidatus Uhrbacteria bacterium RIFOXYA2_FULL_40_9
CATGACGTGTGTGGTTAGAGATGAGTGAATACTTCCCTAACTATAGCGTCATGTTTTAGTTATACACCACCTTGTTTAGTATAGAGCCATTCCTATTTGAAACTCTTACTTTTTTCCGCTATACTGTCAGCACGAACTTTATGGAAAAACCAAAAATCGACTTCTTGCGAAAAAAGTATTGTCTTGGCACTTTGCGACAGAAGTCTTTTTTTGTTTACGGAAAAACAATTCTTCTTTTTCTCATTGTCGCTGTCTTTGTTGGAATTGTTTTTTCCTATCAAGTCGCAACTACAGGTGATGTAAGTTCAGACACCTTTCCAAAAATGACTTTCATGTCCACCCTTCGTCACCTTGTTGGCGCAGGAGACCGTGAACTTGTTGGAGAAGAAAATGATCGTGTAAACATTTTGTTAATGGGTATTGGAGGAGAAGGGCATGAAGGACCACAACTTTCAGATACCATGATCTTTGCAAGTTGGCAGCCTTCAACTCACGATATCGGCATGATTTCTATTCCTCGTGACCTTACTGTTCCAATTCCAGGGTACGGTTGGAGAAAAATCAACCACGCAAATGCTTTTGGTGAAATGGAAGAAGATGGATATGGACCAGATCTCGCAACACAGGTAGTGGAACAAATTTTGAATCAAGATATTCAATATTATGTCCGTGTAGATTTTGATGGATTTTCCCAAGTGATTGATGATATCGGAGGAATTGACGTTTATGTTGAGAATAGTTTCACTGACACTGAATTTCCTTCACTTGGGATGGAAAATGCTGATTGTGGAGAAACAACGCTCATTAATGAAGAGGGGGAAGAAGAGATTGTAGAAAATTATGATTGCCGATTTGAAGTTCTTACTTTTGAAGAAGGATGGATTCACATGGATGGAGAAACCGCATTGAATTTTGTTCGTTCAAGACATGGAACAAATGGAGAGTCCTCTGACTTTGCTCGATCTCGAAGACAACAATCAATCCTTCTTGCAGTCAAAAACAAAGTCCTTTCTGTTTCTACACTTTTAAACCCTTCCCGTATTTCAAATCTCTTAGAAACACTGAAAGATAATATTGCAACAAATCTTTCTGTATGGGAACTCATGCGTCTCGCAGGTGAATTCAAAAATCTAGATACAACAAATATCAATTCCCATGTTCTTGATACCTCAGAAAACTCTCCTTTGTACGCTACGAGTATGGATGGAGCTTATGTGCTTCTTCCTAAAAATGACGATTGGTCACCTATTCAACAAATGGCAGAAAATATTTTTCTATCAGAAACGGAACTCTCTGTAATGTATGAACAATATCAAGAAACTTTCGAAGGACTTACACAAGTAGAAATTCAAAATGGAACAAACATTAC
The DNA here is from genome assembly GCA_001791615.1 of Candidatus Uhrbacteria bacterium RIFOXYA2_FULL_40_9. Taxonomy (GTDB): domain Bacteria; phylum Patescibacteriota; class Patescibacteriia; order UBA9934; family GWF2-40-263; genus UBA12396. The sequence continues at coordinate 1,370 of MGEY01000026.1, forward strand.
AGGTCTTGCTTCTCGTACTTCTTTGTTGATTGAAACTTCTGAAATACGAGTTATTAAAATAGGCAATGCTCCTACGCGTGATTACTCGTACACGATCATCTACGATTTCACACAAGGAGATAAAACAAATGAATTAAATGCGTTGCGAGAAAATCTTCAAGCAAGTCTTATTTTTTCTGAAGATGGATGGACTGTGACAGGTGAAATCCCCACAGAAGAAATTGAAGTGTTTCAAAAGACCTATATAGACTTAGCTTCCCAAAGTGAAGTTGACTTCCTTGTGATTTTAGGCGAAGATTCGAAAAATCTTGTGATGTTATAACTATGATTTCCTCTTCTCTTCCAACTGTTGCCCTTGTTGGGCGTACAAATGTAGGTAAATCCACACTTTTTAATCGCCTTTTAGAAGAACAAAAGGCGCTTGTTTCTGCAAAAGCAGGAACAACTCGGGATTGGAAAGAAGGTATTTGTTTGTGGCGTGGAAAATATATCCGTGTGATTGATACGGGTGGTCTTGATGTCGAGCTCAAAGATGAAATTGAAAAAGGAACCGTCACCCAAGCACAAAGAGCCATGCAACAAGCAGATCTCATTCTTTTCGTCGTAGATCTACAAACAGATCCTCTTCCACAAGATAGTGAACTTGCAAAACAATTACGAGATCAAAAAAAAGCTGTTCTTGTGGTTGGAAATAAAGCAGAATCTGCTTCTCAACGCGCAAGTGTTGAAGAAACACAATGGCGACTTGCTGGGCTTCCAACTCCTTTGGCCGTCTCTGCAGTACGTGGAACAGGAGTGGGTGATCTTTTAGATCTTGTGTATGAACGTTTAGAAAATATAGGCAAACCTCCAGGAGATAATCCAGAAATCGACGCCTGTCATATTGCGGTAATTGGAAAACCAAACGTCGGAAAATCCTCTCTCTTAAATGCTTTGATTGGGGAAGAACGATTTATCACAAGCTCTATCTCTCACACTACACGTGAACCAAATGACACACTTATTGAGCATGATGGGAAACGTTATGTTTTTATTGACACCGCAGGACTTCGAAAAAAAAACAAAGTAAAAAAAACAGGAGGGTTAGAAGCTGCGAGTGTGGATCGCACGGAACGTGCGATGAGACAAGCAGATGTGATTCTTTTTGTTCTTGATGCCATTGAACCAATTGGAACACAAGAACGCACACTTGCAGGACTTCTCAAAGAAACAAAAGCAGGAGTCATCTTTGTTGTGAATAAATGGGATCTTGTTAAAGATAAAACAACCTACACCATTAACGAATACAAAAAAGAAATTGCTTCCTCTATCCCTTTTCTTCGTTGGACTCCTATCCTTTTTATCTCTGCAAAAACAGGAC
>MGEY01000026.1:2758-6951 GCA_001791615.1 Candidatus Uhrbacteria bacterium RIFOXYA2_FULL_40_9
CCTACATATGTTCGATTTTTAGAAAATCAACTCCGTCAAAAATTTAATTTTGAAGGAAGTCCTGTTAAAATTCATGTGAAAACAGCCCCTTCTGTTTCAAAATAATATGAAACTCATCGTCGGCCTTGGAAATCCTGGACCTGCTTACCAGCAAACACGTCATAATATTGGATTTCTTGTGGTTGAGGAACTTGCAAAACAATTGAATGGAACCTTTCGAAAAAAAGCTTCCATGGAAGCAGAACTTTCAGAGATTATTCAGAATCAACACAAACTTCTCCTGTGTAAACCTCAGACATTCATGAATGTCAGTGGTAGAGCTGTGAAAGCCATTCTTTCACAATCATCTCTTTCTTCAGAAGAAATCCTTGTGGTTTATGATGATGCAGATTTATCTTTTGGAGAAGTACGTTTTAGACCTGGAGGGTCTTCTGGAGGCCACAATGGAATGCAATCGATTTTAGATCTTTTCCCTCGAGGAACAAACATTGCGCGACTACGCATTGGAATCGGACGCCCTGAACATCTGGATGTTCCTTTAGAAGATTGGGTGCTTCAAAAATGGACAGATCAAGAAACAAAAAAACTTCCAAACATCATCTCTGAAGCGGTTGAAGAAATAGAAAAGTGGATAAAATAAAATAAGCCCAAGGCTTATTTTTTGTTAGCTCTATTGACCATCTGGATTTTCTTTGCTATCCTCAACAACCATTTTCCTTATCAAGAGGAAATGGAAACGGAGGAAACATGGCTATTTCCATTGGGATACAAATCCCTCTTCTTCCTCTTACTATCGATGTCTTTGGAATCAATGAAACAAAAGTCTTGATTGGAGCAGTTACGCCTTATTGTTGGGCCATCGATGTCATGGAAGGCTGGTGCCTCGTAGTGAACCGGGTCCTTTACATTCATCCGACACTATTTGATCTTCTTGGAGAAAATCCAGAAGTAGATGATGCCTACAATATGCACTTCTGTTTGGAAAATGGGATCATTAAAGGCAGAGGATGGAATACATGGGATAAATGTCTTGTAAATGATGAAGTGATTCTTCAGGCGCCTCCTGCAAAACTCGAGATGGGATATGTCGACAATGTGATTCGTTTGGTGCAAGCCTTGGGGCGAAACAATAATATCTGTGGAAACGGAACAGATTGTCCAGATTACGAATGTTCTTTGCCTCCAAGGCGTGCAATCCTTTGCTACCGATACCATTACGAATACACGCCTACTGCTCTTTGTGAAAAATGTTTTGAAAAACTCGTACAAAAAGATCCTTCTCTCACGCAACGTATTTTGCTCGATGGAAGACGTCTGCCTAAACAATCTCCTGTTCCTCTCTGGAAAGGGTAACCTCGCACCGACCAGCCTCGGTGTTTTTCTTTTCAAAAATTATTAAAAAATATGTTATTCTATCTGCATGACAAATCCTGATCTTCCTTTCTGGCTTGGGCTCACACGCTTTCGAAAGTTTGGTCCCATCAGAATGCAAAAACTTCTTCAAGGTTTCCCAAGTATGCACGATGCCTTTCACGCTTCCGTGTCTGAATTCGTGCATGCCCAAATTGAATCTTCTGTTGCCGAACAATTTTGTCAGCAACGATCACAAATTGATCCACAAAAAGAACTGGCTCTTCTTGAAACTCATCAAATTCAAATCATCACTATCACGGATCCTGACTATCCTTTACTCCTTAAAGAAATATATGATCCTCCTGCACTTCTTTTTTATCGTGGCATCTTACCAAAATCAGAACGACTCCATCTTGCGGTAATTGGATCACGCAAACCAAGTCTGTATGGAAAACAAGTAGTGAAATTATTAATTGAACCTTTAGCAAAAACTAAAACCGTGATTGTCAGTGGTTTAGCTTATGGAATTGATGCCCTGACACATAAAACAACCGTTGATGTTGGAGGAACAACTGTGGCAGTTCTTGGATCAGGACTGGATTGGAATCATCTCTATCCCTCTTCGCACAAAGGGCTTGCAAAATCCATTATTCAATCAGGAGGAGCACTTCTTTCAGAATTCCCTATTGGAATTCCTCCGCTCAAACAACATTTCCCTTTTCGTAATCGTTTAATTGCAGGACTTTGTAAAGGAACCCTTGTCATCGAAGCTGCTCAAAAGTCTGGATCGCTTATTACTGCACGCCTTGCTCTTGAATCAGGACGTGATGTGTATGCAGTTCCAGGTCCTATTCACTCCCCTCTTTCTCTTGGCCCAAATAACCTTATTAAGATGGGAGCTATCCCTGTCACACATGTGAAAGATCTTCTTCCGCATATTCAAGAAACAACAAAAACGACAAAAGAAATTTCTTATCATCCTGGAAGCAAAGAAGAACAGATTCTCTACAAACTTCTTTCCTTAGAACCTTTGCATATTGACGATCTTATTCGTGAAAGTCAGTTGCTCCCTTCGAAAGTCACAAGCATCTTAACACTCATGGAAATGAAAGGGGTCGCAACACCTATTGGTGGACAATATTATATTCGTGCTTCATAATGGGCTTGACGAAAAAACATCCATCCTTCATTATCGCCACATGTCAAAACATCTACTGATCGTCGAGTCTCCGACGAAAACAAAAACCATTTCAAAATATCTTGGACCAGAATATCAAGTCCTTTCTTCTTTTGGACACATTCGTGATCTTCCAAAAAGTGCCATGGGCATTGATATTGAACAAGGAACGTTTGAACCTACTTACACAGTACCAACCAAAAGCAAACAAAATGTCACTGCTCTTCGAAAAGCTGCAAAGGAAGCTGATGTTGTTTACCTTGCTACGGACGCAGACCGCGAAGGAGAAGCCATTGCTTGGCATGTTGCTGAACTTTTAAAATTAGATCAAACAAAAGGCAAACGCATAACCTTTCAAGAAATTACAAAAAATGCAATTGAAAAAGCTTTGGAGTCGCCACGTTGGCTTGATATGAATCTTGTGAATGCTCAACAGGCGCGACGTATTCTTGATCGCTTGGTGGGATATGAACTTTCTCCGCTCCTTTGGAAAAAAATTCGTCGTGGACTTTCTGCTGGACGTGTACAATCTATTGCTATGCGATTTGTTGTAGAAAGAGAACGAGAACGCGAAGCTTTTGTGATCGAAGAATATTGGAGTGTAGATGCCCTATTTGAAAAAGACCAACTTTCTTTTGAAGGAAAACTTTTTGAAGCACATGGAAAAAAATTGGAAAAGCTTTCCATTAAAAATCAAGAGGAGGCAGATGCTATTAATAAGGATTTAGAAGAAGCAACCTATACGGTTTCAGACGTTAAAAAGAAGGAGATCACAAAAGCTCCACCTACACCATTCACCACTTCAAGTTTACAAATGGAAGCAAATAGCAAACTTGGCTACAGTGCTAAACAAACGATGATGCTTGCACAAAGTTTGTATGAAACAGGAAGTATTACTTACATGCGTACAGACTCGCTCACCTTGTCTGATAAGTTTCTTCAAGAAGCACAAGAGTTTATCCGTGCACAGTTTGGGGCAACTTATACAACAGGAATAAAACAATACAAAACAAAAAAGAAAGGTGCTCAAGAAGCGCATGAAGCCATTCGACCAACAAATATCATTGTCACACCAGAACAATGTAAAACAACACTTGAACCAAAACAATGGAAACTCTACGATCTGATTTGGCGACGCACTATTGCTTCTCAATTGCCTGATGCAAAATTAGAACGCACTGCTGTTGATATCCAAGCAAAAGATTATCTTTTTCGTGCTAGTGGAAATATGGTGACGTTTGATGGGTTCATGAAAATCTATCAACCCTCAAAAGAAAAACTGCTTCCTGCACTCACGGTTCAAGACAGCGTCGCTTTACAATCTCTTAAACCAACACAACATTTTACTGAACCTCCTGCACGGTATTCCGATGCCACACTGGTAAAAGCTTTAGAAGAACATGAAATTGGAAGACCTTCTACTTATGCTCCAACCATTAGCACCATCATTGATCGTGGGTATGTGGAACGAGATGAACATAAAAAACTCGCCCCTACAGATGTCGCTAAAATCGTTAATGATTTTTTGGTGGAACATTTTCCCAATATTGTTGATTATGCTTTTACCGCAAAAATGGAAAACGATTTAGACTCAATTGCAGAAGGAAAGATTGAATGGGTCCCCATGCTTAAACAATTTTATCAACCTTTCCATGAGTCAATT
>MGEY01000026.1:7120-11391 GCA_001791615.1 Candidatus Uhrbacteria bacterium RIFOXYA2_FULL_40_9
TCTTACGTGGTATGAATTACGAATCAATAACTTTACAAGAAGCCCTTGGCCTTCTTTCCTTGCCAAGATTAGTAGGCAAGCGTGAAGATGGAACAGAGATGGTCGCAAACATCGGACGCTTTGGCCCCTATCTTAAAGCAGGAGAAGTCACCGCATCCATTAAAGAACCTTTAAGCCCAGTCACCATCACCCTTGAAGAATCACGAACTCTTCTACAACAATCAGAAGAACAGAAAAAAGCCATGATGACTCCGCTTGCAGAACTTGGAATAGACCCAGAAACAAAGGCACAAATTTTGATTAAGAATGGACGCTATGGACCATATGTCACTGACGGAACCACAAATGCTTCTATTGGAAGAAAAACGGATCCTGTGAGCATCACTCAAGAAAAAGCCTTAGAGCTTCTTGCAAAGAAACGCGTCAAAAATACCAAACCAAAGAAATAGAAAAACACCCCGCAGCGCGGGATGTTTTTATTTTCCTTTTTTCGTCTCTTTCTTGGGTTTGTAAGATTCTTCTCGTTCTCCAACAGGTTTGTGTGGCTCTCTAAACAAGAAATTCCATATCCCTTTCAAAATTTGATTTTTTGGTTCTCCAAATTTTTTCCCCCAAGATTGTGCCTTATGCAAACCATGATCATAAACTTTGTAAGCAACCTTCCACGTTTTATGAAGAACTTTTCCGATAAGCACAAGAGGTGTCCAAAAAGCTGTTTTTATTCCACGCCATGCTCCTGCAACTCCTTTATCAAACCATGTTTTTCCTCCTTTTGTGCGATCCAAATAAATAAAACGTTCAGAAATGGGAGGTGGACCAGATGGAGGTTCTGCTGATCCATCATCTGATATATCCGAAGAGGACCTCGCTAAATCTCTTGCTCGATCACCGGCTGCGGTTGTATCAAGAGAGGCGTCGTCTTTAGTATCATCTCCTGCATCCTTACCAGTCTCCCTTTTTTTTGTATCTGGTGTATCAGTTTTATCTGCTTCTCCTCCCTCTTTTTTTTCTTTCGCAACGTTTACAACAAGTGTTTCACCTTTCCATTGTTTTCCATTCATTGCCTCTATGGCTTTTTTAGCGTCCTCTTCACTTTTAAAAATGACAAATCCAAACCCTCGAGGTTTTTTTGTTTTTTTATCTTTCACAACAAAAACTTTCTCGATTTCCCCAAAAGAAGCAAAAGCCTCCTGAAGTTCTTTGTTTGTGGTTTCTTCACCTAAACCTCTAACAAATACTTTTGTTCCTTCTGTTTCCTTTTCTTTTCCTTTTTCTGTTTCTGTTTTTGCTCGATCTGCCAAATCGGAAGTTGTTGTCTCAGGTGGTAATGTTCCTCCACGTTGTGGAATCGCAGGAAGATCAGGTGGTTTTGCTCCCCCACGCTTCGGGATTGCAGGAAGATCCGAAGGAGAATGAGATTTTTTTGTTACTGTCATAAATAGATATTGTTTCTCAAAGGATACCGCCCACTTCTTTTTGCGTCAACGTTATTATTTTATCATTCACTTCTTTACAGAGACTCAAACTTAGATTACGCTAATCACATAGATTTCTCAGCTTATGCCAGAAATTATTTACACCATCAAAGACCTTGAAGAACTCATCAAAAAGAATTATGAAAAACCAGATCTTGATCTGGTTTTACGTGCCTATACTCTTGCCAACCAAGCACATGAAGGAAAAAATCGTTCAACGGGGCATCCTTTTATTTCACATCCACTTGCTGTTGCCTATAAGCTTGCAGAAATGAAACTTCATTTGAACGTTGTTTCCGCAGGTTTGTTACATGACATTGTGGAAGATACAGGAATTACCTTAGAGGATATCGAAAAACAATTTGGTCCAGATATCGCAGGTCTTGTTGATAGTGTAACAAAACTGAAACGAGTCAAATATCATGGAACAGAAAGGTATGTGGAAAACATGCGCAAAATGTTTCTCGCTATGGCTTCGGATGTCCGAGTGATTTTCATGAAGTTCGCAGACCGCCTTCACAATCTTCAGACTCTCTATGCCATGCCAAAACGCAAACAGCAACGGACAGCAAAAGAATCATTGGATATCTATGCTCCGATTGCCGGACGTCTTGGAATGAGTGAGATGCGAGGAGAATTAGAAGATGCCTCTTTTGCATATCTCAACCCAAAAGAATACGAACGCACACACGCAATTTTGGAAACCAAAGTGCGAGAAAAAGGAACCTACATCAGTAAAATTATTGCACTGACTGAGGGAATGCTTACACAAGCAAATGTGACAGAAGCCCAAGTGCATGGTCGAGTGAAACGACTTTATAGTCTTTACAAAAAACTCAATCGCTATTCTGGGGACATTTCAAAAATCTACGATCTTATTGCCGTGCGCATTATTCTCACGGATGTTGAAGATTGTTATATCATTCTTGGTCTCCTACACCAACGATGGCGACCTGTTCCAGGGCGTATCAAAGATTTTATTTCTCAACCAAAACCAAACGGCTATCAATCTTTGCACACAACCGTTTTTTGTGAAGATGGAGAAATTGTCGAATTTCAAATTCGTACACAAGAAATGCATGAGTTGGCTGAATATGGTATTGCTGCTCACTGGAGATATAAGGAAAAAGGAAATCTTTCTACAAAACAACTTAAATGGATGGAGGAACTGGCAATCATTCAACGAGAACTTGCGGATAAAAAAGATTTCCTTGATCAGCTGGAAATGATGAAAATTGATATTTTTAAAGACCGTATTTTCGTCTTAACACCAAAAGGAGATGTGATTGATCTTCCTGAAGGTGGAACCCCTGTTGATTTTGCTTATGCAATTCATACTGATATTGGAAATAAGTGTACAGCTGTTCGTATTAATGATCAGATGCGTAACCTTGATACTCCACTCAATTCTGGAGATATTGTCGACATCATCATTGATAAAAATCGAAAGAGTCCTAATCCTGACTGGATAAAATTCTGCAAAACTCGACACGCACGAACAAAGATCCGTGATGCTACACGTCACACTGTTAAAGGCTGGCTTACGACCGTGATGCAAGGAAGAGAAAAAGCAAAAAAACCACCAAAAACATAACAAAGTTTTTTGTAGGATATTTTTTGGTCGTGGCTATACCACGACTTTTTTGATTTTCTTTCAACATTTGTTCAAAATTTTAGAAAAAGAAAAACTGCCTAAGGAAGGCAGTGATCTAATCGTTCAGTTCACAGAAGGAGCGTAATTGAAGATGGATTTTTCAACAAACTGCTTGAATCGTTCCACAGATGTCTGATGATCAAGGAATTTAGCTACCAACAGGCAGAACACGCCTGTGGTCAGACCACAGGCGATTGCACACAATCCACCGATCACCAGATGTGGTTGAAAAGGAACGAGCAAAAGAATCAGTGATCCACTCACAAGTGTCGTGATGGCCGTTGCAAGACGCCGTGCGTTATGAATGGCGATCAACAACTCTGCAATCATCTTACCCACCAGCAAAACTGGTGCCACAAAAATCCAGAACACGACTACTTTGGCATAGACCGGGGTCTTGCGGATATTTTTTGCCCAATGAATGACTCCGAACACAAGCCAACCTGATCCCATCCAAACAAGGAATGCCGGAACCAATGCAAGTACATGGATAAAGAAATAAGGGAATGCCCGACTCACCATTGTGTTGTGATAGACTTTTCCAGTCAAAGGCTCAATGCCTGTCTGATACCAAACCCAGTTACCAACATAACAATTCCACACGGTAGTGAAAAAATGGTCTCCCGCACCAGCAAGACGCGAATTATTGCATAGAGCATGAATGAAAATCACGACAAAAGGAACAACCACAAATGTCAGGATTGGGTAAGGATTGTAGACCTTTGTTTTCTGATACGTGTTTCGAATAGAATCTACCGTGCAATGCCAAAACTCAAAGCCAGACTTAGGTGCAAGATCGTACACCCACTTCCAGGCTTGTCGAACAGTGAAAGAAACAACCTTGATCGCACTGTGAAAATCATAGCCCAAATAACCGACTATAAAGAAAAGAACAAAAGAGAGCCACACTTGACCGAACAGATAACCCAAACCATATCCGAGGAACCCACCCAAAAAACCACCGATGAAAGACTTGCGTTTTTCTGTGTTGGGCACCATGTAAACCTCCTTGGTCTCATGGGTTTTGTCGCCTTCAAAAACCTAACAGAAAAACCGCTCTTTGTCAATCATAAAAGGCTCTATACTAAACAAGGTGGTGTATAACTAAAACATGACGCTATAGTTAGGGAAGTATTCACTCA
>MGEY01000027.1 GCA_001791615.1 Candidatus Uhrbacteria bacterium RIFOXYA2_FULL_40_9
TTCATGCTTAACTCCCTCTCTCCTGAGTAATTCACTTAGGAGTTCATTTTTCTCAACAGACACTGTTCCAACAAGAATCGGTTGTCCCTTTTCTTGAAGCTCTTTTATTTCACGAATAACCGCTTTGAATTTTCCTAGTTCACTTTTATAAACACGATCATTCAAATCATGACGACAAATAGGAAGATGCGTAGGAACTTCTGTAACTTCCAATCCGTAGGTATTAGCAAATTCTTCCGCCTCTGTAATGGCTGTTCCGGTCATTCCAGACAATTTATTATACATACGGAATAAATTCTGAAACGTGATTGTTGCTAATGTTTGACTTTCACGTTTAATGTCCACACCTTCTTTTGCTTCAATGGCTTGATGAATTCCTTCTGAAAAACGACGACCAGGCATCAATCGACCAGTAAACTCATCAACAATGATGATTTCTTTGTCTTTGATGACATAATGGACATCAAGTTGATACAACGCTTTTGCGCGAAGCGCTGAATCTGCATAATGTTGAAGGTTTCCTGCATCTGTAGCATAAAGATTTTCAATTCCTAGTGCTTTCTCAATCTTATGTATTCCGGATTCTGTAAGAGTTGCCGTGCGCATTTTTTCATCAATGTTGAAATCTTCATTTTCAATTAACTGCTTAATAATGTGAGCAAATTGAACATATAATTTGTTCGATTCTTCTGCTGGAGCTGAGATGATAAGTGGCGTGCGCGCTTCATCGATCAAGATAGAATCGACTTCATCGATGATGGCATAATGAAGTTCGTCACGCATGACACGCTCTTCCATCTTTGGAGCCATGTTATCTCGAAGATAATCAAATCCAAACTCGTTATTTGTTCCGTAGGTAATATCTGCTTTATAGGCTGCAGAACGATGTTCTGCAGGATGAAGATAATCCGTTTGCACTTTGAAAGATCCAAGAGTGTCGCGTTCTTCATCTACTTTTTGTTCTTCTTTGCTCCCCTCTTTCAAGAGATATTCAGGATCATAAAGAAAAGCTCCATCATGCTGAATGCAGCCAACAGTAAGCCCAAGAGCATGATAGATTTGTCCCATCCAAACAGTATCACGACGAGCAAGGTAATCATTCACTGTCACCACATGGACTCCTTTTCCTGTCAGAGCATTTAAATAGATTGCACAAGTGGAAGTGAGAGTCTTTCCTTCTCCCGTACGCATCTCAGCAATGCCTCCACGATGAAGCACAATTCCCCCCATAAGCTGAACATCAAAATGCCTTTGTCCAATTTGTCGTTTTGCTACTTCACGTACAACAGCAAAGGCTTCACAAAGAAGATCATCCGTTGTCTCACCTTGTGCAAGACGATCTTGAAATTCTTTTGTTTTTCCGTAGAGCTGTTCGTCTGAAAGCTGTGCCACAATGCTTTCAAAAGCATTAATTTTCTCAACATCTTTTCGAAGACCTTCCAATACCTTTTTGTTTGGATCACCAAAAAACTTTTGATAGAGTTTTTGCATACAGGCAAAATTATGCGTCTTTTTTTGAAAAATTGCAACGAAGATCCTTTGATATTGACAATATTATTCCATTATAATAAGGTTTCCTCGTTACTGCACCGGCGTAGCTCAATTGGTAGAGCAGCGGATTCCAAATCCGAAGGTTGCGGGTTCAACCCCTGTCGCCGGTGCCATTCTTCTTTTCTGTCCCTGGGTCACTCCTGGGGCTTTTCTTTTATAAAAGGCTTTTTTCGGTTTTATCTAGCAATATCTAGCGAATACCTTGACAAAATCGTCATTTTCTTGCATACTGCTTAGTTCATTCTTTGTGGGGGGCTAGCTCAGCTGGTAGAGCACCGGCCTTTTAAGCCGTGGGTCGTGGGTTCGAACCCCGCGCCCCCCACCATCAATTCCTCCTCGTGTACGACACATGAGGAGGTTTTCTTTTTATTTGACAAAATGATTATTTCGAGAAAATATGGCCGAAGTTCCTTACAAGGAGATATACATGGAAAAGTATTTTGCCCTTGAACGCAAACACATTTTCCCTCTTATTCTAACCCTTGCAGCCACGATCGGTTTTGGAACAGCCTATCTTGTCTACCGGAATGGCGTGATGCAAGAGGGACAAGTGGTCTTCCCTATTAGTGCAACCGTCTTTTGGTTCATGCTATTTGGAGCCCTAGCAACCTTACCTATTTCTCTCTTCAATCCGAAGATCAAACAATTCACTTCCTCACCATCGAGTTCTATTGATCCTCATCAAACCTTGATTGATTCTCTTAAACGGATTTGGGAAAAAGACCTTTCTGAAACTGTTTTGCTAGATAGTATTCTCTTTACGATTCAATTCGCACTGACAATCTATGCTCTTTCTGAAAAGAAACCAGGAATCGTCTTAATTGTTGTGCTCACACAAGCCCTCAGACCAGCGCTTATTTCTCTTGGATCGAATATCTATGTGAAGGAACGACTTCACCCTTATTCGCTTTTCTGGCTAGGTCTGGGATTGGCAATTCTAGGTGTCTTTGTTTATCAATGTGATTTCTCTCAGACAACTATTTTTGCTTTTGATCGAACCTTCTGGCTTACTGCTTGTTTGGTCGTTGTCTCTTCTTCACAAACGATTGTGCAAGGACGCTATCGTCGCAAGCATGGCATTCAATCTATTTACCCTATGACGATTGTCTTAACGATTGGGACTATCTTCAGTTTCTTCTGGATGTTGACTGCCTGTCATGGACAGATTGCTGTTCCCCCAAATGGAACGATTTGGTTTGCCGTTATCTACCTTGGTGTTGTGCCATCGGGAATATGTAAACTTTTTCAGGTCATCTCCGAAGAATCAATGAGTATGCAACAAACAAATACCATTGTCAGTACCTCTACCTTTTTCGTTATCTTGGTAAGTTATGTCAGTTCGCATGTCCTTTTCCCTTTCCATGAACTTTTTTACACCCCCCTTCCAAATAGAATGACTCAATGGATAGGAATTTCTCTCACGTTTGTCGGAATTTTGATCACTATTCTTCTTGTAAAACGAATCAAGGAGAAAAAAGAAAAAACCTCCTAAAAAAGGAGGTTCTTTTGTTATATGAAATTAGCCCCTTTCCTGTCTGGCTGCCTTCATAAAACGAGCAATGGCCTCAGGGCTGTAGCGAACTTCAGGACCCACAATATTTGGTTTCCCCTTCTCTTCAATACCAACCTTTTCCTTAAAAGCTGTGCCAACAATACTTCCATTCAAATAAGGTTTAAAATCCTTCAAATTTTCAGGGGTCATGCCACTTCCCGTCAGAACAAGGCAGTGACCATCGGCAACATGATGGGCTTGTGCGCATTGCTCCACGCTTGGCGGATCGCCTGTCCAAGAACCAGTCACAATAACTCCATCAGCACCCTGCTCCCTCGCTTCTTTTACAGATTCAATAAAAGGTCTGGGATGAAGCATAGTCGCATGTTTGACTTGGACATCCGCAAGCAGAAGCACTTCTTCAGCGTCAAGTTCTTTTCGTGTCTCAAGAACCTTTTTTGGATCTGCCAAAAATGTGCCATAAACGGTTTCAACAGAATCGACAAAGACAGGCACCCGAACCATCATGCCACCATACTTGTGACACATCTCAAATCCGAAACGATAATCATTCCAGAGCGGGGCAATTCCCCAAAGGACCGTTGTCTCAGGAACTAATTCTTGTAAAAGTTCTTCAAAATGTCTTGCAACAGTATTTGGTAACTGAGAAAATTTTGGTGTGTCAAAATTATTCTCAAACATGACCATATCCACCCCGCCTTCTAACAACATCGCGAGGTCTTGTTTAGCTCGTTCTAAAACGATCTCTTTCCCTTCGTATCCATCTGATCCCTCAAGCGGTGAAAAATGGACCATACCAATAGTGACAAAATGTGAAAATATTTCATGTTTCATATGATCTTATTATAAAAAAAGGGCGTTATTTTGCAACGCCCAAAGACAACTGTTGCGTCAGTTGTGCATATTTCTCCAAGTAAGCAACTACACGACCGCTCACAATCTGCTCATGACAACGTGTAAAACAAGACTTAAGGGCATCTTGATCTGGTCCTTTCTCAGAAAGACTCACGTCATCATCCATCATTTCGACAAGATATAAACCAAGAGCTGCATTCATCGCAAGAAGGTCAACCAATTGGCGCTCATCAAGCACACCTTGTAAAACATCATGATTTGCTTGCATGATGACATCATGGTCATTTTTAATGAAAGGCGCGTGTGGATGGTGAAATTTCACTCCGAATCGCCCTGGTGTCACCAAGTGTGTGCCAACAGAACGTCCATGCTGAACAAAAGCTACAGCGGAAGCGATGGGTGAAAGCTCATCAAGAACAATATTGTCACGCAACCAATTTCTGTTTTCAATCATACCATCCTCAGTAGGACGAGCGCCAAGACCAGCAACAATAGCAGCATTTCCAACGCTGAATACCCCCATCTCATTGAGAATCTGATAGGCTTCGGCCACAATGCTAGGATGTAGCTTATCATTCACTCCAAGAATTTTGTCCAAACGTGTCCGTGCCTTGATGGGTGGAGTCATAGGTCCAATCACATGGTTAATCGTTTCCCGCCTTGGTTGAAGATGAGAAAGATCATGAACTGTTTTCCAAGCATGTGCATCAGTGAAATGAAAAGCTTGTTCAGCAAGTATTAGCTGTACATCTACATCGGGAATATCTACCCTTACACCAAGCTCTTCGATGGCATTGGTGGATCCAACAGGCGAAGTGTTTCCGTACGAGCCGTGTTTGGCTGTCTTCACACCAAGACTAGCAAGAACCAATGCAGAGAGAGTCGAACCGTTGATTGTTTTTCTCGGAATCTCCTCACCGTTGAGTTTCACTCCACGATCTCCTCCCATCCCGCAGGTCTCAATCACTCGATCACCATAATCTGGAAACCGCATAACATCCATCATAGTCGCCGTGACCATTCCTGCTATCTCGAATGGCGTGATTCGATCCCAAGCTTCCTTCATGGCATAGCTGGAGAGAAGTTCGCGAGCAGCAAGACGATCACCTTCAGCACCAAAACTTTCAAGACCAGAAAGCACAGAACTTGCCAAACGACCATTTGAAGCTCTCAGTGCATAACACATCAGAACAAAGGCTTCTTTGAATTTAAGATGCCGACGAAGTGAGGTTGCAACCAAATCACGATAGGTCATAGTCCCAAGGTGCTCAAGCATGCGTTTTTGCACATCTAAAAGTCCGGTGACTTTGTACAGAGATTCACGCATATCAATTTTACCCGCATATCCTGGACCAAGATCAACGATCGTGATTTTTTGTCCTTGTCCCATGTTTCCTCCTGGAGAAATTTGAAAGAACATTTACTCCACAAGTGGAGTAGGAACCCTAACAAAAAGGCCCCATCCTCGCAAGCCTGTCATAAAAAACAGCCTTGAAAGGACGGGGTCTATTCCCGCGATGCCACCTTTCTTCCCAAATAATTGGGCGCTTTCATGCACTCCGTGGATATGCATTATCCCATGATTACGGGGGATTCCGGCCGATCACTCATGCAATCGGCATCTCACCAGGCCCATTTTCCCAATGGTGTCAGGCAGGGCTTTCACTATCCCCTACTCGCTCTTCTGACAGAACAAAGGTACTTTTTCCCAGATCAACGATTTTGTAATTGTATATTGACGTTACGTCAGGTAGTTTTTTTCGTCAAGCAAGATGTCCACAAACAAAAAACCCGTCTATAGCCTAAGACGGGTTGCGAGCAAGTGCTTCGGTCACCACAGCTTCAAGATCATCCACGAACTTCTTCAGTTGATCAAAGGGAATGTTGTGCGGCATAACACACAACTTATAGACTGTAATTGGACAAGAATTTGGATCAAACGAGGAAGGCAGACGATCAGCACGCAGATGGTAAGGAGCTAGATGATGTGTAAAACCAGCAGTTCTACGCTGTGTTTCCCACTTTTTCACTGTGGCATCAGGAAAATCGTCTTCTGTCAGATATTCAGGTACCCCTCCATTCTCGATCTCAATCTGCAAAGGAAGGAAATTCGTATAAGAAGACGCATGCAAAAATTTGACAATCTTATGATCTGTACCGAAACGTTCTCTCAACAAAACCAAAAGATTATTGCGAGCCTTCAAACATTCCTGTACAAACGCCCGATGTCCCTTCAGACCGATTCGACGATACCAGTAGTGTCCAAGCAAAGCGGAAAGAGCAGTACGTGATCCAGCAACAGTATTATCATGATTCCCACGCACATAAGCAACGGAACGGCCAATTAAACACTGAAGACCTTTTCGACACAGGAAAATTCCAGCTGGATAGGGCAGGTGTCCCATCTTATCAGCATCGAGTGTCATACTCATCACATTTGGCACATCAAAACCGATCTTCGGAGTATTGGCATATTCAGGGACATTCGGGTGATGGGCAAACGGAATCGTGAATCCACCAAACGAGGCATCTACATGCAAATAGAAGGAAGCCCCGAACTCTGACTTGGTATCAATCCACTCACTTACTTCTTGAATCGGATCAAGGCTCCCAAGGGCAGAAGTACCAGCTGTACAGACGATCAGAAAACGACGAAATCCTTCCGCATACTTACGAAGAAATACTTGTTCAAGACTAGCACAATCCATTTCCCCTCGATCATTGACTCCGACCAAATTGATTCCAGCTCCAGAAACATCAGTCACAAGAAGATGATCACGACCACAACGGTAGCAGGTATCCCACTTGGACACCCCCATATCAAGAATAGCGGAAGCCTTATCAACAGAATAGTGCACAAGCGGAGTTGTAAGAATGCAAACGCCTCGACCAAACGGATCTGGGTGTTTACGCAAGAACTGACGACCAATCCACATGCCTGTAAGATTAGCTTCTGTTCCTCCCCCACAAAAATGACCATCCACATTCATAGGAGTTCCACCAATCTGGCTTGCGATCATCCAAATAAGTTCCCGTTCAGCTTGTTGTGGACCTTCAAATCCACCTTCTCCTATTTCGGAAACAAATCCTGTTTCTGTGACTTCACCATGCGTGTGTGACCCAATGTTGTTGTGCATCTGACGCATCAGTTCAACCACAGGAATTCCATTAAGCAACGTGCTGTTCATAGGAGTACCGGGATAACAAAATGGACGTTTCTTCCCTTCGTACAGGGAAGTCAAATGATCGATGATCTCTCTCGCGGCTAACTCATCGATCGCGTCTTCATTCCACCGCCACCAAGCAGGGTCCTTCTTTATGCTCATGGGTTTCTCCTTTGTTGAAACGAGGGTTGTTTTTACAAATTGGTATTCCCATCTTTCTGGGGTAAAGGGTTGGGGTTAGGGTTGAAAAGAACTGGTTGAATCTTACGGTTTTCCGTTATTCTGTCAATACCAAAAAGAAAAAGACCCCTTTTGGGTCTTCTTAGAAGAACGGAACGCCAACACGCTCCTTGGCCTTTCCAACAACTTCTTGTACACGAGCACGTGCTTTCAAACCACCTTCATGCAGAATATCCAAGGCAAACGCACGACCTGCAGGTGTGGCAAGTTCAAGCCGTTTTTCACGAATCGGAGCAAAAAGTTCATCTACCCGTGCAGCCACACGCATCTTGCACTCCCCACAAGGAATCGTTGCTCTCATACACCCTTCACGCGCCCATGCTTCATCTTCCGTGGCACCAAGAAGTTTGTAAAAGGAAAACACATTGCACTCGACGGGATCGCCAGGATCATTTCTCCAATCAGAGCTTGTTCTAGGGGGATTCACATCTCTCTTGGAAGCCGCACCAAACTTCTTTTGAATCACTTTGGGTGAATCTGCGTAGAAAACAGAACCTGCGGGTTCGCTCTTGCCCATCTTGCCACCAGCACGCAAGGAAGGCACACGAATAGCTTCCTTCTTCCAGACTTCAGGAATAACAAAGGTTTCTCCGTACTCCACATTGAATGAACACGCGATGTCTCGTGCATACTCCAAGTGCTGTGTCTGATCATCACCAACGGGCACATAATCGGCTTGCACGGCAAGAATATCTGCAGCCATGAGAACAGGGTAGGTCAACAAAGCCGCATTGGCTGTAAGCCCACTTTTTTCAAGTTCTCCCAGATGTGTTCCAAAATCAGCTCTGATCAAGCTAAGCGCTTGCTCATGACTTACTGAAACACCTAGGCTTTGCAATGTCACTTGAAGTTCTCGCGTAGCTTCATCTTCTTTTTTGTCTGTATCGATAAATCCAATCTTCTCACGGAAATGATGCATCTTGAGAAGGCGCACAACAGGCGTATGAGAAGCGAGTAGCCAGGCGAGTTCAGTTAGTTCTGGAATACTACTCTGTGCATAGATCGTACTTTTGCTCGGATCAATACCAGCAGCTAGAAGATCAAGTACAAGACCAATCTGATCATCTAACAATTCTGTCGGACTCAAACCTGTTTTTTCTCCCTTTGACCGACCTGTAATCCGACGCGTAGTCAGCATGTGCAAATTTGCAAGAAAATAGTAAGAGCAATATTCACCACGATTCTGCAAGTCAACCCAGTCACGAACTGCACCAAGATGGTTTCCAAGATGTAAAGGACCTGTGGGACGAATGCCAGACAAAACGATAAATTCTCTATCTTTGGATAAGTCAGACATGGTGATCTCCTTGTTTTTGGTGGTTTTTTCTCAGGAAAAGAACAAGATCTAAGCCTATCGATCCCCTAGGAATCTGTCAACTCCTTTAGGCTCTATACTAAACAAGGTGGTGTATAACTAAAACATGACGCTATAGTTAGGGAAGTATTCACTCATCTCTAACCACA
>MGEY01000028.1:0-2439 GCA_001791615.1 Candidatus Uhrbacteria bacterium RIFOXYA2_FULL_40_9
TCTGAATCTTGTCCTAAGTTTGACATAATAATAACAGGGATCTTCTTAAGATCTTTATCCTTTTGCATTTCTTCAAGCACTCCAAATCCATCCAATTTAGACATCATAATATCCAGAAGGACAACCGAAGGTTTTTTTTCTTGGATAAGAGAAAGTGCTTCTTCTCCATCTTTCGCAATCAAGACCTGAAATCCTTCTTTTTTCAGTTTTGTTTGATAAATGTTGGAGAGAAAATGATCATCCTCAGCAATGAGAATTGTTTGTTCTTCTGACATATAAGATTATTTCTTGTGAATTCTTTTTTGAATAAGTTCAATAATGTCCTCCAAAGAAACTTCTGCTTTCACGAAAAAATCAATAGCTCCTTCTTCCAACAATGGTTCATAATACTCCTTTGTTGAAGTATTCGTCACCACAAAAACAGTAATATCTTTCCAATCAGAATTTTTTTTAATTTGTTCGAGCACTTCATCCCCATTCATCCCTGGAAGATAGTGATCAAGCCAAATGAAACAAGGAAGGGACTTTCCAGATTCAAGATACGCAAGAGCAGACTCCCCATCAGAAAAACTGATGGCCTCAAACCCTTTAATTTCCAATTTTTTTACAATCGCTTTTAGCAAATTTGCTTCATCCTCCACCACCATGATCAATGGTTTTTCACAACTCATATTGTTTTCTTCTTAACAATTTTATTCTTTTTCCCTTTTGATTCCTCAGTTTTTGTTATTTTTTCTTCAATAAGCTCTGTGGATGCAAGTGTACGATCTCCCTCTTTCTTTTCCATTCCTTTTTTTGGAATTGTAAACCAGAAAGTCGTTCCTTCATTTTCTTTTGTTTTAAACCAAATCTTACCTCCCGAAGACTCCACAATCGCTTTGGTAATATACAGACCAAGCCCTGTCCCATCTGGTTCTTTTGTCATGATGTTATCCCCTCTAAAAAATCTCTTAAAGACTCTGTTTTGTTGAGCTTTCGGAATCCCATATCCGGTATCTGACACTTGGACAAGTATTTCTTCTCTTTTTTGACTCACAAAAATACGAATTTCTCCTTTTTCTGGTGTGTACTTTACGGCATTGGTTAATAGATTGGCAAAAACTTCACGAACTAATAAAGGATCAATCATGAGAAGACCAATCTGAGGATGAATGGAAGGAATAATAATCAATTGCTTTTCCTGAATCGGTTTTTGCAACGCCTCGAGAACTCCATTGATGAGTTGTTTGAGTTCTGTTGGTTGTGGATTGATTTGAATACGACCCGATTCAATCCGTGACACATTCAAAAGAGAGTTTACAAGCTTTATCATACGCAAACTAGAATCATACATTTCGTGTACAAACTCATTCTGTTCTGGTTTGAGTTTCCCTGCATCCCCTGCGAGCAACATTTCTCCATACCATCGAATCGTAGAAAGAGGAGTACGAAGTTGATGGGAAGCAACGGAGACGAACTCACTTTTCATACGATCTATTTCTTTTGCTTTTGTGATATCGCGTTCCACTCCAACCAAAAATTGCACTTCCTCTTTCTCGTTAAGAATAGAAGCAATATTCACAGAGGCTTCATATTCACTTCCATCTTTTCGTTTATTCCGAATCTCCCCAGAAAAAAACTTTTTTTCTTCTTTAATCTGTTTCCATAATGTTTGATAAAACTCCTTTGGCATTTGTCCGCCCCAATTCTGTTTTGTTCCTGCTTTTGTCCCCAAAATTTCATCTTTAAAAAAACCTGTAATATTTTCAGCTCCTTTGTTCATGAAAAGAACCATACCATCTTTATCTGTAATCACGATGTGCTCACTAACATTTTCCACGGCAAGACGAAACTTTTCCAAATCTTGCACACGTTTTTCTGAAACTTTCTTCTCTTCTTCTACATCATCAAGCACATTCATTAGTGCTTTCTTTTGATCTTCTAATTGTTTTGTTTGTTCTTTCACTTTTTCTTCCACTGTTTCAAAACTCTTTTTTAGTGCTTTAGCCATTTGTGAAAAAGAGTGTCCAAGAGAATCAATTTCATCTCGTGTTTTTATGTTGATTGGATAATTCAGATTTCCTTTAGACATTTCTTTTGCTGCTTTTTCCAATTGAGAAAGGGGTCTTGTGATTAAAAGAGCAAAATAACGAGAAGCAACAAAAAAGATAAAAATGAATAAAAGGGAAAAAAGAGACATGAACCCATACAAAACGTAGATACTTGAACGAATTTCAGAAATATCAATCTTGGTAACCAAACCAATCTGATAGCCTTCGAGATATTGTGTTGTCGCAAGAACGTCTTTGCCTCGATAGTCAATTGAATGAAGTGTGGTTTCTTGACCTCCTAGGGCAAAATGCATGGGAGAAATAGATTGAATTTCTGTTTGCAAAAAAGCCTCTGATTCAAATCGTTGCGATGTCAAAAAAACAATTTCTCCTTCTGGACTTTTTTGTG
>MGEY01000028.1:2445-8331 GCA_001791615.1 Candidatus Uhrbacteria bacterium RIFOXYA2_FULL_40_9
GGACCTCTCCGGTTTCTCCAAGACCAGTTGTATCTGCCACAATGCGATTGAGTTCATTCATATTCACCACAGTGATCCCCACTCCAATCCATTGCCCATCCAAAATGAAAGGTCCGACTGCAAACAATTTTCTTACTCCGTCTTCTTCCACAAAAAATAGATGTGATTCTTCCTGTGCTTGAAGAAAAAAATCTTTATTGTGCACATCACGACCACAGCAATCTTCATTTGTTGAAGCAACCACAATCCCATTGGTATCAGTAACGCAAATTTGTTCGAGTTCCAAAATGGGTTCTTTTGCGGCTTTGATAATACTTGTCATTGTGGCAACTTTTTCTGCTGTTGGTTCTTGCTCATAACTCAAAAGTGTTGTGCGTAGTTGATTACGACTCGTTACTAATTCCAATCGCTCAATAGCGCGATCAAAATACGTTTCTAAGTGATTTGTTCTTGATTGTGCAGTCGTTTCCAAATGAGCATGAATTTCATTCTCGTAAGTCGCAAAAAAATAATACCCGAACAGAGATCCGAGAAGAAGGAAACCTCCTAAAAAAATGAAGAATAAGTAAGTCTGATTTTATTGCGAATCTTCATGTGATTGTTCATTGAGTTTCTTTTTAAGCTCAATCATCCTAAGCTCGCGACCAACCAGATATTTGTTCAATTGCTCTATTTCAGCTGTCCGTTTTTCTACTATTTTCTGAATATCTTTTTGCGAATTGACTAATTTGTCTGTCATGATATTTATGCTTTTTTCCAAAAGACCCATTTCATCCTCAAACACAACCTCTGTGCGAACATCTAAATTTCCAGAAGCAATCTCTTTGGTGTTTTGTATAAGACTTTTAATTCGACGGATGATCCGTCGATCAATAAGATAAATAAGAAAAAGCGAGATGATAATAATAATCGTGTATAAACAAAAAAGGACAATGTATGATTCTATAACAACCTCTCTTGCTTTGTTTGTTATTATTTCAATTTTTTCAAAAGAATCCCGAGAAGAAAGTTGTTGTGCTTGCTCATACTTCTCAACATAAGAACGAATTCCTTGAGCATATTCTTCTTTCAATCTCCAGTATTCTTCACTTTCTAAAATCTCCACAGCTTCCTCAGCAAAACCTGCATCTACAAGTCGAAAAGATTCTTTTTCTAAATCCACAAGAGCAAGATTTGAATCATTTACATCAGAAAAATAACTCACATCTTCTTCATCGCCTTTTTTAATTGCTTCATAAATGACCGTGTCTAACTCTGGAACAATCTGATCATAACGCTGTTTCCATTTCTCCTGTTGAGTAAAGGCATAATTTCTTGCAGATTGTGTCAAAGCTTCATCATAATACCGAATAAGCTCAGCATAAACATTGAGATCCGATATATTTGAAAGATCCGTGATCGCTTGAGGGATCTCTTGTGAAAGAGGAGCAATAATTTGTCTGTAATACAAGTAAGAAAATAATCCTGTCTGTAAAACGAAAATAATAATGACAATAAAACCACCAATCAATTTTAGTCGTATCGAAAAATTTTGAACCATAAGACAAAATTATTTTCTCCTCTCTTCCTTCTAGTATAGCAGGTTTACGAAAATAATAATGATAACTAAAATGATCATTTTCAAGATAAAAACAAAAACAACCGCTTTAGACGATTGTCTTTGATGGTCGGGATGACAGGGCTCGCCGGGGTCATTCGACCCGGCGCCCAGTCGCATGACTGGGCGAACCTGCGACTGTTTAGATAAAAACAAAAACAACCGCTTTAGACGATTGTCTTTGATGGTCGGGATGACAGGGCTCGAACCTGCGACCTTCTGGTCCCAAACCAGACGCTCTAGCCTACTGAGCTACATCCCGTAAATGTGACAAGAGCATAACAAATGGAAAAGAAAAGATCAAGGGGTTGGGGTAAAAAACCTCTTGCCAAAAGATCAATAATCTCGTATTATGATGACCACAAAGGAACAGGCGGGTGTCGTATAGTGGCTTATTATGTCAGCCTTCCAAGCTGAAGATGGCAGTTCGATTCTGCTCACCCGCTCCAAAATAAACCTCTGAACATTGCTTCAGGGGTTTATTTTTATAATCGCAATCAGAGAACTATTATTTTTCTTGTTCTCTTCGATACCAAACAATCTTCTCTTGCTCTTCAACCATTCTTTCATTATCATAGAGTTGTTTCGGGCTATAGCTCAGTAGGCTAGAGCGCCAGGCTGGGGGTCTGGAGGCCGTGGGTTCAAGTCCCGCTAGCCCGACCAATTATTATGGGCCTGTAGCTCATCTGGTAGAGCGCTACGTTCGCAATGTAGAGGTAAGGGGTTCGAGTCCCCTCAGGTCCACCAAGTCCTTGTAGCTCAGTTTCAACCAAAGGCTGACCAGCCCAAACGTTGTGTATGGCTGGGGTTAGAGCGTTGGCCTCCAGAGCCAAAGACCAGAGGTTCAAATCCTCTCGAGGACACCAAAAATAAGCGGCAGTAGTTCAGTGGTAGAATGTCTCCTTCCCAAGGAGAAGGTCGCCGGTTCAAGCCCGGTCTGCCGCTCCAAATGAAAAACAATCGTCTAAAGCGATTGTTTTTGTTTTATAAAATTAGTTTGCTCCTACTTCTGCTTCTTGAATAAATTGCCGCACTCTCCGCTGTACCTCTGTTGGATCAAAATCTGGAAGACGCTCTTGAATCAACTCTTCCATCACCTTATACCGATCTGGATTTTGTACACGAAATGTTTCTGGATCAAGAAAAAAGAAATCAAAGCTTTCTGCAAAATCTTCTTCTAACCCAAACCGTAACTCTAAAACCTGATAAGCCTGTCTTGCGTATTCTGAGGTGATATTCTCTCGCATGGTCGTTGCTTGAAGAAAACGTCTTCTTTGTCCTTGTTGTTTTCGATCAGAGCCAAGGATAAATGCATGCCCAAGCTCATGAAGCCATGCTTGCACAACATCTTTCGCCTGAAGACCATCTGTCATGACTAAAAACATCGTTCCTTTTTTTGTGTCCATTTTTCCTTTAAAATCTCGATCATGAGTCGCATTCTCTTCCTTAATTTGTGGAGGAATAAGCTCAATTCTTTTCACAACCTGACTCAATGCTTCTGGAAGAAGATCAAACAAAATTCCTGCCCCCCTTTCCCCAAATATTCTTTGAACATTTTGTGGAGAAACACCTTCTGCAATCACGACCTCTTTTTCTTGGTGTAATGGTGTTTCTTCTTCAATCTCTTGTTTGCTCAATAACGCTTGCTCAACCATCAACCAAGCAGCAAGACGTGGAAGATCCGGCACTTCACTAAAATATTTCCAACCTTCATAAGGTTTTTTCCCTTTTCCCACTCGATAGCCTTGTGCAGAAAAAAAATTATACCCCAACCCCTCGATGACCCATTGCAAACTTGGCGTTGGAGCGAGTTGTTCTTGGATTTGAATAGCTTCCTGTAAAAAAGTTTTCCAACGCTCTGTAACTTTTTCAGATTCGAGTTCTTGGAGAGAAATAACAATATCTAGAAACTCTCCCTCTAGAGGAACATCGGAAAAAAGAGAAACAAGTCGAGCTCCATAAGGAGGAAGCCCCACATCGACGAGATCGTGACTCAGATACCCAAGCGAACGAAATTGATCTCTATGCTCTTCAAAAATCTCTAGGGCACGATCAACAGTGGTGATTTGTTCTCTTACTTGTTCAACTGATGTTCTTTTTTTTACTCCAAAAATTTCTTGTAATGCTGACGTCGCTCCCTCGGAAAATGTATGTTGTGACATAAAACGTTCTTTTCAAAAATTCACTTGATTATTGTACTGAATAATAGAAAATAATGCATCTTGCTCCTGACCCTCAACGCAGAAAATCCAAAATATAAAAAACCCCGCACATTTGCAGAGTCTTCTTTTTCTGGTTAATTACCATTGTTTTGTGGAAGCTGTGATGGCAACAGCAAGGGCATCTGCGGCATCATCTGGTTTTGGAATAGTTGCAAGATCTAAAAGTTGTTTCACCATTTTCTGCAAAGCCACTTTTCCTACTTTTCCATCTCCAGTCACTGCTTTTTTGATTTGAGCAGGAGTGAACTCAACAATAGGGATATTGAGTTGAGCTGCCATGAGCTGAGCTACTCCTCGTGCTTCAGCTACCTTCATCGCAGTTGTACTATTCTTGGCAAAATACAATTTTTCAATCACAACCACATGCGGTTTGTGTTGAACCATCAGTGCATGAAGATCTGTGGCAATCGCTAAAAGACGATCTTCAAAAGCATCTTTGCTTGGAGTGGAAATCACTCCATAATCAATAGGGGCAATTGTTGATCCAGCTACATAGATGCACCCAAATCCCATGCGACCAAACCCCGGGTCGATTCCAAGAATAATGCGTTCTTGCATAATAACATTCGTAAACGAATAAACCTTAAAACAGATTACTCTGCGTTTGTATAAACCGTATCCACATCTTCATTTTCATCTAACGCATCGAGAAGCGTTTCAAGTTGTTCTTGTTCCTCTTTTGTTGAAACAGGAACACGATCTTTTGGAAAATATTCGATACCAGCTCCATCTGGCTTTAAGGAAAGTGATTCAAGAGCCCCAACCACAGCTTGGAGATCCCCAACTTCTGATACTACTTGTAAAGTACCTTCTGATTCTTGAATATCTTGTGCTCCTGCTTCAATCATCGCGAGTTCAAAGGCTTCACGATCTTTTATTTGTTTTGGTTCTAAAAAGGTAACAACCCCCTTTCTTTCAAACATCCACATCACACTTCCTGGATTTCCTATTGTGCCTCCATGCTTACCAACAAGATATTTTACTTCCGCTACAGTTCGATTTCGATTATCAGATAAGCACTGGACAAGGAAAGCAACACCTCCAGGCCCAAATCCTTCATAGATAATTTCTTCAATCTGTCCTTCTGCTCCTTCTCCAGTTCCACGTTTAATGGATCGCTCAATATTCTCTTTTGGCATGTTTGCAGCTTTTGCCGCATCAATCGCAATACGCAACTGAAAATTAAAAGAAGGATCATTTCCACCTTCACGTGTAGCAACCGTAATTCCCTTTGCAAGCTTAGTAAACATACCTGCACGCCTTGCATCCACGGCCCCTTTTCTTTTTTGAATATTATGCCATTTACTGTGTCCAGACATAGATTTTGCTCAAATTCAATTGCCCCTATCATACCGAATCAAATTGCATTGGACAAGTCATTCTTCTCTTGACAGTTTTCTCTATTCTCACTAATGTTAGCCTACAAACACTAAATGCAGGAGGCTTCCATGTTCCAGCAAAGTGGTGGGTGGGGAATCGTCTCATTGAAGTTCGAAAAGCTAGAACTTTTCGAAAAATGGCGACGATTATGAACGAGGTAGAGAAACTGTGTAAACAAGATCGCTTCTTGGTTATGCGTTTCTTGATTGAACTTGGATTCACTAAGCGTGATATGCAAATTGCCATGGATGTCAACAGTATCTGCACCATTAAGGACGATCTTGCAGAACTACGCATCAAAGTTCCAGAAGATATTCCTTCCCACCTCCTTCCGCAGGAAATACATCAACGACTCCGCAATGCATTTGTGGCTCTTTCCTACCTTGATGATCAAATTCAAACACAACGAGCAACACCAGTGATGGTACTCATCCACTCTGTACTTAAGCGTTGGCTCGACATGCAACCCATTTTGGTCAACCCATCTCGTTATCCTTTCCCCACTCTCATCTATAGAGATGGGGAAGTCATCCCTTTTGAGAAACCAACCTTCACACGACTTCTCGCGTAATTCCTCTGCACTGCAGAGGTTTTTTCGGCTCTATGTCAAACAAGGTGATGCTTCATGAACGATACAAGCTGAACAAAGGGAATAAAAGCGAGCATCATCTTTGTAATGTAGTTATC
>MGEY01000029.1:0-469 GCA_001791615.1 Candidatus Uhrbacteria bacterium RIFOXYA2_FULL_40_9
GGTAATCTTTTCGGTGCCGTGCAGTGGGATGATGACTTGTGCTTCGGTTTTCGAGAGTTTCGCGATGATTTGTTCGGATTCGTTTTTTTTCGGATCATCATCCAGTTGTGCCCGCATTTCATCGATGACCAAAATTTCTTCGTCACGCAAGAGCCTTTGCACCAGAGTGTCCTGCATGGTTAAGGTTATTTGAGGTATTTTATCCCCCATGGCCACGATTTCGGCATCGTTCGAAAAGATGAAAAAACTCACAAAGCGCACGTGGAAAACTTCCTTGAAAGCTTCCTGGATTCTTTTGATGAGAGATGGGAGGTCGATACTTTCGGCCATGGTCCGCGCCAGTCGGTTTAACACCTCTTGTTCCGTATAGGTGCGTTGGAAAAAGATTTTATCGGTCAACTTCACGATCAGATTCAAGATATAATTACCGGTAAAAGAAAAGATACCCACGAGAATAATAGTCAGGATA
>MGEY01000029.1:512-1021 GCA_001791615.1 Candidatus Uhrbacteria bacterium RIFOXYA2_FULL_40_9
CAACCCAAATAATGGTTACAATTTGACCTACCCAATTAAAACGAAAATCATTGAGAAAGGAAGGACTTGTAAGATTCGTATAAAACGCTATATTACTGGCAATTAAAGTCCCGATTAAAATATATAGAATTTGAGATTTTAATACACCTATTTCATTCCTATAACCCAGATAGAAACGTATGTATACTATAATGTAATAAACAAGAATATAAAGAGAATATATAAAGTTTAATGGACCCCAGTGGATAATTCTTTCTCCAATATCTGGAATAGTAACACTTTGAATAAACAATGTTGGATGTAGAGTAATTAGTAAAATCAATATATTAGGGAAAAATATAAAAAAAGATTTTTTGAATTTTGGAAAAGGCTTATTAGGGAAAGTGTAGGAAAAATATAAAAAAGTTGATGCAGTGAAAGAAGCACCAATATACAACATTCTAGCCCAAAATAGAGAGTACTCACTACTGGATAGTCTGTAAAAGAACATTGTTGCGATCCAGCTAAGA
>MGEY01000029.1:1113-5739 GCA_001791615.1 Candidatus Uhrbacteria bacterium RIFOXYA2_FULL_40_9
CAGCAATTGATGTTGAGAAAAATTTGTTGAAGATCAAAGGTGCCGTCCCAGGAGCGCGAGGAGGAATTCTATTGATTACTACACGTGAAGGAAAACAAGTATGGCAGAAGTAACATTGTATAAAATTGATGGGACAAAAGCTGGATCTATCACATTAGATGATCATTTGTTTAATATTCCAGTGAGCGAAGCTTTAGTTCATGAAGCTGTTGTTTATCAACAGGCTAATAGTCGTACGGTAATTGCGCATACAAAAGGACGAGGAGAAGTGAGAGGTGGTGGAAGAAAGCCATGGAAACAGAAAGGAACAGGAAGAGCTCGCCACGGATCAAGACGTTCCCCGATTTGGGTTGGTGGAGGTATTACTTTCGGACCAACAAAAGAACGTAATTTTTCAACACAAATGAATCGAAAAGCTCGTCGAAAAGCTCTTGCAATGGTTCTAACAGATAAAGTTGTTCATGAGTTTTTTGTCGCTGTTGAACAGGTTGAAGTAAAAAAAGGGAAGACAAAAATGTTGAAGGAATTGTTATCAAAGTTACCTGTTGCTGAAAAGAAGACGCTTATTGTGCTTGATGTTGAGAATAAAGAAGTGGCTCGCGCGGCACAAAATCTTCCGAATGTCACAACAATTCCAGTAAATTCTCTCCATATTGTTGATCTTCTTGCAAATGAATATGTTCTTATCAGCAAGCAGACGATTGATACTCTGACAAACATGTATAAAAACGAATAAGTATGGGAATCTTGAAACATTTGAAAAAACAATCTGAAAATAAGATTCAAGAGGAAACAAAAGTTGTTGATCCCACAATTGTCTCTTCCCAGATTACAGAAGAAGCACCTGTAGTTGAGAAAACAACTGTTTCTAAAAGTAAAAGCTCACGATCTAAGAAAGAAATGAAGATTATTTCGGATGCTGTTATCATTCGTCCGCTTGTAACAGAAAAAGCTTCTTTTCTTGCTTCTCAAAGTCAATATCTTTTTGAAGTGAAGCTAGAAGCAAATCGTATCCAAGTATACAAATCCATTATTGCCCTTTATGGGGTTAAGCCAGTATCTGTCAATATTGTGAACATGAAAGGAAAACGTGTGCGTTTCGGACGAACAAATGGAAGACGAAAAGATTGGAAGAAAGCAATTGTAACAATTCCGAAAGGAAAAACAATTGATGTTTACGAAGGTGTTTAGGATATAGTGAACTATTTATAAATCTATGCCGGTTAAAAGATATAAGCCTACTACTGCTGGTCGCCGCATCTCGAGTGTGGATACTTTTGAAGATATCACAACGTCAAAGCCAGAAAAGAAGCTTACTAAAATTTTGAAGAAATACTCAGGTCGTTCAAAGGGAAAAATTACTGTGAGACATCGTGGTGGGGGAACTCGTCGTCGATGGCGTGAGATTGATTTTAAGAGAGATAAATACGATATTCCAGCAAAGGTTGTTTCTATTGAATACGATCCAAATCGAGGAGGACGCATTGCTCTTCTTCATTATGCAGACGGAGAAAAGCGTTACATGATTGCTCCACATCTTTTAACTGTTGGCGATAAAGTTATTTCTTCATTAAAAAGACAAGATGTTAAGATTGGAAACTGTTTTCCTATTGAAGAAATTCCTATTGGAACAGAGATTTATAATATTGAAATGACTCCTGGAAAAGGGTCACAACTTGTTCGAGGTGCAGGTGCAATGGCTCAGATTATGGCGGTTGAAGGTGCTTATGCAACGGTGAAATTGCCCTCTGGAGAAGTTCGAATGGTATTGAAGCGGTGTATGGCGACCATTGGACAGGTTTCAAACCCTGATTATCGACTTATCCGATGGGGAAAAGCAGGAAGAACTCGACATCGTGGAATCAAACCAACCGTTCGTGGAAAAGCGATGAATCCAGTTGATCACCCACATGGTGGAGGAGAAGGATCTAATGGTATCGGTTTGAAGCATCCAAAGACACCAACTGGAAAACCAGCTCTTGGAGTGAAAACACGTGGTAAGTGTGCTTCCGATAAGTTTATCCTACAACGTCGAAAGAAGGGACGTTTCGTTGGTAAAGGAAAATAATTCTATAAAGATGTATGGCACGAAGTTTAAAAAAAGGTCCTTATTTGGATCCAAAACTCATGAAGAAGGTTGGAAAGCTAAAAGCTGGAGATCGAACAGTTATAAAAACATGGGCAAGATCATCTACAATCACTCCAGAAATGGTCGGATTTACATTTGCTGTTCATAATGGAAGAAATTTTATTCAAGTACGCGTTGTGGAGAATATGGTTGGACATAAACTTGGCGAGTTTTCACCGACAAGAAAGTTTGTAAGTCACAGTGGAAAGCTTCAAAAAGGAAAAGTGTAATTTATTGAATGTTGAGACAATATGGAAGTTCATGCAAAAGCACGTTACCTGCGAATGTCACCAAGAAAGGTGCGCCTTATTATTGATGTAGTAAGAGGAATTCCTGTGACACAAGCACGTATACAGTTAAAACATCTGAAAAAACATGCAGCTATTCCTGTTTTGAAGTTGGTTGAATCTGCAATTGCAAATGCAAAGCATAATTTTGGATTAAGTGAGGATTCTTTATACATCAAAACAATTATGGCTGATGGTGGTCCAGTTCTTCATCGTTGGCGTGCGCGTGCATTTGGAAGAGCTGCTCCTATCAGAAAACGCACTACTCATATTACAGTTGTTTTAGACGAAATGGCCGAGAAGGAGAGTAAGGCAATAAAGACAGCAGAAAATAAAATTAAAATCCGCAAAGCTTCTGTTAAGGAACAAGTGAAAAAGGAAAATTAAGAATCGTATGGGACAAAAAGTACACCCAAAATCATATCGGTTAGCTGTTACTCAAGGATGGGATGGAATTTGGTTTTCTGATAAGAATTTTAGCAAGTTATTACAAGAGGACGTAAAAATTCGTGCCTTCCTTTTGAAGAAATTAAAAGAAGCTTTAGTTGATAGAGTTGAAATCGAACGTTCCCGTCAGGATGTGAAGATTACGATTCATTCTGCAAAACCTGGAATTATTATTGGTAGAGCTGGAGCAGGTATTGAAGAATTAAATAAAGAAATTAAGAAGCTTTATTATCGTGGACGTCGTGTAAACTTGAACATTAATGTAAAAGAAGTAGCTCATCCTTCTCTTTCAGCTCGAATTGTTGGACAACAGATTGCTTTCGATATTGAAAAACGTATGCCATTTCGACGTGTGATGAAAATGGCGATCGAACGTGTAATGAAAGATAGGGCTGAAGGAGTCAAGATTACTATTTCTGGAAGATTAAATGGAGCAGAGATTGCACGATCTGAAACACTTGCAAAGGGGAAAATTCCACTTCACAATCTTCGTGCCGATATTGTTTATGAGCATGTGATGGCTCGAACTATTTTTGGAACTATTGGGGTGAAAGTTTGGATAAATAGAGGGGAAGTATTTGAAGGTTCTTCTGAAACAAATTTGATGTCATAAGGTTTTATGTTGATACCAAAAAAGACTAAACATAGGAAAAGTCATAAAGGACGAGCACGAAATAAACGTGTAGCAACCCGAACAACAACGATTGCTTTTGGATCTGTTGGTTTAAAAGCTTTGACTTCTTGTTGGGTAACATCTCGTCAGATTGAGGCAGCTCGTCGTGCTATGACACGCTCAATTAAGCGTGGTGGAAAAATTTGGATTCGTGTTTTTCCAGATAAACCCGTAACAACAAAAGGTTCAGAAATGCCTATGGGAAAGGGGAAAGGAGCTGTTGATCATTATGTTGTTGTTGTGAAACCTGGAATGATTTTGTTTGAGATGGATGGTATTGAAATTGATAAAGCACGCGTTGCTCTCGAGCTTGCTGGACATAAGTTACCTGTTAAGACAAAGATTATTACTCGTGATTTTACGTAAAGTATGTCTATTAAAGAATTGAGAGAAAAGAAAACGGAAACATTAGTACGAGAGCTGGAAGAACTCGAAGTTACATTACGTGGGTTACGTTTTCAAGTATCTTCAAGCCAGCTTTCAAATGTTAGAAAAGTTCGTGTTATTCGCCAACAGATTGCACAAATTAAGACGATTCTTCGTCAGCGAGTGCTCGAAAGCTAAACCCGAAAGGTATGATAAACAAGACACAAAAAACTAAGATTCAACGCAAATTTACTGGAGTAGTCGTTTCAGACAAGATGCAAAAAACAGTGGTTGTTCGAGTTAGTAGAACAGTTGTGCATCCAAAGTATGGAAAGCGTTATATACAAAGTAGAAAGTACAAAGTACATGATGAAAAAGGTCAGTACAAAATAGGGGATCACGTTATTTTTGTTGAATGCCGACCTCTTTCAAAAGAGAAACGCTGGCGTGTTCTCTAAGAATAAATTATATGGTTCAAAATTTATCAATGTTAAAAGTTGCAGATAATACAGGCGCAAAACGATTGCAAGTTATTCGAATTCTAGGAGGGTATCAAAAGCATACCGCTGGAATCGGAGATCTTGTTACTGCCGTTGTCAAAGAAGCTGTTCCTCATGGGGCAGTTAAAAAAAGCGATGTGGTGAAGGCGGTCATTGTTCGAACAAAGAAAGAAATGCGTAGAAAAGATGGTACTTACATTCGTTTTGATGAAAATGCTGCAGTTA
>MGEY01000029.1:5826-9676 GCA_001791615.1 Candidatus Uhrbacteria bacterium RIFOXYA2_FULL_40_9
ATATTTCTAATGTTGAATTACTTTCACCAAAAACTGCAAAATCTGGACGTATTGGATATAAGCTAATTGAAAAAGATGGGACCAAAAAGAAAATCCGTATTTTACGAAAAAAAGGATCCTCAGAAGATATTGAATAATTTTATGTCATTACGAGAGAAATACCAAAAAGAAATCATCCCAAAACTTCAGAAAGAGTTCGGGTATGCAAATATTCATTCTGTTCCGAACCTAGTAAGTGTTTCACTTAATATTGGTCTTGGAAAAGGGTTAAAAGATGCAAAATATCTTGAAACAGCTGAGAAGACACTCGAGCGAATTTCTGGTCAAAAACCTGTAAAGACTAAAGCAAGAAAATCTATTTCTGGATTTAAGATTCGAGAAGGGATGATTGTTGGTCAAAAAGTGACTTTACGTGGAAAAAGAATGTGGGATTTTGTAGAAAAGTTGATTATGGTTTCTTTGCCACGAGTTAGAGATTTTCGAGGTCTTTCTCAAAAGAGTTTTGATGGACAAGGGAATTATTCTATAGGATTCAAAGAACACATGGCATTCCCTGAGGTTCGAAGTGATGAATTAGAAGTTATTCATGGATTGCAAGTTACTATTAGTACAAATGCAAATTCAAATAAGGAAGCAGAATCACTTTTACGTCATCTAGGTCTTCCACTTAGAACGGAAACAAAATAACGATATGGCAACGGAAAATCAGATAGCAAAAACAAAAAAACCACTAAAGTTTTCAACAAGAAAAGTAAATCGATGTTGGCGCTGTGGAAGACATCGGGGATATATGAGAAAGTTTGAACTTTGTCGTATTTGTTTCCGTGAATTAGCAAACCGGGGAGAAATTCCCGGGATAAGGAAATCGAGTTGGTAAATATAGAGTCATTTATGATTACAGATCCTATCTCAGACATGTTGGCACGCATCAAGAATGCTCTTGCCGTTCGTAAATCAGAAGTATCTATTCCATTTTCGAATGTAAAATTTGGAATTGCAAAGATACTTGAAAAAGAAGCATTTGTTGAACGTGTTCAACGTGTTGATGAACAAAAATTTCCATTGATTCGCATTACTTTGCGTTATCAAAATGGAAAAGAACCCTCTATCCATCGTATTTGTCGAGTGAGTCGACCTGGTTGTCGTGTCTATGCTAAGTCTACTGAGCTTCCTCGTGTGTTGGCAGATATTGGTATCGCTATTGTTTCTACACCAAATGGGCTCATGACAAACAAAGAAGCACGAGCGCGACATTTAGGAGGTGAAGTTATTTGTGAAATTTCTTAATTGCGATTGATATGTCTCGAATTGGAAAACAACCGATCGTCATTCCTTCAGGAGTTGAAGTAATACTCGAAGGGAAGCATACGGTCATTGTAAAAGGAACAAAAGGAACACTTTCTCGAGTGTTCAATTCAGCCGTTTCTTTTTGTATTGAAGAAAAAGATGGTCAGAAACAAGTCGTTCTTACAATCACAAAAGAAGATGACAAAGATGCACGAGCTCAGTGGGGAACAGCTCGTTCTGTACTTGCAAATATGATTCATGGTGTTGCAGAAGGATTTTCAAAACAATTGGAAGTCAATGGTGTTGGATACCGTGTGAATCTTTCTGGAAATACACTCGTGTTACATGTTGGATATTCTCATGAAGTACCATTTTTGATTCCAGAAGGAATAGAGATGACTGTCGAAAACAATCTTGTTACTATCAAAGGCGCTGATAAAGAATTAGTTGGTGAAACAGCTGCGCGTATTCGAAAAATTCGCAAACCCGAACCTTACAAAGGGAAGGGAATTAAATATGTTGACGAAGTGATTCGCCGAAAAGCGGGAAAGAGCGCAAAGGCGGGTGAATAGAATTATATGATGAAGAATATTAAAGTAAAAAGAGAAAAAACTCTTCGTCGGGCACATCGAGTGCGCGTACAAATTCGAGGAACTGAAGTAAAACCTCGTTTAAGTGTAAAGCGAAGTCTTCGTCATGTTTATGTGCAAGTTATCAACGACGAGAAAGGTTATACTCTTTGTGCAGCTTCTGATAAAGAAATCGAGACTAAGGGTAAGAAACCAGTTGAAATAGCAAAAGAGATTGGTCAGTTGATTGCTAAAAAAGCTAAGGAAGTTGGAATAACAACAGTTATTTTTGATCGAGGATCTTACCGATATCACGGAAGCGTCAAAGCGGTTGCAGAAGGAGCACGTGAAGAAGGCCTCATTTTATAATCGTATGGCAGAAGAGAAAAAAACAATACAATCACAAAAAGAACATCGTTCTTTTGGATCAAAAAAAGAAGGAGCACGAAAAGGACGACCACGTAGAGGGGTAAAAAAAGTTGAGCCAAAAGAGTTTGATCAAAAGATCCTTGATCTTTCTCGTGTGACTCGCGTTACTGCTGGGGGAAAACGAATGTCTTTTCGTTGTGCCCTTGTGATTGGAGATAAAAAAGGCCGTGTCGGATTTGGTGTTGCTAAAGGAGCAGATGTTCAAATCGCAATTGAAAAATCTTATCGTCAAGCAAAGAAAAGAATCATGACCGTTCCTCTCCATAATGAAACTCTTCCTCATCCAATTTGGGCAAAGTTTGGATCTGCATTTATTCTTCTGAAACCAGCTCCTAAAGGAACAGGATTAAAAGCAGGAGGGGCTGTACGAGTTGTTCTAGAACTTGCTGGTGTGCCAAACGCCGTTTCAAAAATTGTAAACTCAAGTAATAAGATTAACATCGCTAAAGCAACCATAAAGGCCTTCCAGGAATTTCAACAAGTGGAGTCTCAAGCACCTCAAGAGACGATATCAGATTCAGTATCAGAAGTTTCAAAGGAAAAAGTAGAGGTTACTTAATAAGAAAAGTTGTATGGTATTACGTTTAGATACAATTAAACCAAATAAAGGATCTCGTAAAACAAGGAAGCGTATTGGTCGTGGTCTTTCAAAAAAGGGAACCTACTCTGGTCGTGGAACCAAGGGTCAACGTTCACGTTCGGGTGGAAAGTCTAGCTTGCAGTTGAAAGGAATTCGAACAATTATGCTTGCGACTCCAAAGACCCGTGGTTTTAGGAGTACAAAAGCTAAGCCAGAAGTGGTGAATCTTTTAGAACTTGCAAAAAATTATGCAGATGGAGCAAAAGTAACGCCAGAGAGTTTAGTAAAAAAGAATTTAATCAATACTGTTAAAAATGGAGCGAAGATTCTTGGGAAAGGAGAGATCAGTATTAAACTTATAATTGTTGGTTGCAGTGCCTCAGAAAGTGCTAAAATAAAAATAGAAAAAGCTGGGGGTTCTCTAACCAACAACGCTTCTTAGTATGTCAACTTTTTTTCGCATTTGGAAAACACCCGAAGTACGAAAAAGTTTGTTGTTTGTTGTCTGCATGCTTGTGATTTTCCGTGTGGCTGCTCATATTCCTATTCCTGGAATTGATGCCTCTGCGATTAAGTCACTTTTTGAAGGAAATACTTTTTTTGGATTGTTGAATATTTTTTCTGGCGGAACCATGGAGAATTTTTCCGTGGTTGCTCTAGGTATTGCTCCTTATATTACCTCATCTATTATTTTTCAGTTGTTAGCCATGATTATTCCTTCGTTAGAAGAGATGCAAAAAGAAGAACAAGGACGTCAAAAAATCAATCAATACACACGTTATCTTACTGTCCCACTTGCTTTGTTACAGGCATATGCATTGATCATTTTACTAACACAGCAATCAGGTGTTCAATTATTTGCTGACCATGCAACATTCATGATTATTCTCTCAATCATTTGTTTGACAGCAGGAACGATTTTCTTGATGTGGATTGGAGAGCTTATTTCAGAGAAAAACGTAGGGAATGGTATTTCCATTTTGAT
>MGEY01000029.1:9697-9937 GCA_001791615.1 Candidatus Uhrbacteria bacterium RIFOXYA2_FULL_40_9
ATTACCGAGTTACTTCAGCCAGTCTCTCGCGCTTTATGACCGTTCTCAGCTTATCACTGCTATCATTTTTGTGGTGCTTACACTCGTGACCATTGCGGCTGTGGTCATTATGCAAGAGGCACAGCGCAATATCCCCGTGCAATATGCCAGGCAGATGCGCGGATCTCGGTTGTCTGGAGCCGTGAGCTCAAATCTTCCCATTAAGCTTAACATTGCCGGCGTGATCCCGATAATTTTCGC
>MGEY01000030.1 GCA_001791615.1 Candidatus Uhrbacteria bacterium RIFOXYA2_FULL_40_9
TTTGGTTTCTGTTCTTCCAAAAATACGTCTACGCAGAGAAGAAAGTTCCTGATTGAGAGATCGCGCACTTTGTGGGCGTGCTAGAGGATCACGTCGGATCATGGCATTGATGAATTCTTTCAAATCAGCGTGCATATTGGTGGGAAGTGCTCCATTGCCAATATTTCCACCAGAGAGAAAGACCATGGTCATTCCCAAAGAGTAAAGGTCACTCGCCGGGATTGGAGGTAATCCTTGGGCAAATTCGCAAGGCATGAAGAATGGAGTTCCGCCTTTTGCTTTGCTCGCATGTGTGGGATCTGCAACATACAGGCCAAAATCAACAAGCGTGGCATTATGATTGGGAATATCCAGAAGAATATTCTGTGGCTTAATATCGCAATGAATAACTCGATGGAAATGCAGGTAACTCAGAGCATCCAGAAGACGCTGCATAATCCAGCACAGATGTTCATCATCTACAAACCCTCGCTTTTCCGCGACTGTTGAAAGATCTTCTCCTTCAATAAAAGACATCACAAACACCTGACCGAAATCTGAAAATTCGTAATAAGCCTTTGAAGTCGGAAGGGAAACATGACTGATATTCCAGAGAAGTTTTGCTTCTTTTCGGAATAGATCCATGTACACGGGGTCGCCTGTTTTTTCCTGTTTCAAGCAGACCTTTTCTCTGAGAAGCTCGTGAACACCTAGGAATGTTCTTCCAAACGTTCCTTCAGAGATTTGCTTTACGACATCGTACTCGCCAATGTGCATTGAAGCCTCCTAAGGGAACGTTGAAGGTTGATGCGCGCTTGTTCTTCATATCGCTGTTGGAAGAATGGAGTGTGATAGATCGTTTTTCTTGCAAGAAATTGTTGAAGAATTGCTGCACGACCTGGATTGAATAAAGCATCAGGAACACAGAGATATTCTTTACGGATAGCTTGTTCATAGGCTTCAAAGAAGTGTTCGTTCTGACCAAAGATTGAAAGATCAATATCACCAATGAGTTTTTCTTCTTTGGTGCGGGATTCATGACTAGGAATCGTAGCAAGAATCAGTTGTTCTATCAGATCAAGATCTTTTTCACAAAGACCAGCTTGTTTTCCGACCCGACACGCTAGCTTTGCACTTTTGAGTTCATTATCCGAATTGCTAATCACATAGATTGCATCATGAAACCAATAAGCATATTCAATCAGAGAGAGCCTGGGAGTTTCTCTACCAAGTCTATCTATCTCTTCAAAACCTTGAAGAAGATGAGTCAGGGTATGATAGTGACGGTGAGGTTCTTCATAACAAAAACAGAGATCTTGGAAAGTAACTCCATGATCTCCGTGAAGGTGAAGGGTCTGACAAAGCGCGTTCCAACGGGCTTGCAGATTCATGAGGACTCCTGAGAAAGGGCAGGGAAGAGGTGAAGGACATGATCGACAAGCAGAACCAGATCGTTTTGTGTCTCTTCGGCTGTGGAAGAAAGATGATTTTGATAACACAGAACCGTTCCTTGCTGATCGCGTTGCATGACTTTGCGAAGGGTTTCGACTTTTTCCAAAGCAGAAAGTTGAATCTTGGAAAGTTCTTCACGTCGCTTTTCATCAATGCCTCGCATGGCAGCAAAGGCGTCTTTGTCAGGGCTATCAACCACAACCACATGATGATTTGTCCAATGACTCACACACATTTCTGCAAGCTGAGCCCATTCAAGAACAATCAAACCTTCTTTGCCATTGAGAAATTCGCGATACTTGCGCATGACATGAGGACTTGTAAGTCGCTCAACTTGTTCGCGTGTTTCTTTTGGGCAATTCGTAGCAAACAAACGTTGTGCAAGAACCTTTCTATTTACATCGTGGCGCTGTTCAGTTAACACGTCATCACCAAGGAGCGTTGCGAGGGCTTCACGCATTTTTTGCGCGCCAGCAGAATCTTCTACATAGACTTCGCGGATCAATTGATCCATGTTCAGATGATGAGCAAGATGACCCTTTTCACGAATATGTTCGACAAGTTGTTTTGCGACAAAGCTTTTTCCTACAGCGATTGCCCCTGTTACGGCAATCTTGTACTGATGGAGAAGGCGCTCTTCTAGGGCCTGCTTCACAAACAAAGGAACAAAGGCAGAGACATCTAGGTGATGGCTGGCAAATGCCTTTACCATACTTGAGGAAAGCAGACGAAGATGTTCTTCTGAATCAATAAATTCAATATGTCCTTTAAGTTCGGGAAGCACAAGTGTGTGCAGAGTCATCTGTGTTTCTTCATAGATGCGATCGTCTGCATTGCGAATACCGCGAATTAGGGCATCACAACCTTCTTTGAGATAGACATCAATGAGGAGTCCTTCTGACCCGATCACTCGGACATTTCGCAAGCCAATTTCTCTCAAAGCACGTTTCGTCATAGCGACTCGTTCATTAAGAGAAAAGAGATAAGAGCCTCTTTTAACATCATTGATGGCAATCAGAACGATCACTTGTTCACAAAAGGCAGCAGCCTTTCGGACAAGATCAATATGTCCGAAGGTGAGAGGATCTGCAGAAAGAGCCACAAGTCCGCGTTGATACTTCATGGTCATTAGTTCCCCTTGTTTTTGCGTGGTCTTGCCTTAGCTTTATCAGCCAAGGTAGGGTTTGTCAATGGAGGGAGAGAGGGAGGATGGAGGAAATTGTAAAGAACTATCCTTAGTGTATCTTTTACGCAAAACTTGTCAGAGAATTATAAATTCTTTACAATGTTTGGTGTGGATAATCAAAAAAATACCGCTTGTTTAGCGGAAAAATTAATAGGGCTTAGTTCTCTTCGTGACGAAACCCCTCGTCGGCCATATGACAACATCGCTCAAAACACTTCTTTCTCAGCTCGGACTATCCCAAAATGAATCCCTTGTTTATATTGCCCTTTCTCGATTAGGGGAAGCGCTTGTTCAAGAGGTTTCTCATGAAGCCAAACTTCCACGAACCACGGTTGCAAGTATTCTTGAACGTCTTAAGGATCTTGGTTTTGTGACCGTGCATAAAACAAAAGGTAAATTTGTTTATTGGATCGAAGATCCTCATGTGCTTGTCACACATGAAAAGACCCGACTTGATGTCGCAGAACAACTTGCAGCTCGATTGCATTTGGAATATCACAAAGCAGATAAAAAACCCACGGTCGAGATTTATGAAACAAAAGCGGGGATTCAAAAACTGATGACAAAAGTTATTACGGATATTGCAAAAGGAGCAGAGTTTTTAGTCTTTGAATCTCCGATAAAAAAACACTATCAAGCAGTACTTTCTGAGGAGTTTTACCATGCAATGGCAAAATTGAAAGAAAAGAAGGGAATTCGTACAAGGGCCCTTATCCCTTCAGGGCATCAGGAGTTTATTCGTCCAAAAACATTAGAGTATAGTGTCGAAGTGCGTGCATTGCCATCCGGTGTTGCCATGGAAATCTCTTTTTGGATATTAGATTCCTCCATTGTCCTTTTTTATGGAGAACAAATATTTGCCATGAAAATGAACCATCAACATACGCAAGAAAGTATGAAATCCTTATTTGAATATTTGTGGTCACAATCAAATCCTCTTATTAAGTGAAATAGTATTATTGTTCGAAAATAAAAAACTGCCGTTGGAATAAACTTTGGCAGTTTTTCTTATACCAGGAAATCCTTGGCTTTAGCCATGGGAGGAGGTCATTTTACTCTTCAACTTGATTGGTGGCACTATCTCTTTCTGCATCAAGAACAATATCCACAAATGTTTCTGAGTTTTGTACAACTGGAGGAACATGATTTTTATCAAGGTTTTCTTCATCTGTTTGTGTAGAAGAAGAAACGCATCCAGCACCAAGAAAAAGACATAGAAAAAAAAGAAGGGAAAAGTATTTCATAGAAAAAGGATTATATGAATAGTTTAGGAGAAAATTGATTTTTTTTCAAGTAAACAGCCAAAAACATTTACAAAAATGAGTTTTTTTGATAAATTGTTTTTGCTCATGAGAGTTATTATGAGTCACAAAATTTAGTCATTACCCCCCTAAGAAACCTTCTTCTTAGGGGATTTGCATTATGTCAAAAATATTTGAACTTCACTCGAATTATCAACCATCCGGAGATCAACCAAAAGCCATTCAACAATTAACCGATGGAATTATTGAAAAAGAACGTTTCCAAACATTGCTTGGTGTCACAGGTTCTGGAAAAACATTTACCATGGCAAATGTGATTCAGAACGTACAAAAACCCACACTTATAATTGCACACAACAAAACACTTGCTGCACAACTGTGTAATGAGTTTCGTCAATTTTTTCCAAAGAATGCGGTCGAATATTTCGTGAGTTATTACGATTATTATCAACCAGAAGCCTATCTCCCTCGGACAGATACCTATATTGAAAAAGAGGCACAGATCAATCAAGAGATTGATCGATTGCGCCATGCGACCACACAAGCATTACTCTCTCGAGAGGATGTCATTATTGTTGCGTCAGTCTCTTGTATTTATAACATTGGATCACCACAAGAGTATCAGCAAACTGTTTTTCATATAAAAGTTGAAGATGAACATATCGATCGTGTTTTCTTGATTCATAAATTAATTGAAATGCAGTTCATCCGAACAAATACTGATTTGCAAAGAGGCCATTTTCGTTCAAAAGGGGATGTGTTGGAACTCATGCCCATGAACGAAGAAATGATTTATCGGATTATATTTGAAGACGAATCGATCAGAGAGATCTTGCTTCTTGATCCTGTAACCAGAAATAAACAAGGAAGTATAATAGATTTATGGCTTTTTCCAGCAAAACATTATGTGATTGGTTCAAAGCGTAAGGCACAAGCCATCACAGCGATTCGACAAGAGCTTGAAGCTCGTTTGAAAGAATTAGATGATCAAGGAAAGGTTTTGGAAGCTGAACGACTAAGTCGTCGCACACGATACGATTTAGAGCTCATTCAAGAGATAGGGTATTGTAATGGGATTGAGAATTATTCAAGATATTTTGACGGCCGGCTTCCAGGAGAAGCCCCTTACTCTTTGCTCGAATACTTTCCAAAGGATTTTTTGACCATTATTGATGAGTCTCATGTGACGATTCCACAAGTCGGAGCCATGTATGAAGGAGATCGATCTCGAAAGAATACACTTATTGATTATGGATTTCGTTTGCCTTGTGCGCGCGATAATCGACCTCTTCGGTTTGAAGAATTTGAAGAGCGTTTAGGTTTCGTTGTTTTTACCAGTGCTACACCAGGAGCCTATGAACAAAAAATGAGTTCAAGAGTCGTAGAACAGATTATTCGTCCAACAGGTTTAGTGGATCCAGTTATTTTTGTGCGAGGTGTTGTTTCAGACGGGGATTATGGAGGGCAAGTGAATGATCTGATTACGGAAATTTTGATCCGTTCAGAGAAAAAAGAAAGAACTCTTGTGACAACTCTTACCAAAAAGATGGCAGAAGACCTTACGGAGTATTTGCAAGAAAAAGGCGTTAAAGTTCAATATCTTCATTCAGATGTAAAGACCATTGATCGCATTGGGATTCTTACAGATCTTCGTAAAGGAATTTTCGATGTGCTTGTGGGAGTCAACTTATTGCGCGAAGGACTTGATCTTCCTGAAGTCAGTTTAGTTGCCATTATGGATGCAGACAAAGAAGGATTTCTTCGATCAGAAACTTCCATTATTCAAACGATTGGTCGAGCTGCAAGAAATGTTGAAGGAACGGTTATTTTGTATGCGGATCAGATGACAGGTTCTTTGAAAAGAGCCATTCAAGAAACAGAACGTCGACGTTCTATTCAGATCGAACACAACAAAAAAGAAGGGATTACTCCAAAAAGTATCAAAACAGTCATTGGTGATATTCGTGCACTATTGGGAGATGCGCAAGAACAAGATGTGCGCAGTGTACTTTCCATTGAACTTACGGCTGAACCGCACGAGATTAAAGAAGTGATAAAAGAAAAAGAGGAGGAAATGAAACAAGCATCAAGAAAACTTGATTTTGAAACGGCTGCGATTTTACGGGATGAAATTATTATATTGAATAAAGAACTCAAAAAAAAGAAGAAATAACGTATGTCTACAGACAAAATTACGATCAAGGGGGCACGAGAGCATAACCTCAAAAATATCAATCTTGAAATCCCTCGAAACCAAATGGTTTGTCTTACAGGAGTGTCAGGTTCTGGAAAATCAAGTTTAGCTTTTGATACGATTTTTGCAGAAGGACAACGACGTTATGTGGAATCTCTTTCTGCTTACGCACGACAGTTTTTGGGTCAAATGGAAAAACCAGATGTTGATGAGATTGAAGGATTATCACCTGCAATTTCGATTGATCAAAAGGCACATTCTTCAAATCCACGATCAACCGTGGCAACAATTACAGAAATATACGATTATCTTCGAGTTTTGTACGCACGTATAGGGACTCCTCATTGTGTGAAGTGTCAGAAGCCTATTCAGAAATTGACGAATGAGGAAATGGTGGATGTTGTTTTAAATAAAATCACACCAGAACTTGATTCTCTTGAATCTGCAAAAGGGAAACAACTTTCTATTTTGGCTCCAGTCGTTCAAGGAAGGAAAGGTGAGTATTATCAGTTGCTTTATGATTTATATAATTCTGGTTTTATTCGTGTTCGCATTGATGGAAAGGTTTATCGCTTAGATGAACAGATAAAATTGACCCGTTATCAGCAACATACCATTGAGCTTATCATTGATACTATTGCCTATTCTGCCTTTCTTGCAGATGAAAAGGTGGCGCGTCAGCGTCTTGCTGAAGGATTAGAGACAGCCGTGGAAAAAGGCAACGATGTGGCGCTTATCATTTTTGCTGATAAGACTGAACAATTATTGTCGTCAAAGTTTAGTTGTCCAAAGGATGGTTTTTCTTTTCCTGAAATAGAGCCTCGTTTGTTTTCTTTCAATTCTCCTTATGGGTATTGTCAGGCGTGTTCCGGTCTTGGAACAAAAGATCTGTTCAGTGAAGAGATTTGTCCTGTTTGTCAGGGAGCTCGACTTCGAGAAGAATCTCTTTCAGTTTTTCTTCCCTCACGGAAACAAGATAAAAAGATTGGACTTTCTATTGTGGATGTGACAGCTCTTTCTATTTCTGAGGCGGTTGACTATTTTGACACAATTGCTTTTTCCGATCGTCAGAAAGAAATTGCTGGAACTGCTTTGCGAGAAATTCAAAACCGTTTGAAGTTTTTAAAGGATGTTGGATTACACTATCTTACGCTTGATCGACGT
Source organism: Candidatus Uhrbacteria bacterium RIFOXYA2_FULL_40_9 (assembly GCA_001791615.1). Classification (GTDB taxonomy): domain Bacteria; phylum Patescibacteriota; class Patescibacteriia; order UBA9934; family GWF2-40-263; genus UBA12396. Next base: position 7,238 of record MGEY01000030.1, read on the forward strand.
GCAGGAACACTTTCTGGAGGAGAGGCTCAAAGAATTCGACTCGCTTCTCAAGTGGGTTCACGACTTGTGGGAGCAATGTATATTTTGGATGAACCAACCATTGGTCTTCATCAACGAGATAATGATCGATTAATTGAAACACTTCATGAACTACGAGATATTGGAAACACGGTGATTGTGGTGGAGCATGATGAAGACACTATTCGACAATCTGATTACATGATTGAAATTGGTCCCGGTGCTGGAGAACATGGAGGACATGTTGTTGCTTCTGGTCCAATTCCAGAAATTTTTCAAGATAAAAAATCACTGACAGCTGCCTATTTGCGAGGAGAGAAACGTATTGAGATCCCTTCACAACGTCGCCATGAAAGCATGGAAAAGATCAAAATTAAAGGGGCAAATGGGAATAATCTTCAGGGGATTGATGTTGAGATTCCTCTTCGTCGATTTATTTGTGTAACGGGTGTTTCTGGATCAGGGAAATCTACATTGGCGTATGAAACAATGTATAAGGCTGCAGCAAAACGGTTATACGGGACAAAAGCTAATCCTGCACCTCATAAAGCATTACTTGGTCTGGAGTATATTGATAAAGCAATATTGATAAATCAAGCTCCAATTGGTCGCACTTCACGATCAAATCCTGCAACGTACACAGGGGCATGGGGTCCCATTCGCGAACTATTTGCATCAACCTCTGAGGCGCGTTTTCGTGGATATACTTCAGGGCGTTTCAGTTTTAATCGACCTTTAGGGAGATGTGAACAGTGTGAAGGTCATGGAACTTTAGCAATCGAAATGCATTTTCTTCCCACGGTGTATATTACTTGTGATGTCTGTAAAGGAAGACGTTTTGATCGTGAAACATTAGAGATTGAATTCAAGGAAAAGAATATTCATCAAGTCCTTGAAATGACCATTGAAGAAGCTACAGTTTTTTTCAAAGAGATTCCTGCCATTTATGACAAGTTAAAAACACTCAATGAAGTCGGACTCGGCTATCTAAAGCTTGGCCAAAGTGCACCAACTCTTTCTGGAGGAGAAGCACAACGGGTAAAGCTTGCTTCCGAACTTTCTAAGCGTTCTACAGGTCGAACTCTATATTTACTTGATGAGCCAACCACAGGTTTGCATTTTGAAGATATTCAGGATTTATTAGTGGTGCTTCAACGCATTGTAAGCAAAGGAAATACGGTTGTGGTTATTGAACACAATTTAGATGTGATTAAGTGTGCGGATTGGATTATTGATTTGGGTCCTGAAGGAGGAGATAAAGGGGGGACAGTTGTTGCCACGGGGACTCCAGAGGAAGTTGCGCGAACAAAAGGAAGCTTTACAGGAGAGTACTTACGAAAAGTTTTGCAAAAGTAGATTTCAAAAAAAATAAGAGAGGATCAGAGTTTGATCAAA
>MGEY01000031.1 GCA_001791615.1 Candidatus Uhrbacteria bacterium RIFOXYA2_FULL_40_9
GAAGCATCACCTTGTTTGACATAGAGCCCTCCTTTATGTTCTCTTCTCAGGGACTTTAGTCCCATCTTTTTAGATCATTTCTCAGGGACTTTAGTCCCGCCGAGGTTAACCCCGCCACTAAAGTGGCTGAGAAGTTTATGTTTCGTGGCTGAGAAAACTTATTTCCTTTCTCAGGGACTTTAGTCCCATCTTTTTAGATCATTTCTCAGGGACTTTAGTCCCGTTATTTTTCCTTTTTCATTTACAAATATCCCCCGCTTTTTGGCGAGGGATATTTTTTATTCTTTATCTGGACGAACAACATGTTGACTTCGCTCAATCAGACGTTCTTTATAATTCTTAAGTTGACGTCGAAGTTGATCCTTTACTTTATCAATTGACTCATACAAATCTTCCGCCTCTTCTACAGCACGCAAGACTTCCCCCGGAACACTTAACTGCATTTCTGCTCTAAAGTGAGGACCTTTGGCGTGGTGATTTGTGGTCTTTCCCACCTCAATACGAAGCTCTGCTGCAGTTCCAAAATCTTGTGTCAGCTTATCAATAGCTTCGAGTTTTTCATTAACATACGCGCGAATTGCGTCTGTGAGATCCATGTTTGTCCCTTGAAATGAAATAAGTCGCATAAGGAAAGGTATTAAAGAGAATAAACAGATTTATTAATTGAAAAAAGATTAGAATTCCTCAAAACCAAGATATTGAACTTCTTCCTGTAATTGGATTCCGTAGGCATCTCGAACTTTCGCTTTCACAAGAGAAATAAGTTGAACAATATCACTTGCAGATGCATCTCCGAGATTAAGAAGGAAGTTTCCATGCTTCTCACTGATCTGAGCTCCGTCAATACGCACTCCTTTTAGTCCTAATTGATCAATCAACCATCCAGCAGAAATTTGTCGACAAAGACACATTGATTCTGGAAGATCAATTTTTTTCAGTAAAACTTGAAGCGCTTCATCACTCTCGATTTCATAATTCTTGAAAAGACATCCTGCTGATCCACACTCTACGGGTTGGCATTTGATGCGTGTTTCCAGAATTTCACGCATGCGATCTTGTAAAGCACTGGAGTCACCTTCAGATAAATGTAAATGCACACGAATGACCACATCAGAAGAATGCTTAATTGCAGAATCCCGATATCCAAAGGCAAGTTCTTGATTCGAAAGAGTTACGAGTTCTCCTTCTCGGAGAACCTCCACAGATTCTACAACATTTTTCATTTCTCCTCCAAAACATCCAGCATTTCCTCGCACTGCCCCTCCAATTGTTCCAGGTAAAGAAATGGCCCATTCAAATCCTTTTAAACCACTTTCTGCTGTTTTGCGTGAAATCGCAATAGAAAGTGCACCAGCCTCAGCATCAACAAGAGTTCCTTGAACAGTAAAATTCCGCATGGCTATTTTCAAAACAAGTCCTTTAAATCCTTCATCACTGACAATGATATTCGATCCTCCTCCCAAAATATAAAATCGAATGTTCTGCTCTTTTGCTATTTGTAAAGCTTTTTTTAATTCTTCCACGGACTTTACTTCAGCAAACCACCGTGCTGGACCCCCAATCCGAAAATTTGTATACCGTTTCAGCGGTTCTTGTTCTTTAAGTCTTTCTTGAAAAAGGGATCGAAGTGAAGAAGTGATTGAATCCATAGGTTAGTGAGCTAATTTTCTCGCAAGATCATCGATTGTTCCAGCTCCTTGCAACAGAAGAACATCTTGCTCTTGAACAAGAGCTTGAAGATGGTGTTCAGCCTCAGAAAGATCAGAGGCATAAAAAACATCTTTTTCTGGATGTCTTGATTTAATTTTTTCAACAAGATTTCGACTCGAAATCGTTTTTTCTTCTGTACGACCAGCAACCTCGTAAATTTCTGGAAGAATAATCACATCTGCTGCACTGACCGCTTCAACAATCTCCTTCTGTAAAGAAATGGTACGTGCATGCTGGTGAGGTTGATAGCAAAGCACTAAACGACGATCAGGAAAAAACTCTCGAATTGCCTGAAGTGTTGCAGAAATCTCTGTGGGGTGATGTCCATAATCAGAGATCAACTCAGCTCCTTTCCAAACACCAAGACGTTCAAATCGACGCCAAATCCCCTTGAATGATTCAAGAGTCTTTGCACAGATCTCAAAAGGAACGCCCAATTCCATTGCAGCCGTCATTGCTGCCAGAGCATTCATGGCATTATATTCTCCTGGAAGAGAAAGATTTAGGATACCAAGAAATTCTTTTTGATCTCCTTTTCGAGAAAAAGAAAGAACTTGTTTTCCAGGATAAACTTCTCTCTTAGAAATAAAATAGTCTGCCTCTGCTTCTATGCCATAACGCGTACCGCGTGTAATGGTAAGATGTTGTGAAACAGGGTCATCCGCATTCCACACGACTTTGCCTTTTCCTTTTAACCCATCCACAAACGTCTGAAATGTTTCTTGAATATGAGCAAGGTCGCGATAAAAATCTAAATGTTCTTCTTCGATATTCGTCAACACAATCATTTCAGGATGAAGTTTCAACATGTTTGCCTTATACTCACAGCCTTCCACAACGAAAAAACGTCCGGATCCTACACGAAGGTTCCCCTCAGGAAAAGAAGGTACACGCGATCCAAGAATCACGGTTGGATCGTACCCTGCTTGTTCTAAAATAAGACCAAGCATGGCTGTTGTTGTGCTTTTTCCATGGGTTCCACTCACCACAATGGTTGAGAATGATTTTGAAAGTTCTCCAAGAACATCTACATAAGAAAGCTCTTGAACTCCGAGTTCTTTTGCACGTTGACGCTCACAGTTATGAACAGGAATTGCGGATGAATAGACTAAAAGATCAACATTCTCTGAGACTTGTGAGGCTTCATGCCCAACATAAAAACGAATCCCTTTTTTTCTCAACTCCTCTGTCATGAGAGAAGAAGCGACATCGGATCCGCTTATGTTTTTTCCTTGAATCGCAAAATACTTGGCTACTGCAGAAATGCCAATTCCACCTATGCCAACAAAATGGACTGTGTGAATTTTTTCAAACATACTCACTGCTTTCAGCTTACCTGAAGTTTGGCTTCCTGTAAAAAAAACCGCCAATGAGATTGGCGGATGACTTATCGCAAGAACCAAAAGAACAAAAAGAAAACAGAATGAATCAAAAGATAGGGTGCACTGTAAAGAAAAAGGATCAGCAAATTCTCTTCTTCAACAAGCCGAATTACTCCCCTATTAATCTGATAAAACAAAGAAAGTTGCAAGATTGTCCAGACACAAAGAATGGAAACAAATGCCAAAGGACTATAAAAAAGGAAAGAACAAACCAACAATACCATCTTGCTTGTCCAAAGAATTTTTCCAAAAAGTTCTAAATCATCCCAATGAGCTTTTGAGATGAGTAGAAAGCAAATAAGCCAAGCAAAATAGATAAGGAAAGAGATCATGAGACCACCTCCAGAGAAAAAGTGTGAAGAGCTACTCTAGGTTTATCAACAGCGAAGTCGTTTGTCAATGCAAGAGGGTCAGCATAGAATAAGGTGGGTAAGGATAATCACTTCTCTATGAACATCCATCAACAAGATCCAGAAATTTCACATTTGCTTAATCAGGAATTGCTACGTCAACGACAAGGACTCGAAATGATCCCTTCAGAAAATTTTGTTTCTGAAGCTGTGCTAGAAGCCTTGGGTTCCATTGGAACAAACAAATATTCAGAAGGCTATCCGGGGAAACGTTATTATGGCGGTTGTGAATTTGTAGATGGAATAGAACAAATCGCGATTGATCGCGCAAAAACTCTTTTTGGAGTGACCCATGCGAATGTACAACCTTATTCAGGCTCCCCTGCTAATCTTGCTGTTTATTTTGCTTTGCTTAACCCAAGTGATACGGTCATGGGCATGCATCTTTTTTATGGTGGACACATGACGCATGGATTACCTGTCAATTTTTCTGGAACACTTTATCATTCTGTTCAATATCAAACTCGTAAAGATGGATATCTCGATTTAGAAGCCATGGCTGAACAAGCAAAAACAGAAAAACCAAAAATGATCATTGTTGGAGCAACAGCATATCCACGCGTGTTTGATTGGAAGGCTTTGAAAGAAATTGCAGATTCTGTTGGTGCTTTTCTTCTTGCGGATATTTCTCATATCGCTGGTTTAATTGTAGCAGGAGTACATCCTTCGCCTGCAGGAATCGCAGATGTCATGACCACAACCACACACAAAACTCTTCGTGGTCCACGTGGAGCTATGATTCTCTGCAATGGTAATCCCTCTACACCTTTGAAAACCGTAGAACGAACGAAAGAAAATATTCCAACCTTGATTGATCGTGCAATTATTCCAGGATTACAAGGTGGTCCACACAACCATCAAACTGCAGCGATTGCGGTTGCTTTGAAAGAAGCATCTACACAAGAATTCAAAACTTACGGACAGCAAATCGTCAAAAATGCAAAAGCTCTAGCAGATCGTCTTTTGGAACACGGCTTTACTCTGGTTACAGGTGGCACGGATAATCATCTCATTTTGATTGATCTCAATAATAAAGCCCTCACAGGAGCTCAGGCTGAAAAAGCTTTAGATCTTGCAGGAATGACCGTGAATAAAAATACGATCCCCTTTGATCCACGTCGCCCTTTTGATCCTTCTGGAATTCGTCTGGGTACCCCAGCTTTGACTTCACGGGGAATGAAAGAAGAAGAGATGAAACAAATTGGTGATTGGATCAATGAGGCAGTGATCTATTGGAAAGAAGAAGAAAAACTCCGTGATCTTCGAAAACGCGTGAAAGACATGACGGATCAATTTCCTCTTTATCCAAATCTCCAATATTAAAATATAATCACTCTTCGGTAAGCGAAGGGTGATTTTTTTATAAGAAAAAACAGCCTCATCTGAGACTGTTCTACGAAAGAAAAAGATAATCAATAATAATAAGACTTTGTCCTTCTAGCTCTGATGTTGTGGAAAAACCTCCTCGGAAACAAGAAAAGTTTTGAGTTTTTGGAATGCTCGACCACGATGACTCATCGTATGTTTAAGAGCTTCATCCATTTCTGCAAAAGTGAGATGATATCCTTCTGGAATAAACACACTGTCGTATGGAAGCTTTGCACGAGAAACTCCTCTTGATTCAGTAGCTAGCTTCCCTTCGACTATTCCTTCAAACACCCACGATTCTCCATCTGGTGAAACAAGTGCAGCACAACAAACAAACTGCGCTCCACGCTTTCCTTCTGGAACCTCTTTCATTTGTTCCAATGTGTATGCAATCAATTGCTCATCAGATGCCCCTTCTCCTGCCCATCGTGCTGTATAAACACCGGGTCTGCCACCAAGCGCTTCAATACAAATTCCTGAATCATCAGCAACACACCAATGACCACATGCTTTAGCAATTTCTTGTGCTTTCATCAAAGCGTTCGCTTTAAATGTTTCTCCTGTCTCTTCTGGCTCTTGAGTCACGCCTGCTTCGGTTGCACTCATCACTTCAATCCCAAGATTTGCAAGCATTTGTCGAAGCTCAGCAAGTTTACCTGTATTGTGTGTCGCAAGGATGAGTTGTTTCATTGGTGACTCCATACAAAAGGGAAAATACAAAAATCAAAAAAGCAACAGTAAACATAACAAAACAGATTGACAAAATCAAGATTCATTCCTAGGATGCCTTTGCCTGTTCTTTTTCAATTCAAAAGGAGCCACATGCAACAACATTTTCCACCTGATCTCAATCCTCATATTCTTGGTATCGTGATGCGTGAGGTTGTTCGCAGAGCTATGCTTGTCATTTTTGCCCAGCGATTCACACACACAATCGAAGCAAAACTAGATTACAATGGAAATCCTGGTGACCTTCGTTCAAGTGCTGATATTGATGCCCAAGCCATGTATGCTAAAATTCTGCGAGAAACTTTTCCACAGATCGGAATTGTTGCAGAAGAACATGATTTGAGTATCCCTTGTACTCATCCAACTCATGACCTCTATTTCACAGTCGATCCTCTTGATGGAACAAAAGCCTATGCGCGTCGTGAGTCCCAAGGAATCGCAACAATGATTTCTCTTGTGTGTAATGAAGTTGTGATTGCTTCTTGCATTGGGAATCCTCTGACTGGAGAAGTTTTTTATACACGTCCGCAGTCAAAATATGTTCATCTGCTACAAAATAATCTTCCCGTCACTCTCCCCCTGCGAGGGTTCCCTGTTGTCGTTCTGACAGAACGTTATGCGGTGATTCGCGACCGACCAGAAAAATATTCCCTGTTTGTTCAGACACTTTTGAGAGATCCAGAACATGAGGGACTTTTCAAGAACTACAACATTGAAAGTGGAAGTATTGGCATCATGTTCTCACGGCTTTGGACCAATGTGTTTGGAGCTACAATCCTCAAGCCAGGATGGCAGACACCGTGGGATCTCTCCCCTCTGATTGTCATTTCTCGACGTATGGGTTTTGTCTTCATGCACATTTGCCCGGAAGAGAAAACTTTTGAACTCTTTGATCCAACCGCAAAAAAAGAAAAATATTTTGAACCATGTGAGACCATGGTAATCCATCACACAAATCTGTCTGATCTTTCAGCATTCACTGTGACTGACACTCGAACCTAAGCGTTCCCCTCATCACACACCAACACGCATTGGTGTTTTTTCATTTCAAAAACAGGGTTTACAGACCCTGTTTCTTTTCTTATTCTGTTACCACTTCTTCTTCAACAGCTGTTAATTCAATCAGATCAAGAATGGCTGGGATAATGAACCCCTCAAAAAAATTCTTGTCTTTAATAAAAGAAAGATCATCCTCTGTTTCATATATTTCATTCACTTCATCATCATTCAATTTGACCCAAGGAATAGTTCCGACCGCAGATTGCATCATTTCAAGGGTATGCCCATAACCATTTTCTTGAGCATGATCTGTTTTCTTTTGAACCCGCCAGTAATAAGAAACGTTTGCGGAAGTAATGAAAACCGAGGCTTCTCGTTGCGCCCAAAAATCCTCATCATCACAAGAAAAATCTGCTGGTGCTATTTCTTCTCCTGAAGGAGTATCTCTTCTACAACCAAAAGTAGTAGACATTCGACTTGAAGGACCCTCATAATCGATCAAAAACTTTACACCTAAATCCTCATAACGCGACAAAGTTCCTGAAGCACCGGTAATTCCATAAGAAAAACTTGCAAGACCCACACGTGTCGCATCTACATTTGGAAGAGTCTTCGTGGATTGAATAATCGCTGCTAATCCATCTTGATCTTGATATCCTTGATAATCCATTTCCCCATAACTTTCTCCGGTTCCTAATGGGGAATAGACGATAACAACCATTCCTTCTATTGCCAAAAGATCTGCTTCAGAAATAATACCTTCCCCAGTTCTTTCAAAATTTGTCCCATCTGTAATACCACCTGGAACTAAAATAACCGCAGGAAAATCTTTTCCTTGTGTAGGTTCATGAATCCGTATGCTTTGTCGATCTTGTGTGCGCGGATTCACTACCCAACCTTGGCGTACGCGAATTTCTACTCCTTCTATCTCCTCAGTTTTAGTTACGATCAGATTGATAAATTTTGCTTCTGAAAGATCTACAGGGTTTTGAGATACTTCTTCTTGCACTGGTACAAGAGGAACTATTGTTTGCTCTGCTTCTTCTTCTACAACTGATATTTGCTGAGAAAGAAAAAATGGATAAACAAAAACGAATAAATAGACCACAATGGCCAAAACCCCACAAATGCTAAGCATGAGCAAGGTAGAATGATTTGTTGACTTCATAAAAATCACATAAAATTTTGTTGAATCCACTATAACATAGCTTTTTTACCTCGCAAACCATTGAGCGTGTGCAAATTCTGTGATATGCTTTCGCCGCTATGGCACAACAACTCAAAGGACACCCCTTGGCAAAAAGCATCCGTGCACGTGTCGCATCCCAATTGAATCAACTTCCAACACAACCCATTCTTGCGGTTATCTTAGTTGGCCAAGATCCAGCATCGCATCTTTACGTCAATTTAAAACGACAAGCATGTGAAGAAGTGGGGATTGGATTTGAATTATTCTTCTATCAAGAAGATGTTTCTACAGACGTTCTCAAAGAAGCTATTCAAGATCTCAATGTTTGTGAGGATGTGACAGGTATTTTGGTACAACTCCCTCTTCCAAACCAAAAGACAGATGAAATAATCGCACAGATTGATCCTCAAAAAGATGTTGATGGTTTCCATCCAGAAAATCTCCGTGCTTTGCAAGAAGGAAAAGATAACCTTGCTCCAGCCGTGGCCTTAGGTATCATCGAACTTATCAAACGTACAGAAGAACCTCTTAATGGAAAGCAAGCTGTTATTGTTTCAAGTCAAATTTTTGGACGACCTCTACTTCCCCTTTTAAAAAAGATGGGGTGTCAGGCAACGATTGTATCCCCTAAGGATCCTGAATTAGAAAGAAAAACTCTCACAGCAGATATTCTTATTTCAGCCGTGGGTAAGGCAGGAATGATTACAGGCGCCATGGTGAAAA
>MGEY01000032.1 GCA_001791615.1 Candidatus Uhrbacteria bacterium RIFOXYA2_FULL_40_9
AATAAGATCTCCACTGGAGACTCTTTTTGTTTCAGATACACAAAACTCTCACTTACGTGAGAGTTTTGGGACAGCCCCTTGAGAGAGGGTCTTTTTCGTACGTTAGTGGTGATGCAGGATTTGACAGTGCTTCTTCTGTGCTTCGATGTTCCATCCGCTCACAGACATTCCAACACGATCATCCCACAGTAGAACGATCCAATCTTCTCCATCGCAGAAAATCGGATTGTGAACAGTCTTTGTTCGATAAGCTGCCACTCGTGCTTTGAGAGGATAATCTTCTTGACATTCTGCATGAAGAACCTTCATGAGATGGATATCCTGAAACACAATGACTCGTTGATAGCCATTTTGATCGAATTCTTGAATCTCGCGCAAGATTGTTTTAGGAAGATTCCTTTTCTCGCAGTAATCCGCGCAGCCGGCATTGAGAAGCTTGCCATTATCCATACTCGAGGCAGCGATAAGCAGGGCGTTGTGGCCTTCTTTAACAAGATCTAGAACAAGTCGCGCGGTCAAACCACCATCGTCACCGGGGACACGATAATCAAAAGTGATGATCTTGATGTCATTGCCATGCCGTGCGATCAGCTTGCGGGCCTCTGGGATCGTGAATGCCTGCAGGAGTTCCCAACCATCTGGATGATGGCGCTCAAAGCGATCTTGAATCGCTTGTTGAATCATTGAATCATCTTCAATCACAAGGACGAACTTTGGTGTGCGGATATCAGTCATGGCTTTCTCCGTTTGTGGGGAGGGAGGAAAGAACGAAAGCGAACCAAAAAAGATATCAAAAAATTGTGATTTTGTCAATGATTAAGCCCATTTTCTAAAGCAGGAAAAGAAAAACCCTGACCATTGTCAGGGAATCAGAAGAAATTAACGCAGATTTCGGATGCTCTTGCCCCAGTGATGCTGGTAGATGACCCAGGCCAAATCTTGCCACCACTCAACCACATGAAGAATGTTGCTGTCGGTGAGTCCTTGCAGGGCTTTTCGCGTTTTAACTGGAATTGTATCAGTAATAAAGACACGTTTGATCGGACAGTCCTTTTTCCCTAATTTTTCTGCTGCAGGTCCGCATAGAACTCCGTGAGGAACAATCGCCCAAACTTCCGTAGCCTTATACTCCTTCACAAAGACTGTTGCGGCATTGATGTTTGTTCCGGCCGTAGCAATTTCATCATCACAGGTGATGACAATGGCGCCCTTAAGTTTATCGAGATCTCCAATAAGATATTGTACAGCAGAACTTTTGCTGTCACTTCGTCTTTTGGCAGCCGTGACAGTTGGGACATGAATCCTAAGCTCTTGTTCAACCTTTTCCAGAATTTTCTCATAACGTTTACGCGCACTATCGTCAGGGAAGGCTATCACAAAAGGTCGTTTACTCCGTTGTGCTTCTTGCATCGCTTGCTTGAGCAAACGCCGACCAAGATTGACTTCTGTGATTTTTCCGGGGCTGAGAGAAAGCACAATTTGAGAAGCATGGAGATCAACAGCAATGATCTTGCTGAGCTTATCTCCACAGATCGAAATCACTTCTCGGGCAAAGAATGGTGCCAGCGCTAGAATAAGATCTCCCTCATCTTTATCAGAACGACTCAAGGGATAGTACCCATTGATGACGGTGATCCTGCGTGCATCACGTCCAACCAGATAGTAAAGCACAAGCAGAGTATCCATCATCATCGTACGTGTGCCAGGTCCACTCGTCAGGAGAATACAGTCATGTCCACCCACATGTTCTTTGCTCAACTCAACATAAGGTTCACCATTTGCATGCTCGCCAATTTTTGGATACACAATATCTACTGCTGTATAACGCTGTTGAGAAGCAATACTACCTTTTTCGATTTTTTCTTTAATATCTCGAGCAAAATCTTCAAAACCCGGCATAGGAACTAAAGTGAGCCCACCTTGTAAACAGGTTTCTGTGCGTGGATCAAGCTGGTGTGCGAAACGACGCAGATAGACACTAAGCTTTTGACGGATTTTTTCGCGAATCATTGGTGCCTCCTTGGAAAGAGCAAAAGACGTCGATACCTTAGAAAGGAATAAGAAGATTGTCAATAAACACAGATAGAACCATCCGTGATATGATACTGTTATCATTCACAAATAAAGCCTTTATGAAATATAAAAGATATTTAATTTTGATTATATTACCCTTTATTCTTTCTGGGTGTGGAGGATCTTCAGAGCCGCAAGTAGGAGACGATTTGGATTGGCATGATTATAAAAAGGTTTCCCTTATTATGGATGTTGAGATTCTCCCTGGTCCCTCAGCTCAATTAGAAGATCTTTTGGCCTGCACGGGGAGTGGCACCATCACTTCTTATCTCTACTTTGCTCCTGGAGGAGGAGACCCTATGTATCAAAAAAGTTCTTACCAGTTGACCTCTTATGCTTGTTATAATTTTGGGAAAGCCTATCCATGTGTCACGCATTTAATGGATGAGAATGTGTATGATCCACGACCCATTGAGTTAAATGCACAGCTTCATGTTTCTGAAGATAAAAATGATTTGCACTTTCATATCGACCGTTTGCCAACAAATGATTACATCAATGTAGAGTATGTGTGCGGACCATACTATACAGGTCCAGCAACATTGCCTGATCCTGCCGTTCTCTCTCAACTTATCACACCTTTTTATCTTGAATATTGGCAAGTGCCTTTTACAGAGGGGGAAACAATTGAGGCAACTCGAAGCGGAATGAGTCTCAATGGATTAAATATGGCAAATATTACATTACACAAGACATTGGAACGCGTGACAGAGATTGAAGAATAGCTATAACAAAAAACAAACCTTAAAAAAGGCGTTTCATTTTTCTTTTTGCAAACTTCAAATCAATTTTTTGTGGGTCTTTTAAAACCTCAGTGTAGAGAAATTTCATTGCGTTGAGCGCAAGATTTATTGTTTGTGGAGATTGTTTGCGTTTGTGCTTATCTAGCAAAAATTCTTCGATTACTTCTTGTGTATTTATGACAGGAGTTTTATTCGAAAAATTTACCTATTCCTTTATGTAAAGTAAATATGCTTACAAGTTTTGGGAGAGTAATTTCTTAAGTTTGTATAACATGCAATTTCTTGTAACGATTTAGTAGCAAAGTTTGGATATAAACGAGTTGTACGAAATATTTTGGTATCTTTGGTATAATAATTTCGATTAAACTATAAGACATGCAGGAAATATTAATTTTTATAACTGGATTGATGGCTGGCTTTCTTGGATCTACTGTTGGAGGAGGTGGATTTTTATCAATTCCAATTCTTGTTCTTCTTGGATTTACCCCACAAGCATCAATTGCTTTAAATAAAATAGGTGACATTGGAACATTCATTTCAGCCGTAAGCAGATACTGGAAATCTCAAAAGATTGATTGGGGAATGGCGGGAAAAATAGCTATTATCTATATTATAGGAAGTTTCGTTGGTACCCAAATAATGGTTGGTCTCAGTTCTCATACTCTAAACATTTTTATAGCAATTTCTATTTTATTAGCCGCTCCTTTTCTTTTTGTAAACAAAAAAATGGGTCTTGTGGTAACGAAAGTATCCAAGATAAAGAAAGCAATAGGCTTTGTGATACTGGCTTTTTTGTCGATCATAGGAGCAATTGTAGGAGCAGGCGGGGCGGTACTCAGCACTATGGTTATGATGGTGTTTTTTGGATACGAGATCATTGATGGACATGCCACTACCACTCCCTCTAAATTTTTTTCAGCCCTCATACCGTCCATTGTTTATTTTTCTTATGGCTTTGTGGAAATAATTCCCGCAATAGTTATATTTGTGGGCATGTTGATTGGAGGGTTTTTGGGTGCCAGAACTGCTATTTTAGAAGGCAATCGTTGGATAAAAACCTTATTTACAGTGGTTGTAATCGCCTTGGTTATAAAATTACTATTTTTTTAATCAAATTTTTATACATATTAGTTACCAAAATACATCGCCTAACACGGCATATCTGGTTTCGCTTCGCTCCACCCATATCGCTGACGCGACATCAGATATGCCGGAACGTTATACGCAATTCCGCTTCGCTCCATTGCGGATAATGCAGAATATGCGGTTCGTTCACTTGCAGTTCACTCACCCATATTTTGCTTCGCTACGTTCCAGAAAAACTTCGTATATCCCTGATGCGTAATAGCAAAAAGCCAAAAATTTTTTGAAAATTTTTGATATTTCTGGTAATTTGTTATTGCTAGATCGTCACGACTTCTAAACAAATTTAATTATTTAACTAAAATTTTATGGAAAGTGAACCACGACAACCGCAAGGGCTGGAATTGTATATTTCTGACCTTCAAAAAGAACAACTTACTCCTGCTGACATTATGCCAGCAATTGAGGGATTAGACGATCCTGATGAAATGAGAGCGTACTTTGACGCTATGAAAGGAATGTGCAAGAAAGCTGTCGATAAAGACATTCGGGATGGAAAAGAAAGTATGGCTACATCTGCTGTTCGAGGGGGCAGAGATATTGAAGAAGTGGCAGACGACCTCGCAAAACAACATATGAGAAGAATCATTGGGCATTACAATAATTCTGATATACACAAAAAATGGAATGAAGCGGTCGATGGATTAGAAACATCCGGAGGTTTCAGCAACATGTACTAGCAAATTACCAAAAATATATGGTCGTCCTTCGGGACGGCCATTGCTTTTCGCTACTACGCATAACACTGGACTTCGCATGTCCAGGAACATTAGTCAACATCGCTTCGCTCGTTACACCTGCATTCACTGGTAGTAACACTTTTCAAACAAAATTATACCGCCAACGAACATCGCATAGTGCTGGGCGTTATCGATTCCGTTCGTATAAAGCGATTGCAAGGGCACTAGAAACATTAAGTGATTCTAGTGCTTTATTTTGTTCAATCATGATTGAAACACCTTTGATCGGTAAAGTAATGCCATTTCCTTCTGAACCAGCAATGAGAACTATTGGACCAGTCTCCATTTTTTGAAGAGGTATTGAGTCTGAGACTTTTTCAAGACGATAAATAGGGCGATTCAAAGAGGGGAGATATTGAAGAGCTTCTTTGCGATTGAGTTTAATCCAAGGCGTACGAAATACACTTCCTGCAGAAGAACGAATCACTTTTGGATTTCCTACATCTGCTGATTCAATTAATAGGAGACTTGCATGGAAACCTAGACAAAGACGAAGAATAGTACCGACATTTCCTGGGTCTTGCACCCCATCAAGGACAACAATCGTTTTTGTGTTTTCAATCGTTTCTTTAGTCCATTGTGGAAGTCGAGCAACAGCGGCAATCGTTTGAGGAGTTTCTGTGGTTACAAGAGAATCAAACTTTTCTGAATCATTACGGGTAAAAGAAAATTCAAGATGATCTGCTATCTCCGCAACCAACTTTTCTCCTTCCACAAGACAGAGTCCACTTTTTTCTCTTCCTTTTTTTGTCTGAAGAGATTTGATCAATTTTTCTTGAGATTGACTCAGCATAAATTAAGGGATGTCTTCCTTATCATCTCTTCCAGATCTTCGTTGATCTTGAAGAGCTAAAAGTTTAGCTTCTCGAATTTGTCTTTCACGTAATGTTTTTTCTTGAGCCGGAGTTCCTTTGAGACGTGCTTGTTGCTCAAGTTGTTCTCTTTTTGCGATACGTTCTTTTAAAAGATGTTGAGATTCTTGACGGATTTCTTCGAGCTGAGGAGTCTTGAGGAGAAATTCATAATAGTGTGTCCAACGTTCTCGCGCTTGATCAGAATAAACTCTTGGATTTGTTGATTGTGTTTCAATACCGTTGCTTTGAAGAACTTCTCGTATTGCCTCACTAAATCGTTTCACAGGCATATTTTCATAAAAGATTCGAATTTCTTGAATCAGTTGAGACTCAAGTGCAACACGCTCTTCAGGGGTTTCAATGGGGTGACGGAACGAACGTCCCAAAAAAGGTCTTTTTGTTTCGGGCATATAGAAATAATGATTAATGCATCTATGGTAACATATGGAGAGATTCTTGGAAGAGAAAAAAATCTGTTATAATATTATTATAAAATTATCTATGATGGAATCAACAAAAACAACGCGTGAATTAGTCCGTGTTGGCGGACACCTTAAAGAAGTCGTAAAAGAATTTGATAGAAAAGGAACATTGCTACACCAATCAGAACATCCTGCCATGGTGGAGTTTTATTTACATGATTTTGTGCAAGTTATAGTTGGCTCTATGCTTCTTGCAATTCCTGTTGGGTTTACCCAAGAAGTATGGATTCTTGGAGAAACAATTCCGTGGTGGAAAGTAATCTTTGTTATGGTTTTTTCCATTTTGTTTATTGGATCGTTTCACTATTATAATTTTTATCAGCATCATTTTTTTTCACAAAAAGATGAGTTCGTGAAACGTTTGTTGATTACCTATCTCGTGGCTTTCCTTGTTGTTGGATGTCTTTTGTTTATTATTGAACAAGCTGATTGGATTTTAGAACCAGCGATTGCTTTAAAACGAACCGTGCTCGTAGCTCTTCCTGCAAGTTTAAGCGCAGCTGTTGCAGACATGTTAAAATAATTTTAAAGGTATAAAACAAATATGAAACAAACCATAACGAATCTTGCCACAGCTTTCATAGGGGAATGTCAGGCACGTAATCGTTATACCATGTATGCTAAGCAAGCGAAAACAGAAGGGTATGAAGTAATTTTTGGGATCTTTATAGAAACGGCGGAACAAGAATTAGAGCATGCCAAGTGGAATTATCGTATGTTGTTGCAAGTACTTGAAAAAGAGGGAGAAGCACTTTCCTCTGTTCCGATTACATTTGATCTACCTGTGGTTTTAGGAAAGACAAAAGATCATCTTCAAAGTGCTATTGCAGGAGAACATCATGAAGTCACAAGCATGTATCCAAGTTTTGCAGATCAAGCAGAGCAAGATGGGTACCCAGAGATTGCTCGTCGTTTGCGATCAATCGCGCAGGCCGAAGGACATCATGAAGAACGCTATCTGAAACTCTTGAAAGAATTGGAAGAAGAAAGTCTTTTTAAGAAAGAAGAAGAAATTCAATGGGTTTGCCGTAATTGTGGCTATGTTCATACAGGAAAAGAAGCTCCAGATGTCTGTCTTTCCTGTAGCCATCCAAGGGCTTATTTTCAAAAACTTGTTGAACAATACTAACAAAAAGACCACCCCGTGCGGGTGGTTTTAGATTTCCAAAGCTGCTTCGAGAAGAAGTTGATGTTGACCAGATATAAAGGAAGAACCAGGGTTTTCACATTCTTGTTCAGCTAAGGCACGTACTTCGTGAAGAGAAAGACATGTTGGGATTGCTTGAGTCACCCCAGGGTCGTGAAGAAGTTTTTCCACCCAGTACATGAAATGTTTTGTTGAAGTCGCTATTGCAACATACCAAGCACACAAAACCATTGTTTTCCGTTGTGGGCTATAGAGCATACGTTGAGGGAGAGCAAACATACGACGCAAAATATCATCTGCCACACGTGGGTCAATAAACTCCTGATAAAGATCACGATGAATGGTTTCAGTTATAGATTCACCAGAAACTCGTGTTGCGCTCACAAGACTTCGTTTTCCTCGATAGCTTTCCAAAGGATGATCTTCATCTTTGATTTGAAGAATAAAAAGCGTTCGCTCAGGATCTGTGAGAATGACCACAATTGCGCGACCTTCTAAATCCTTTGTTGGAGCAAGTTGTCGACGAATCCATGTTTCAAGCGCAATTTGTCTTTCTGGAGGAAGATGGATTTCTCGAATAGGTTTAACTCGAGAAGATTCATCATAAAGACAAATGCCATGTGTACCAAGATCTGTGATATACCACGGGCTGACATCCATTGTTCCTGGAATAGGGAGATCGAGGATACGGAAAATCCAAGCATTTGGTG
>MGEY01000033.1 GCA_001791615.1 Candidatus Uhrbacteria bacterium RIFOXYA2_FULL_40_9
AGGGATATTTGGATTTTTCACATGCTTAATAATCTCTTCAATTGGAATATCGAGAAGCAGAGAAAATTCATCTCCAAGTTGATCTGTTAGCGCAAAATATTCCTCCTCTACTTTTTTCCCTGTCGAAGATTTTACCTGATAAGCTTCTGCAATGACTTCCTCAAGCGGAACAATATATTTAAAAGGAATTTTTCGATCACGAACCTCTTCTGCTTGGCGATCTGAAAGAACATCTACACGATGATGTACTCCGAGAGTCATTAACTTCTTGCATGTAGGACATCGATAATCGTATTTTTTGGATTCTTTTGGATGACAAGAAAATTTACAATCTGCACATCCATCATAATGATACTTCCCTTCTTCGGGATGAAACTCAATTGTATATTTAAACTTACTTGCATCCTTTTCTTTGAGGATACGAACAAACTCATCATAAGTCACTTCTTCCGGAAAAAGATCAAAAACATTTGCCTCGCGACCAAGTTTACGACAGGAGTGGGCATCAGAATTTGAAACAAGTAAAACATCATCAAGTCCAGAAAGTTGCCAATTCATGAAAGGGTCTGAAGAAAGACCCGTTTCAATAGCATAAATATACTTCGTCATTTCTCCAAAACATTCCTCTAGTGAATCAAATCCAGATTTACTCCCAAAAACAGAATACCAAGGCGTCCACGCATGAGCAGGAACAACAATAATACGATCATCAATCTCTTTTAACATTTTGTAGAGAGCCTCAGAATCAATCCCTAAAATTGGACGTCCATCAGATTTTAAATTAAATCTGCGATCAACAAGTGTTTTATTTACTTTCTCACAGATTTCAATAGAAGGAGAAAAAAGAATATTATGAATTCTTCGTGTTTTATCTCCTTTCTTGTATATCTGACTCACCTCAGTGGTCAACATAAATCGCGTAGATGAAGAACGATCTTTTAATTGATAAATTCCAGCGTTTTCTTCCGTAAGTGTCTCTTTAATGTGTTCCATCCATTTTGGATGTGTCCAATCTCCGGTTGAAACAATGTTGATTCCTTTTCGCTGACACCAAGAAGCGATCATTGGAATTTCAAGATCCTTCGAACAAGCGCGCGAATAACGGGAATGAATATGCCAATCAACAATCGTTCTCATAAACCTGATTGAGAATTTTTCTTTCGCAAAACTTCTTCTGCCATTTCTTTTTCTTGAGGAGTATTAATTCCAATTGCTTCCTCAGGTGCGATGTTTAACGTGGATAATTTCTTTCCTTGATCAACTGCCATGGCAATAAGATCTGTGAGATAGTATTCCTTTTGGACATTTTCATTTTTTAACGTTTTAATATTCTCCCATAACCAAGTTGCATCTAAACAAAAAAGAGCAGGATTGACTTCTTGAATACACCGTTCTTCTTCACTTGCATCTTTGTATTCTCGAATACCAATTACCTTGCCCTGATCATCTCTCATCACTCTTCCCCACTGTCGAAACATCTGAAACCAATCATAAAAATGTGGAAGCTTAACAGTCATCATGGTAATAATATTTCCTTGCTCTGTATGATGATCTGATAATTTTTTTAATGTCTCCGGAGAAATAAAAGGATGATCCCCATATAAAACAATGATCGCATCTGCTCCTTTGCACGCATCTTCCGTGACCATAACGGCATGTCCTGTTCCTAATTGTTTCTCTTGAACAACATATTCACAAGACCCACCAAATGCTTCACAAAGATAATGTGCTTCGTGTCCAACAACAACGAGCGGAATTCCATCAACACCAGATGCTTTTACAGAATCCAAAAGATGTTGAAGAATGGGTTTTCCACCAACTAAAACAAGAGCTTTTGGAATATCTCCTCCCATACGCGAACCAAGACCAGCTGCTAAAATAACAAAGCGAAAATTCATAAAAAAAGGAAAAGAAGTAATAAAAGACGACTCCTATGATAGCAGTCAATCATTTTTTTTCAATATTGACAGAATAAATGTTGCTGTTCTAGGAAAGCCCAATCCATATTACTCCTACAACAAATCCAAAAACAAAAACAAGACTATATTTCACCGCAATACAAGCAAAACAAGTTTTATTATTCTGCATAACAAGAAAAATATATAAAAAGATATCTAATTTAGTATAACAGATTTGACAGAATCTGAGGTCTTTGATAGCCTCAAGCATAATAATTATATGTTTACTATCTACACGATCAATTTTGGAGGTATCTTCAACGCCACTGAGGTGGCGGTTGGTTCTGTGCGACTTTGTCTTGCACAAATTGATCTTATTCCAACCAATCGTTTTTTTGTTAGGCCATGTCTGCAAGTGAATACATAATCACTTCTCGTCGGGAGTTTGCACACCTTGCCTAGCGCAAGGTGTTTTTGTTCTTTTCATCTCTTCAAGGAGGTCAACTAACATGACACAAAAAACACATCGCTCCTACTCTTCTTGGAAAGAATATTTGTGTGATTTCAAAGAAAGTCTCAAGACATTCAAATGGGTTTGGGATGAAATGTTTGATCCTCAAGGAAAACGATGGGCAAAAATCATGATTCTCCTTATGAGTATTTCCATGATTTTTCACGTGGTTCAACCCTGGTGTGTGGGAAAAGTTGTGAGTGGTGTTGTTGGAAAAACAACTAATTATATTGTTCTTGGTTTTCTCGGAACTGCTTTCTGTTTCCTTGGTGAATTCATTTGTCGTTGGATACAAGATCGTTTTCGTGAATATTCCATTGGTCAAATGATGTGGCAACTTGAATCAAAAAGTAACGAACTTTTCTTCAACAAATCACTAGGACAATATCATACACAGACAGAAATTTTGTCTTCAGCAAATGTTGAAAAAGGACGTGCACGTATTTTCGAAATGGAAATGATGTTGCTCTTCGATGGAATCCCCACATTAATGAACTTATTCTTCTCTTATGTTCTGCTTTGGATCATCAGTCCTGTGGCAGGAATTATTATGAGTGTTGTGATCACACATTATCTTGCATGGACGCTTTATCTGAATCCAAAAGTCGTTCAAGTCTGTGAACCTCTTGATGAAAATTTTCGTGCAATTAATCGATACCGTGTTGATCGTTGGGATGGAATCACTCGTGTAAAGACCCATGGAAAAGAGCAAGAGGAAGTTCAAACCATGAGTGACTGGTTCTTCAAAACACTCACAGAGGATCGCAAATTCTGGCTTTGGTTCATCAATATCAACAACTTCCGTTCAGGTGGAAGATATATTGGCCTTCTTCTTATTTGGGGTTATGCGGCATGGAGTATCTGGCAAGGAAACTGGGAAGTCGGCATATTGATTCCTGTTATTTCCTGGACACAATTCATTTCAGGTGAACTTTGGCGTATTGGTGATATTGAACACCGACTCAATTGGAGTCTTCCTGCGGTTCGCTCTATGATGCGAGCACTCACGCTTCCTTCTGACATTACAGAAGCAGAAAATCCAACGATTGTTGATAACACTGATCCAATTCAAATTTGTTTCCGATCTGTAACACATGCCTATCCATGCCATAAACCTGTTCTTAAAAACGTGAGTTTTTGTGTAGAACCCGGAGAAACAGTTGCTCTTGTTGGTCCAAGTGGAGCTGGTAAGACAACCATCACCCAACTCCTATTACGGGCGATGGATCCACAAGAGGGTGTAATTACGATCAATGGAATTGATCTATGTCAAATTAAATTGAACTCTTGGTTGCAACAGCTTGGTTGCATTGCGCAAAAACCTGAAGTCTTTGCTGGATCTCTTCGAGATAATCTTCTCTATGGTTTGAAGTTAGAAGATCGGAAAAAAGTTACGGATGATCAACTCTGGGAACTGATGAATGATTTTCAGATTGATTTTGGACAGCGCCTTAAAGATGGTCTTGATACAAAAGTTGGAAAAGAAGGAATTGAACTTTCAGGTGGAGAGAAACAACGCTTGATGATTGGAGCACAGATGATTCGACAGCTTAATTTTCTCATTATTGATGAAGCTACATGCAGTCTTGATTCAACCACAGAACGAAAAGTGCAATGGGCTCTTGAAAAAATTATCAAGCAACGAAGATGTGGAGCTCTTATCATTGCTCATCGACTGGATACATTGCGTTTCTGTGACAAGATTGTAGTTTTGCGTCCGATTGATGAATTAAAAAATAATGACTCACAAGTCGAGATTGTTGCCCACTCCTTTGAAGAAGCTTATGAAAAATCCCCGACCTTCCGCCGTTTGGCAGATGATCAGGGAGTCTTGTGTTCTTGCAAGGAATAATTTCTTTTTTCTGTGAAGAACAACAACCCGTCTGAAAGACGGGTTTTCTTTTACAAACAAAAAAGCCCTCTTGGGGGCTAGAATTCGCGAGTCAAAAACTGCGTATCTGGTTGTGAAAACCCTTCGCTCAAATAGAGTAAAATGGCTTCCCTGCGATCCGGATTCTTTGGGTTGCTCGTCAATTGGAGCTCAGTCAGATGCATATTCCACGCTCTACCGACAAGAAGGGTTAGAATTCGACGACCAATCCCATTACGACGATGGGCACGATGAACAATGATTTCCTCAATAATTCCTTTGTGACCCAGAAAAGATGGGCCACATGGAGTCAAAATTCCTATTCCAGTTACCATGGTTCGCTCAGGATTCAATGCAACAAGGACATAGGATTCATTCACAATTTCCGCGATGCAAAATGATTTGGGAATCTCACGTGATGTAAGCTGACCAAGGAGATCACGAATTTGTTGTTCAACAACTTCGTCATAAAGCAACAAATCGAAAGGAAGGATATTGGCAAGTTTTTGAGCACGTTTTGATGCAAAATCTATCACGAGCCACAAAAATTTTCCATCGCCTTTTCTTGTCAGCTGTTCCATCTTGTTCTCCTTTGAAGAAACGCAGCAATACTTTACAGCAGAAAAGAAGGATCATCAAGAGAGACAAAAACCACCCATTTCGGGTGATTCTTTAAAGATTTTCACATAATAATTCGCCTTCAGAGGATCAATTTTATTCAAAAATATTTGTTGATCTTCTTAGTGCTAGCTCACGTCGATCCCTTTGAAGGTCATGGCCAAAAACTTTTTTAAAGTAATCCTCGATTTTTGTCTGTCGAACGCCTGCAATCTTTCCCTCAGCGGCAATTAATGGTAAACGATATATTTTTTGATCTGCTGTTATTCCAATCAGAACCCCCATAATCTTTAGATCTAATTTCTCTCCTGGATTCCAACCCTTTACGGCATCAAGCCTACTATCAAGTTGTGCCGATAATTCTTTAAATAATGCGGCTTTGACCTCTGGGGTGACCAATCTTTTAGCGTCTTCTATAGGATCGGAAATGTCAGCGTTATTGAGTAAATCAGCAGCTTCTTTAAAAGACATCTTTGCTATCTTTTCAACTTTTGGTGGTGCTTTTTCAACTACTTCTTTTGCTCTTTCTGCACCACCAGAACCATGAGGTTCTCTATCGTTTGTTGGGGTAGCAACTGTTGCTGCCGTTTCATATGTCCTATCTATTGCCAATATTTCATCTGGAGATTTGACATGACCAAATTGTGCTTTGGACATGGCATCACGTAAATCTTTCAAAGATTTCAAAACTGGCAATGTACGCGCTATTTTCTCACGTAATTCTTTCTGAGCTTTATCCCCATAATTTTGTCCAATCTCTTCCCTTAACATGTCAGACATTTGATCTGTATAAGCTACCAATGTAAAATCGATATTAATCAGCTGTTTTAATGAAGAGGCTCCACTGTCAGGTAAAACCAATAAAATATTTGCTAAACCTGAAGAAAATAACTTGTCATCAAGAAGTCGATGACTAACAGCACGTATAAGAACATCAAATCTACCATTCATTAGATCAGAAACATTAAGCCGACTCGGGTAACGATCAAATAACTTCTCTACTGTTCTGCGAGCAGACTCATCTCCTTTTTTTACTTCCTTACCATATTCTCCTTCGTCTACCCAACGTTCTTCTCCTGGTAGTTGTCGTCGGAAACTCCTTCTGGCAAGCTCTAAAATAGGTACCACTAATTCATCTTTTTCCATTGATACGGAGCCCTTGCTCTCTTCTAGGGCAAAAAATAGTTCCTGTTTCCAAGTATCTTTTTTAGCACTCCATTCATCAAAAATACGTCTGATCTCTGTTGGATTTTGTTGTGAAAAACGTAATTCTTCACGCAAAAGTAAAAAAAGTCCATCGACCGCCTTACTAACCTCTCCTCTCTGTTTGACTATGTCTCGATCTTTTTCCCTATTTTTTGTTTCATCCACCGATATAATAGACGTTCCCCCTCTTTCTCCGTTTGATCCCTTTGATCCCTCATTGAAATTCCGCAAATCTGCGTCTCTTCGTGTTCGCATATTAAATAAACTTATAAACAATATAATAAAGTTTAACAATTTGTTCTTTTTTTTGCAATTTTGTCCTAGAAGTGAATAAGAATCAAGATAAAAGAAAAACACCTCTTTCGAGGTGTTATTTAAGAGTTTCACTGTCCCGGCGCCTACCTACTCTCGCGCAATCGCACTACCATCGGCCCAAGGAGGCTTAACTGCTGTGGTCGGGATGGGAACAGGTGTGACCCTCCTGGAAGGAGCACCGAGACATTGAAACCCTTTCGAATATTCGATCGGAATGAAAAGAATTGATCAGCCGTAATCAGAATCTCATAGATATAACCACAGGATTTAATCCTTTAGAGGTTGTAGAGCAATCGACCTATTAGTACTGCTCGGCTGAACGCGTTACCGCGCTTACACCTGCAGCCTATCAACCTACTCGTCTCGTAGGGGTCTCAAATGATGACTAATCTTGGGATCGACTTCGTACTTAGATGCTTTCAGCACTTATCCGAACCAAACGTAGCTACCCAGCAATGCCCTTGGCAGAACAACTGGTACACTAGAGGTTTGTCCATCCCGGTCCTCTCGTACTAAGGATGGGTTCCCTCAGTCATCGACGCTCATGGTAGATAGGAGACCGAACTGTCTCACGACGTTCTGAACCCAGCTCACGTACCGCTTTAATGGGCGAACAGCCCAACCCTTGGGAGCTTCTCCACCCCCAGGATGCGATGAGCCGACATCGAGGTGCCGAACCTCCCCGTCGCTGTGGACGCTTGGGGGAGACTAGCCTGTTATCCCCGGAGTAGCTTTTATCCGATGAGCTTCCGCCGTCCTATCTCGAACGGTCGGATCACTTACCTCTGCTTTCGCAACTGCGCGACTTGTAGGTCTTGCAGTAAAGCTGGCTTCTGCGTATGCACGTCCAGCGCGATTTCCATCCGCGCTAAGCCAACCTTTGTAGACGCCTCCGTTACTTTTTGGGAGGCACCCGCCCCAGGTAAACTACCCACCAGTTCCTGTCCCTGACACCGGATTCACGGCGTCTGGTTAGGATTCACACAACATAAGGGTGGTATCTCACTGGCGCCCGAAGGCTCCCACCTATACTGAACATATGAAACATGAACCCAAGAACAAGCTATAGTAAAGCTTCACGGGGTCTTTTCGTCTAACCACGAGTAATGAGCATCTTCACTCATCTTGCAATTTCACCGAGTCCTTCGTTGAGAGAGTCCACAACTCGTTATGCCATTCGTGCAGGTCGGAACTTACCCGACAAGGAATTTCGCTACCTTAGGACGATTATAGTT
>MGEY01000034.1 GCA_001791615.1 Candidatus Uhrbacteria bacterium RIFOXYA2_FULL_40_9
CGCTGACTCCTGAAGTCCGGCTCATTGGCCGGCTCTGCTTGGGGGAAGGGAATTGTTTTTTTTGAAAAGGGATTGCTCCCAGGAATCTGGAGGGAATATGTTGCAGTGACATGTGTAAACACTTGTATACAACGTGACAATCATTCTTATGAGGCAAGTCAGCAATGCCGAGTTGACTCATTTGATCATCGCCACCGCTCGCTCGCTGTTGCGTTAAAGCGGATGGGTTTACTCTCTCCTCCAGGTTCCCGGGAAGATCCCGGGTTTTTAATGAACAAAAAACCGATTACTGCGCGTATTTCAGGAGAATACGATCAATAATCGGTTTATTACCTAATAATCCAAGGATCTCATCCTAAAAAATCCTAGGTAATGCCGCCGTTGGGACACGGGCGGTTCGTGCACTCTCTCCCCATATGAAGTTGTAATTCCTTTGCACCTTTCTCAGTGTAGGAGATGTAGCATATCATGTTTGTGGACTTTTGTCAAGAGCAGAGTGATGGTTTGGTGCTAATTTTAGCAGATTATTGAGAGAGAAAGAGTAATTGGTGTTCAGGAAAGGCGGAATAAACTCGTGATTGGGGTCAGATCTTGAAATGACAGTTTATGAAGAAACACTCATAAAAATAAAAAAACTGTCATTTCAAGATCTGACCCCAGATTGTGATCTTAGAATGTGTTATTCAGATCGATTCCTTTGTCATCCCGAGAGAGGTAAAGATCGAGCCGAGGGATCTCTCTTGTGTTATAATATCTTCACTATGTCAAAAGGGGCTTTTACCAATATTATTGGGCATGAAATGGTTTGTCAGCTCTTGGAGCGTATTTTGAAAAATCACCGTTTCGCGCATGCCTATCTTTTTATTGGACCTTCCAATGTGGGGAAAACAACCGTGGCAGAAGCTTTTCTGAAAGAGCTCATGGGAATCACCACAACACTAGAAAGCCATCCAGACACTTTTTTTCTTCATCGATTAACAGACGAAAAAACAGGAAAGCTGAAAACTGGAATTTCTGTGAAGCAAATTCGTGAACTTAAAGAAAAACTTTCCATGACTTCCTTGGAAGGTGGATGGAAAGCGGTTTTGATCCCAGAAGCACACCTCATGACCAGTGGAGCTGCAAATGCTTTGTTGAAAACATTAGAAGAACCACTTGGAAAAACCATGATCATTCTTTGTGCGCCAGACGTAAGTGCAGTTCCTCAAACGATTGCTTCTCGTTGCCAACTCCTTCGATTCTCACTCGTTGCAAAAGAGGTTCTCACAAAAGCTCTTCAAAAACGTGGGCTCAGCCCTTCGCAAGCCATTTCTTTTTCCGCAGTCAGTGCAGGTCGACCAGGACGAGCTTTACGACTCATTCAAGATGGAGGATTTCGCGCTCAAATGGAAACTGCTGTTTCTTCCACACTTTCTTTTTTTCATGCTTCGCTTGCAGAACGCATTACTCTTATCCAATCTCTTCTCCCAAAAGAGGAATCAGAAAAACAACAAGTGATGCGCGAACAATTAAATCTTTGGGAACAAGTCTTACGCGATCAACTTCTTTGCACCATAGATTGTCAAAAGTACACCATGCATCCCAGCGAAGAGTCTTTTGGAACAAAAACAACCGAACAATGGATGAACATTCTTAAAACGCTTTTAGAGGTCCGTCAAATTCTTTCATCAAACATCAATTCACAATTAGCCTTAGAACATATCGCTTTTTCTTTATGAGAATACTCAAACTTTTTTCCTTATTAAGCCTTTTGCTATTTACCGGCGTAGGATGCTTCGGAGGTAGTGCCACAAGCAGTACAGATGGTGGCATTTTTCTTTCTGCAGATGGGGGGGATAAATGGCAACAACTCACCACGGTATTAACTGCTGAAGGAATAGGGACCCTTGCGACCAGTCAAGTCCTTACCATGGAAATAGATCCTCAAGATACTCAAACGATTTATGTTGGAACTTTGCAAAGAGGATTACTCTATACCTATGACGGAGGAGTAAGTTGGATGCGTCCACGCACAGAATCCTTAAAAGAAGGAAAGATCCGTGATGTCGAAGTTGACCCCACAGATGAATGTACCGTGTATGTAACAAAAGATGAGCGTTTGTACAAAACCACGAACTGTTCACGTGATTTTGACAGCGAGGTTTATGTGGAAACTAGATCTGGGGTGATGATTACGCGTGTTGCTGTAGATTGGTACAATCCTGACATTCTTTGGCTCGGACTTTCCAACGGAGATATTCTTAAAAGTGAAAGCGGAGGAACAACTTGGAAAACAAGTATCAGTACAGGTTCTTACATCACCTCTCTCCTTGTAAATAATGCGGACAGTCGAACCATTCTAGCAGCCACAGAAAGTGACGGTCTTTATAAAAGCCAAGATCAAGGAGCAAGTTGGACACATATTGAAAAAGAGCTCAGTGATTATTCTCAAGCTAATTACGTGAATTTTCTTGTGCAAACGAATGTAGGTGATAAGGTGTTGGCAGCAACAAAATATGGGCTCATTAGTTCAACAGATTTTGGATCAACATGGAGCAAAATTGATCTTTTGTCCGCTCCAGGACAAGTGATTATTCGAGCCCTTGCCATGGATCCTGAAAATGCTGATACGATTTATTATTCTGCTGCTTCTACGTTTTATCGTTCTTTGGATGGAGGACAAACATGGACCACAGATAAATTACCAACGACACGACTCCCACAATACCTTCTTGTGAATCCAGAAAATCCTTCACAAGTGTATTTAAGCGTTGTGACAGAATACTAATATTGTTTGTGTTTCAAAACTTGCGATCTTTGTCCTCACAGGCACCCAGGCACTCCCGCTTAATGTACGTTTCAGTACATTTCGGGGAGATGCCAGCCCGTTTAGACAAATCTCATCAAGTTTTGAAACACATTGTAATGACTTTTTATGCATGCATTGTTATCACAAAAAAAAGAAGACTATCAATCCGCTCTTGATCATCTTTCCAGAGATTTAGGATCTTTGCGTACTGGGCGAGCTACTCCTGCCCTTGTGGAAAATGTTCCTGTAAAAGCTTATGGTTCAACCATGGAGCTTAAAGGGGTTGCTTCCATTAGTACTCAAGATGCCAAGACACTCATTGTTGATCCTTGGGACAAGAGTTTATTGCAAGCAATTGAGAAAGGAATTCGTGATGCGAATATTGGCATTAGTCCAGCGATTGATGGAACCATTTTGCGCATCGTGCTTCCAACTATGACAGAAGAAAATCGAAAACAGTTAGTAAAAATCATGAAAGAGAAGATCGAAGACACGCGCATTCGTATTCGTGGAGTGCGTGAATCCGTGCGAGAAGAAATTATTAGAATGGAGAAAGAGAAGGAAATCAGTGAAGATGAAAAGTTCAAGATGCTTGATGAAATCGATAAGATGACCAAAGAGTTTACGGGGCTTGCAGAAGAAATGGGGGAAAAGAAAGAAACAGAAATTATGACCGTCTAATATGTCAGAATCCGTCGTTACCATGGAAAAACTTGTTGCTCTTGCCAAACAGCGGGGGTTCGTTTATCCAGGTTCAGCTATTTATGGAGGTCTTGCTAATTCGTGGGATTTTGGTCCTCTTGGCACAGAACTCAAAAATAATTTGCGTGATTGGTGGTGGGAATTTTTTGTACATCAGCGTACCGACATGGTGGGCATTGATGCGGCTATCATCATGAATCCAAAAGTCTGGGAATCCTCAGGGCATACGGCTAATTTTACCGATGCGATGGTGGATTGTCGTAAATGCAAGGCACGCCTGCGTGCAGATCATTTAATTGAAGAGCAAGTACCAGAGATAAAAGTTGAAGGATTGCCTCCAGAACAGCTCACGATAATAATGCAGGAACATCAGGTAAAGTGTCCTACTTGTGGTTCCACAGATCTAACAGAAGCTCGCACATTCAATCTCCTTTTTGAAACATCTATTGGAAAAACCGAGAAAGATCGCAGTGTGGTTTATTTGCGTGGAGAAATTGCTCAATCCATGTTTGTGAACTTTAAGCAGGTACTTGAAACCACGCGAAGTCGTTTGCCATTCGGGATCGCTTCTTTGGGAAAAGCTTTCCGTAATGAAATTACTCCAGGAAATTTTATTTATCGTACTTTAGAGTTTGATCTCATGGAGTTTGAATATTTTATTCAAGAAACAGAATGGAAAAGCACATTCGAATACTGGCTTGCTCAAATGCAACAATGGCTTGCTTCCATGGGATTTGCTCCAGATCAATTACGAGTACGCGAACATACTCCAGAGGAATTATCTTTTTACAGTAAGCGCACCTTGGATATTGAATATCACACCCCATTTGGTTGGAAAGAATTGTTTGGTCTTGCGTATCGCACCGATTATGATCTTGGGAAGCATATGGAAAGTAGTGGAGAAGATATGCGCTATACAGATCCACAAACCGGAGAAAAAATAATTCCGCATGTGATTGAGCCGACTTTTGGATTGTCTCGTCTTGTTCTCATGGCTCTTCTTAATGCCTATCAAGAAGAAGAAACGGTTTCTGCAAAAGGAGAAAAAGAGACCCGCGTGGTCATGAAGTTTCATCCACGTCTTGCTCCGTACAAGATCGCTATCCTTCCTCTTTCAAAAAAAGAAGAACTCCAAGCCATTGCAAAGCCCCTTCAAGAGCGTCTTACAAAACGTTGGTACACGACCTATGATGAAACACAATCCATTGGGAAACGCTATCGTCGTCAAGATGAAATCGGAACACCTTATTGTGTGACTGTAGATTTTGACTCCTTGGAAGATAAAGCCGTAACAGTTCGAGATCGAGATAGTATGAAGCAAGTACGCATTCCGATTGACGATTTAGAATCTTATTTTGAAGAGACTTTCAACTGGTAATTGATATGAAACAATTTTTTACTTTGAAAAATGGCCTACGAGTCCACCTTGTTCCTTTAGAAAGCACTCAAGCTGTTACAGTACTTGTTCTTTCTCATGTGGGATCTCGGTTTGAATCTGCAGAGATTCAAGGAGCCTCTCATTTTATTGAGCATCTTATGTTTAAGGGTACGGAGCGTCGACCAACCACTCTTGATATTAGTCGTGAGCTTGATGCTGTGGGGGCTGAGTTCAATGCTTACACAGGGAAAAATGCAACAGGATATTATGTAAAAGTGGATGCCACACATCTTCCTTTAGCTGTTGATCTTCTACATGATATGTTGTTTCATTCCACTTTTGATGCAGAAGAAATAGATCGTGAGCGCGGAGTGATCGCGGAAGAATTAAAGATGTATGAAGATAATCCCATGTCTCATGTGGAAGATTTGCTTGAAAATGTCGCGTATGAAGGAAATACTTTGGGTCGAGATATTGTGGGGACACGCGAGACCATTAAACAAATGAGTCGTGAAGCCATGATTGCTTATCGAGATGCCTATTATATACCAGCAAACATGGTAATCGTTATTGCAGGAAAAGTTGATGAGACCGTTTCTGCACTTCTTGAAAAAACATTTAGCAGTGTTTCAGATGGACAAAAAGAACCTGCAACCTTTGAACCTTTTCTTGGATTATCAGAACAATCTCTTCCTCGCCTTGGTTTGCAAACAAAAGATACAGAACAAGTTCAACTTGCTTTGAGTTTTCCTGCCTATGGAGTTAATGATAAACGTTTACGAGCGGCGAATATTTTAGCCAAAGTTTTAGGAGGAACCATGAGTTCACGTTTGTTTATTTCTGTGCGTGAGAGAAAAGGGTTGGCCTATTTTATTCGTAGTTGGATTGATTGTGTTGAAGAAACAGGGTTGTTCATTATTCGCGCAGGACTAGATAAAGAGCGACTTCCTCTTGCCATGAAAACGATTCGTGAGGAATTAAACATGATTAAAGAAGAGGGAATTACAGATCAAGAATTACAAGAAGCAAAAGAGAATATTCGAGGGAAGTTATTATTGAAGATGGAAGATTCTTCTGCACAAGCGGCTTGGTATGCCACAGAGGAATTGTTTAAAGAAACAAAACAAACCCCAGAGGAGTATATCAAAGAAATTCAAGCAGTAACCGCACAAGAAGTGAAGGAGGTTGCGCAAGAAATATTGAATGAATCAAAATTGACGATTGCGGGAATTGGACCCTTTGATTCAAACAACTCTTTTTTGAAATCTCTTGATTGGGAAACTTCACCATAATTTTATGAAAACCATTATTGGAAATTGGAAAATGAATGTAGGCGTACGTGAAAGTGTGGCCCTTGCGCGTGGAGTCCTTTATGCTCTGCGTGGAAAAAGTGTGGTGCCAGAGGTTGTTATTTGTCCGTCTTTTATCGCACTTTCAGAAGTGCGAAAAATAACAGCAAAAAGTCGTATTGCTCTTGGATCACAGAATAGTGGTTTTCTTGAAACAGGAGCTCTGACTGGAGAAATTTCTGTCCGACAACTCGAAGAGCTTGGAGTATCTCATGTGATTCTTGGACATTCTGAACGACGTCAATTGCTTGGAGAAACAAACGAGATGATTCAAAAGAAATTGGCGCTCGCGGTTAAACATCAACTGATTCCTATTCTTTGTGTGGGTGAAACACGAGAAGAGCGAGAGCAAGGAAAAGCAAAAGAGGTTGTGATCGCACAAGTGAAAGCGATGTTTGCAGAAAAAATTTCTTTTAAGAAATTTCCCTTGTTTTTCGCTTATGAGCCGATTTGGGCCATTGGAACAGGAAAGGCTGCGACACCTGCGGATGCAGTAGAAATGCATCAAGTTATTCGACAAACAATAAAAGAGTTAGTTCCTTCTTTTTCTGAAAAACAAGTGAGTATTTTGTATGGAGGAAGTATTGATTCAAAGAATGCCTATGCCTTTTTACGTGAACAAGAAGTTGATGGAGTTTTAGTGGGAGGAGCAAGTGTGAAACTTTCTCAAATGCGTGAAATTATTGATGCTGCCAGTGATGCTCTTGAGAGCACACTTAGTTTAACCTAATATGTTTTGGATTATCTTTAGTTTCTTTTTAATCTGTTCTGGCCTCGTTTTTTTGGGTTGGCTTTTGTGGAAAAAAGTTCCGCAACTGCGCGTGATTGATGTTGAAGCTATTCCAGAGGAACGAGAAAGAAAAGTAAAAGAGCGTATTTTACTCGAGCGCTTTCAGCGTATTCAATCAAGTAAATTTGGAGGAGTCGAACGTGTGGCACGTCAAACCGGAAAAGGTCTTTCTAAGTATGGTCGTCGTGCTGTGCAAAAACTCTATGCGCTTGAACAGTATTATCAAAAATTGAAAAAGAGTTCTGAAGCAGGATCAGAAAAGTTAGGACAAGAGGGAGTGAAACGACTTTTAGAAGAAGCAGAAGAGCTTATCAAACAAGAAGAGTATATTCCTGCGGAGAAGCGTTATATTGAGATCATTAGTCATCACCCAAAACAGATTCATGCTTATGAAGGATTGGGGAATATGTATTTAAAGTTGAAGAAGTATGATCAAGCCAGAGAGACGTTAGAGTTTGCTGCGCGTTTAAATGGAGAAGATGCCAGCGTACAAATGAGTCTTTCTGAATTAGAGATGATGCAAGGGAATACAAAAGAAGCTCTTGAACATGCACGTCGTGCTGTAGATATTCGTTCACGGAATCCTCGCTATTTAGATTTTTATCTTGAATCAGCTCTTGTTGCAAAAGAAAAAGAGGAAGCCAAGAAAGGTTTAGATCTTTTAAAAGAAGTGAATCCTGATAATCAAAAAATTGCTGAGTTTGAAGAACGTGTAAAGGCTTTGGAAGGAGAAAATTTATTGTAGAGAGCTTGGGGATTTCTTTTG
>MGEY01000035.1:0-7183 GCA_001791615.1 Candidatus Uhrbacteria bacterium RIFOXYA2_FULL_40_9
TACCTAACATTCTACGCTATGTCGCATTTCTATTTAGAATAAAACGGGGAACGGGGAAAAGGCAGTTGTTTACGAAACGATAGATATCGCAAACAAAAAAGCACTCGGCAAAACCAAGTGCAGAAATATAACGTCTGTCAGCGTATTAATTCGGAGAAGGAACCTCACGGCAGGAAGCCTTGCCAAGCGTGGCAAAATCTCCATTACAGCAAAGCCAAACCTCTCCAAGAGAATAGTCATCACCACTCACATGCATCTTGAAACCCGCCTTGTCTGCAGGAACGCAACCGACATCATCCTCAGGATCCCAACGAAAACTCTCGATCGTGTAAACATCTGTCTTTCCCTGATCTGTCAGAAAAGCAACTGGGTCTGCATCAGTCACTGACTGCCCTTCAATCCAAGAAAGAACCCCTGGAATGAAAAACAAAGGCAGAACAACAAAAAGAATCAGACTAATGATTGCTGTTACGATCAACAGTTCGACCACGGTGAATGCACGAAGAGAATAAAAGAAGGGGTGTGAACGAGCCATGTGGCCTCCTTGGTGGTGAAAAGAGCGTTTGCCAAACGGCTCATTACCCTAATCAATCGTTCAAAATCTGTCAACAGAATATACTTCTCATGCTATGATAAGACTATATATTAACCCATCTATGCATCAAAAACCTCCTTACCGTTATGCTTTAAGAACTTTGGTTATTTTTGTGATTCTTCTTGGAGCTTATTATGTTTATTTAGATACCAAGTTACCTTTTTTGCAAGAATCCTCTCAAGAAGAAGTGATAATCTCAAATAAAGATCGATCAAAGGAGCTTTGTGACACAATGACCTATGCAAATGCATGGTCGCTTGCAGAAGCTTCCACAGATTGTCTTGAAGCAGGATCATTAAATCTGACAAATCCAGACGCAAATTTCTGTAATGAAAATTCGCACACCTGGCAATTCGTTTTAGAAAATGTCACACAAGAAGGGTGTGGTGCTGGCTGTTATGTTCATACAGACACTGGAGAAGTCGAACTAAATTGGATGTGTACAGGATTGATAAATGAATAATTTTTTCAGATAAACCATAAAAACCATCAGACTTCTGATGGTTTTTATTATCTTTAGATTTATTCCAAAGCCTCTGGAAGAGTTTGTTCAAGTTGTCCTAATTGTAAACGCCTCAATCGCGCTTCGGCTAATTGATTCCCGGGATCAAGCTCTAAAACTTTCTGCACCTCCATAATGGCATATTCTTCTAATTGTTTTTGCTCATACACACTTGCAAGATACCAATGAGCATTCGTGTAAGAAGGAAGAAGGGTGATGGCATCTGCAAAAGCCTCCCCTGCACGGTCCAAATCTCCTTCCTCTAATCGTTTGAGATAGTAAACTCCTAGTTGAAAGAAAGCACCAACATCGGAAGGATTATAAATAATCACCTGTTCCATTTTTTGAATAGCATCATTCAGACGTCCTTGGAGCTCATAAGTAAGAGCCAGTTGATAATGAGCCACTGAATAATCAGATTTAAGATCAATAGATGTTCCAAAAGCAGATTCTGCTTGTTTAAGATATTCTTGTTGATTATCAGAAGAAAGAGAAACATCTTGAGTAACAATCGCTAAATATGTTTTTCCGAACTCAGTCCAGGCCACTGGATTAATTGGTTCGAGAGTGATGGCTTGTAACCCAGAGGACACAGCAACATTAGCTGTTTGAAGATGAAAGGCAAGCAAACCACGATAAATTTTTTGTCGTTCAATCCAATTAAGACCATTGCTCGGAGAAAGATCTGTTGCACGCACAATCGCATTTATACTTGCAGCAATGAGTGCTTGTACATACGATTTTTCTGAATCGCTAATGGATTCTTTTTGTTCAAGCTCATCCACTTTTTCAACGGATAGTGTGTACAAGGCGGTTGCTAAATTACGATAGTACCCATCATGAAAACGATTTAAATGTGCTGCTGTTTCAAGCCACGAAACAAGATCAGAAGTGCTTGCTTGTTGTCGATCGATTTGTACAGCCTTTGCATAAGCTGCTTCTGCGACAAAACGTTGAATAGAAAAGAAAACTCCAAAAACAAGAACAATAGAAAATGCAAATAAAAGTAACCCGGAAAACAAAATTCGTATTTTTTTCTTTTCAAGAATGCGAGGAACTTTTTCTTTTAAAAATGATTGAGCTAAAATACCAGACAATCCAAAAAGCAAAAAAAACAAAGTGATATTCATGGAAAAGAGAAAGAGAGAGACAACAAGAATCAACCACGCACAAAAAAAGGGTTGAGAATAATAATTCTTTTCATTTGACTTCTGAAGAATGGTCTTCAGTGAAAAAAAGAAAAAAATGAGAAAAAAAAGAACAAAAATACTGGTTGTCACAATCCCCATGGTAGGAATCATGGTTAGAAAAAAGGAATAAGAATCTGCAAAACGTGTATTCCAAAAAATGGTCTGATTCAAATCTGCTGAATGATGTTTTGCAAAATCAAAAGAATATGTTCCTGGACCAGAACCAAACCAATATCCCTCTGTTTGTAAAGTTTGTGTGGCAATATGCCAGCTTAATAAATTCCCAGGAGTCACTTCTACGGGAATTTCTCTTGAAAATGGTCGTGGAACAAACAAGAATAGTAAAGAAATAAAGGTGATAATAATAGGAAGACAAAGCTTCCAAAAAGCAATTCTCTGTGCTTTTAAAAAAACACTTCCTAAAAAAAGAAAACATCCAATAATAAATAGAATCCAAAAAACCTTATAATCTACAAGCAAAAGAATGAAAACAGTTTGAACACTGAGAAGAACACAAAGTCCTTTTTCTAAAACACTTCTCCACCCTGAAAAAAAGAAAGGAAACTCTTGAGTATGAAAAATAAAAAAGCCAATAAAAAGAAGGCTTGTAACTAATGAAAAAAGACAAAAGTTGTTAATTGAACCTATAGTGGAATAAATTTGTGCTCCAAAAAAAGAAAAAATGGGAAGACCTAAAAGAGCAAAACATCCAAGAAGTCCAGAAATAACAGAAGAAAGAAGAAGAGAAAAAATGAGTATTTGTTTTCTTGTTTGTGTATTAATGACTTCTATCACAAGAAAAAAAAGCAATCCATAGGCAACAAAACTTAGAAAACTCAAGGATTCTTGTTTTGATGAACCAACCCAAGAGAGATAAGGAGCATTTGAAAACCAAGCAGAACAAAAGACACACACAAGAAAAAGGGAAAAAAGCAAAAAAATGATGCTTCCATATACTTTCCATTCCTTTTGAAAAAACTGTGAACTTATGTAACAAAGCATTGCAAGACAAACACCTATCACAAGAAGAGTTTGCTTGCTTATCTCATGAACATCAAGGCTCCAAGGAAGAAGAAAAATTGGGAGAAGAAAAAAAAGAGCAATGATGATCCAAAAACTCATAGAATGAAAACGTTTCGCCCAAGGGGAAACAGAAGAAAGTATGTGCATACCCTTCTATTATAATGTGCAAACAAAAAAGTGGCGAATATATTTTCATAAAACAAATACAAAAGAGGTAGGTGTGGGGTTCCTACCTCTTCTGTTATGCATGAGGTCTGTTTTCCATGACGGGAAAACACACCTCAAAATAGAAAAAGAACATGCGTTGTAAAAGAACGTGTCTTCAACGCTGCATGAAGGGCTTCTTTCAACAAGCACGGGAACCTTCCTCCAGCATCGAAGATAAATTTAATCCATTTGGGTCTCGGATGGTGGCTCGACAATTTGGTCGCCTTCATCGGATGACCCTTGGGATTCTTCAATTTCGATCGGACTCTCCGAAATCGCCAGATCTTCTTCAACAACTTCTTCTTGAATGATTGTTTCTTCTGTCACAACCCCAACCTCATCTGTTTCTTCCTCAATGATCTCTTCAGGAGGAATGATCACTTCTTCCTCTGATACATTTTCTCCTGTTTCATTTTCCACAACATGAGCCACTTCTGGCTCTGGCTTATCTTCTGGTTGATAATCACGTCGATATGCCATGACAATCCAATCAAATTTTGTTGTTGAAGATCCATCCACTTGTTTTACCGTAAATCCATTACTGTTCTTTTCAGAAACATAAAGTGAAACGGCATTATTTGGTGTGACTGTAATAAAGAGTGGAGCATGAACAGAAATGACATCATTAAAGGATGGATCAACATCTTCAAAATGAATCTCCACTTCCCCATTCACAAGTTCCCCTGATCCTGCAAGAGAAATCATTACTTGTGGAGATGTCACAGCACTTGTTTCCACTAGTTCTAATTGGTAACTTTCGATCACCGTATTCAATGTGCTTTGTGTCTTTATCGTCCCGTCTTGTTCAATGGACCATGCATGAGACAACCCTTCCATACGACCGATTGCCCCGATTTCAAATCCGGCCATGTAAATATTTCCACTCATACTCAAAGAAGTATAAGAAACACCATATCCCTGAACAAATTCCGAAGCTGTGTTATGGACTCCCAAAGTGGTTGTTGTTTGTTGACTGACAAAATGACTAACATTTACAAATACGACAATGGAATCATCTTGCTCAGAAGCACCTGAATAGGGTTCAAGTGCGTACCCAACAATCATGCCAGATTCAGTTGCTTTCATGGCATATCCGCTACGTGTTGAAGTCGTGAGAGGATCTCCAACTTGAATATTCCCATTCTCAAGAGACACTTTTGTTGGCACACGTCCTGCAAGCGCAATCGGATAGTCCCCTGCTTTCATTTCTCCGGCAAGGAATCCGGGACGAGTTGAGACAATTCCTGCAAGAAGCGTGTCATACACTTTGCTTGCTCTTCGTACTTTTGCTCCATCCCCAGCAAAGACAACGACTTCTCCAGGTTGAAGAACTTCATTTGATGGGAACATTTCTGCAAAGTCATAAGATCCTGTGGCCCAACCGCTGGCATTCGTGCGCATCATGTCTCCTCCTGGCCCAAGAGATCCGTCATAATAAATATATTTATCGGTTTGGGCTACTCCTTGATCAGAAGGATAAAGACGCCCTGTAATAATCATGTCACCAGCAATACTTAATGTACCGTCATTTGTGACATAAGCTACTTCTGTTTCTGCTGTATTACGAACTGAAAGTCGATAATTTGAAGTATCTGTGACATCTGTCATAAATGTCATCCCAACCTCTTGAGCCACAGATCCATCCCATGCAGATCCACGCATAGTAAGACCGTGAGAGTTATAGGCTGTCGTGGAAGCATCTGCTTCTCCAAGAGAATCCATAACAACCTCATCAGCAATCAATGTAGAACTTCCATCTGTAGAAATGACATTTCCGGCATACCAACCTGATTGTAAATAAACCATCACTTGTCCTGCTCCTGCATCTGTATAATCTGCAAGGGCAAAGCCAATGATCATTCCAGTTTTTGTTGCTTTCATTCCATATCCACTCGTAGAACTTGTGGTAATAGGATCACCAACCGCAATTGGTCCATTTTCATCTGTCACATTCACCAAAACACGCCCGACCAAAGCCACTGGCAATGGATGATCCGCGTCGGCAATGTTATAACCGATTGAACTTCCATCTTCCCAGTTATCCACGGCAATCCCGGTAAATGAAGGTGTGTAAGTTTGTGATGATTTCACGAGTTGCACCATGGTGTCTCCATGCTCTGTGACAACAGGTGTTGTCCCGGGAACAAGAATATCTCCATAAGAAACATCTGTTGCTGTTGGATAAATTTCCGCATAGTCTGCTTGTCCAACAGAATTACAATCTCCAACATTCGCGACCCCAGTCCAAGTGTCTGATTGGCTATGACAGAGACGTTGGGTGTAGGTAGTTGTGTCATCCAAATTGAATTGAAGAGTTGCAGTACTAGCCGCAATCAAAGCAGTATTGCCATCACGCAGAGCAATCGTACCATCAACAGCATTTTCGATCGTTTCTCCGTTTTGAAGACTAATATCACTATCCCAACCAGTGTTGATATTAATTGCATTTTCTGTTCCTGCGCCTGCAGTAATACTTCCAATATTTAGCCCGTTCAAAGTTCCAACATCCGTACCGGTAGCAATCACAGAAAATCCATTTTGTGTTCCTCCGGTTGTCATGGTTCCCACCTCTGCAACAAAACCACTGCTTTGAAGCGTACCACTTGTTTCTGTGATATTTGGCATTTGTGCATGGTATCCACGCCAAGAAAGAGTACCTGCGGTACTATGCGTCAAAGCTCCAGCAGATGAAATACCATAACCTGTATAAGTTGTTGAAGAAGTGCTTGTAAGAGCTGGCATGAGAAGATCATATCCTATGACATTCACTGCTGTCGCACTTGTGACATTTGTTTGAAGATTTAAAGACATGCCGGTAAGAGCTGCAGCAAGTGTTTCTGCTCCTTTGTAATCGACATCAATGATGGTTCCTTGATTCAAAGAGGTATTAAGATCAATATCCGCCAGTGTTGAATCTGCGAGTCCTGTGATGGTTAAAGGGGAAGTTCCTGTAGCTTGACGAGTAAGAGTAACTGCATTGGTTGTTGCTGCAATATCAAAATTCGCAAAATCTATCAAAGATGAAGCACTTCCTGTAAGAGAAAGGGTATCGAGTGCAGAACCAATCGAAATAGTGTCTGCAACCGTATTATTTGTTCCAATATAAATAGTGTTCCCTGCCGTGCCAGTTCCGATATTTATGGTCTTGGCATTATTGCCGGTTCCCAAATTCACAGTTCCTGTTGTTCCAGAATCAACCGTGATATCTCCGGTAAGAACTGTATTAATCGTGAGTGAATTGTCAGCCGTCATGGTATCTGCACCCAATTCGATCGTTCCTGAACTAGCATCAAGAGAAAGATTTCCGCCAGAGGCATAAACCTGCAATGTTCCTCCTCCACTATCAAGAGTCAGAGCACCTGAACCATCAATATGGGTTCCAGCAAGTGTGATATTCCCGTTTTCCTCAACCATGAAAATCGTTGCGGTCGTATCATCTTCAATACGAATTGGCCGACCTGTGTTTTGTGATTTATCAACAACAATCTTAAGTCCATCTCCTGTAAAACCGCTTGCATCCACTCCATCCATAATAAGTTCAAGAAGATCACCGGAAAGAGTTGCTCCTGTGGCAGGATTTGCTGCAATCGTCATTCCTTGAGCCGTAGAGGCACCGGCAACGGTCGGTGCAAGAGAAAGATCAATAATGTTTCCGCTTGTATTGAT
>MGEY01000035.1:7190-7332 GCA_001791615.1 Candidatus Uhrbacteria bacterium RIFOXYA2_FULL_40_9
ATGTCAATCGCGGAAGCGGAAGTCATGTTTGTCCCGGTGATATCAATAGCATCAATGTTTGAGGATGGAGTGAGATCAAAAGAATCCCATGTAATCGCTCCTCCAAACGTAACACCATTACCAAAATAAGCATCATCTTCCA
>MGEY01000035.1:7399-7675 GCA_001791615.1 Candidatus Uhrbacteria bacterium RIFOXYA2_FULL_40_9
TGCCGGATCATTCACATGGAATCCATAAACTGTGGTCGATCCGTCTCCCGTAAGATTGGTCATATCAACATCAATTCCATTTACTGCGGCCGTTGCCGTTTCTGATGTCCAATCAATATCAATAATGCTTCCTCCGGCTGATTCCACATTCAAATCCATAATGGAGGCCGTTGAAGCGGCAAGTCCTGTGACGGTAAACGGGGAGGTTCCTACCGCTTGTTGCGTCAATGTCACCGCACCTGTTGCTTCGGCCACATCGAAGTAAGTTCCAACAAT
>MGEY01000036.1 GCA_001791615.1 Candidatus Uhrbacteria bacterium RIFOXYA2_FULL_40_9
AGATGAGTGAATACTTCCCTAACTATAGCGTCATGTTTTAGTTATACACCACCTTGTTTAGTATAGAGCCCCCTGCGATTGACATTCCAGAACAACTCTGGTAGTCTCAAGTAGTAAGAACCTGTCGGAAGCGACAGGTTTATTTCTTAAATAATCCCTTATGCCATCACCTATTGAACAAGCGATTCGACAAATTTGTGAAGAGAAAGGTCTTTCTTATGAGTCTGTTCTCGAAGCGATTGAGTCTGCCCTTGCAGCAGCCTATCGAAAAGATTTCGGTGACAAAATGCAAAACATTGAAGCGGAGTTTGATCCTACCAATGGAGCCACTAGAGTTTTTGATGTAAAAACAGTTGTTGAAGATATGGATTTAGAAGAGTTAGAAAAGTATGAAGAAGAACGCAAAACACGAGTTGAAGAACTCGTTGGACGTCTTGAAGAAGCAAGAGAGCGTGGGCAAGATACAGAGGCATTTATGGCAGAGATGGAAGAATTGTCTCCACGATTTAATCCAAAAACAGAAATCATGCTTTCTGATGCAAAAGTATTAAAGTTTGGTTCAGAACCACAGATTGGAGAAATTATTCGTTCAGAGCTTCCAATTATGGAAGAATTTGGTCGCATGGCAGCCATGACTGCAAAGCAAGTCATCACACAAAAACTTCGCGAAGCAGAACGAGAGATTGTATTTAGTGAGTTTAAAGAATTTGAAGGAGACCTCTTGCACGGGACGGTGCAGCGTCGTGAGGGTCGTATTGTACTTGTTGACCTTGGTCGTACGACTGGGGTGATGCGTCAAGAAGATCAAGTACCTACAGAGCGCTATCAATCGGGGGATCGTATTAAAGTCTATGTAAAACAAGTAAGTTTGACTTCAAAAGGTCCAGAAATACTTGTGTCTCGTACAGCAGATGAATTAGTGCAAAAATTGTTTGAAATGGAAATACCAGAAGTTCAAGAGGGAACCGTTGAAATAAAAGCTGTGGCGCGTGAAGCAGGTTCACGATCAAAAGTTGCAGTGTATACAAAAGATGACAATATTGATCCAATTGGTGCTTGTATTGGACAACGAGGATCACGAATTCAAACAATTATTGGTGAACTTGGAGGAGAGAAGATTGATATTGTTGAATGGAGTAAAGATCCTGTGGTTTTTATCACCAATGCCCTTTCTCCAGCCAAAGTTAAAGAAGTCATTATTGAAGAAGATGATCAAGAACAAAATGTTTCCGTTCTTGTGGCAGAAGATCAACTTTCTTTAGCTATTGGAAAAGGCGGACAAAATGTTCGTTTAGCGGCGCGTTTGACAGGATGGAAGATTTCTATTTCTGAAACAGCAGGAGGAGAGGAAGAACAATATAATGGAGAAGAGACTGGAGAAACAGAAGCTGTGTTAGAACAAGTGAAAGAGGAATCTGTCAGTGAGGAGGAACAAGAAAATATTCCTGATGCAGAAATAAATGAAGAACAAAATCAAGATAATGTTTAAGGCGTATGCAACTTTTTCATACATTTCTCTATCAA
The DNA here is from genome assembly GCA_001791615.1 of Candidatus Uhrbacteria bacterium RIFOXYA2_FULL_40_9. GTDB lineage: Bacteria > Patescibacteriota > Patescibacteriia > UBA9934 > GWF2-40-263 > UBA12396. Next base: position 1,525 of record MGEY01000036.1, read on the forward strand.
CCACTCTTTAATCTCTTGATTTTTATTTATGATGTCTTGCCAGGAGCAGACATGGGATTTGCGATCATTATTTTGACAATCCTCATCAAACTCGTTCTTTGGCCTCTTGCAAACACTTCTTTGCGTTCACAAAAGGCATTACAAGATATTCAACCAAAGATTGAAGAATTAAAAGAGACTTATAAAGACGATAAAGAAAAGTTGGCAAAAGCCATGATGGAATTATATTCAAAAGAAAAAGTCAATCCTCTTTCTTCTTGTTTTCCTCTTCTAATTCAGCTTCCAATATTGATTACACTCTATCGTGTCTTAATCACAGGATTAAATGCTGAAAGCTTAGTGAACTTGTATTCTTTTGTTCCAAATCCAGAAATCATTCATAATTTTTTTCTTGGTTTTGTCGATCTTACTCAACCAAATATTTATCTTGCTTTGCTCGCAGGAGCCTTTCAATTTTTACAGACACGCATGCTTGTTTCTAATCGTCCAGAAAAGAAGATTAGAAAGAAAGAAGGAGCAAAAGATGAAGACATGCTTGCATCTATGAATAAGTCCATGATGTACTTCATGCCGGTGATTACTGTGGTGATCGGAGCATCTCTTCCGGGTGGATTAACACTTTATTGGTGCACAGTTAATATTTTTTCCGTGATTCAACAACTTATTGTTTTTTCTCGAAAGGAAAAAAAGGAAAAAGAAAATGGGGGAACATCTCTTGAAACAACAAAACAAATTTCTTAAAGAATAAACAGACGAGCCTGGAGCCCGTCTGTTTTGTTTATGTTATGATACAGGGGTATGGAAACCTTGCAAGAAAGCACTGCATTAGAACAAGCTATTTTTTCAACAATTTCCTGGTTTTCTTTGTTTTCTTATCCTGTAACAAGCTTTGAAGTATGGAAATGGTTGTGGAATCCAAAAGAGCAATATTCTCTTATTGAGGTTTCTGACTGTCTTGTTTCAAGTCTTTGGCTTCAAGAGAAAATACAAAGTAAAACAGGTTTATTTGCTTTACGTTCAAATGATCCACTGGAAGTATTACAAAAAGAGCGTCACAGTCGGTTTATTGATGCAAGTCGGAAATATCGTAAGGTACAATCTCTTTTGTGGTTTTTTTCTCTATTTCCCATGGTGCAAGGAATCGCTGCAGTGAATACTCTTTCTTGGTGGCAGACCTCACAGACAAGTGATATTGATCTTCTTGTGATTGTAAAACCAGGAACTCTTTGGATTACTCGGTTTTGTCTTGTTTTCCCTTTTTATCTTTTAAAGAAACGTCCTTCTCAAAAAACCTCAACAAAGAAACAACCTCTTGATCCTTTCTGCTTTAGTTTTTTTCTTTCAGAAGATCATCTTGATTTGCATTTTTTACAGATTCCTGGGGGAGATCCCTATCTTGCCTATTGGATCAAATCTCTTGTCCCTCTTTATGAGAAAGATCAAGTTTTTGATCGTTTTGCCCGTGAAAATGCTTGGACAGGGACTCTTTTTCCTCAAGCAAAAAGGAAAACTCTTCATCAAGGTTTGTCTGCGGTTCTTTTTCGTTCTCTTCCATTTCCTTTTTCTTTTTTTGAAAAAGTCTTTTCTTCTCTCCAAAAAAAACGTCTTCCTGAAGAAATTACACGTATGGCAAATCAAGATACACGTGTCGTGATCTCAGATCAGATGTTGAAGTTTTATGTGAAAGATCGGAGAGAATTTTTTCGTGAAGCATGGAAACAATTGACACATTCTTCTTTTTCTTTATGACATTCACACGACATTCATTTGCCAACACATTAACCTATCTAATTTTGTTTTTATTACCTTGGCAAACACAATGGATTTTTTTTCAAGCCACGTTGAATGGAGAAGTGTGGGAATACGGGAAGCTTTATGTGTCTGTTGTAGAAGTCCTAATCCTTCTCACATTACTTGTTCGCGGAAGACCTCGGTGGCTTTCTGGATCTTGGGGGGTCTTGAGGATGAGCTTTATTTTTCTTGGAACTTGTTTAATTGCAAGCTCAACTGCGTGGTTTTCTCTTGGAGCAACTGTTCATGTAATGCATGTTCTTGTAGCTTTTGCTCTCTTCTCTCTTTTGTGTGATGTGGAGATTCAGACACGTAAAGTTATTATTGCTTTCCTTTTAGGTCTTATTATTCCGTCTTGTTTAGGATGGTATCAGGTGCTTACTGGATTAAGTCCTGCGTTTACTTGGTTTGGTTTGTCTGCACAAGATGCATTACAAGCAGGTGCTTCTGTTGTTGAGACTGGATCAGAACGTCTACTTCGTGCGTATGGAAGTTTTCCTCATCCAAACATTTTTGGAGGATATTTAGCGGTGGGTGTTTTATTGTTAGCTTGGCTTGCCCAGCAAAAACGTTTTTTTTCTTTTGATCAGTTAGCTTTTATTACAACATTTCTTTTTAAACAGTTGAGTTCTTCTTTTTTTGATTTTCAAAAAATTCGTGCATTGTTTTTTTCTTGGTTTGGGAGATTTCTTGGTTTGCGATTAGGTCTTCCTCTTTTTGCACTTTTACTTGCTTCAACCCTTGTGATTACTTTTTCTCGTTCTGCCTGGCTCGGACTTTTTCTTGGGATCGTTGTGATGGGAGGATTTTTTCTTTGGTTCAAGATTCCTTTTCAAAAAAATTTTCGAATCGTTGCAGGATGTATTTTCCTTGCTCTCTTTTGCACAACAGTTTATTTTTGGCCAGCCATTTCTACACGAGTTGAAGCGACTTCACGATTAGAAAATATTTCTTTGGAAGAGCGTGTGAGTGGTTACCAGTTTGTTGATGATGTTGTTTTTTACAATCCCGTGACGGGTGTTGGACCTGAAGGCTACACTGTTGCGCTTTCTGCTGTTATTCCAAATCAAGATGTTTGGTTTTATCAACCTGTACACAACACATTTCTTTTAATTCTCTCTGAACTTGGTTTGATTGGTTTTGTTGCGTTTTTACTTTGGGTAAATAGTATTGATCTTTTAGCTTATCGCAAAGCATGTACTAGAGGGGGAGCGATGAGTATGGCCTTAGGATGTGTTGTTCTTGTTATTGCACTCTTTGATCATTATCCTTGGAGTCAGTGGAGCGGATTAGTCCTTTTGGCATTTGTTTTTGCCATGATGACCCGCTTTTCCCTTGAAGAGAGATAAAAAAGATCTATTTTATAAACGAGCTATCTCTTGACAAGAAGCTGGTTTTTTACGATAATAAAAGCCGTTAGCAGTCTTGTATGGAGAGTGCTAGATACACGAAAGTGTTTTTCTTTGTTTATAATTTATTAACACCAGTATTCTTATGAAACTTCGACCAGTCGGTGATCATATTATTGTGCAAGCAGTCTCTAAGGAAGAAATCTCTCAAGCTGGGATTATTATTCCTGACACCGTCAATAAAGAACGATCAGAAAAAGGAAAGGTTATTGCCGTTGGGCCAGGGAAAGAAGGTGAGAATGGCCATCGTTCTGAAATGACTATCAAAGTTGGAGATCAGGTCTTGTTTAAAAAATATGCTCCAGATGAGATAAAAATTGATGGAGAAGAATATCTTGTCATCCGGATGGATGATGTCATGGCAGTCGTTGAGGAGGAATAATAAACATAAATTGAAAGAGTATGGCAAAACAAATCACTTTTAGCGAAGACACGCGTGCCGCTTTGAAACGCGGTGTTGATCAACTCGCAAATGCGGTGAAAGTCACCCTTGGCCCAAAAGGACGTAATGTGGTGCTTGATCGCGGTTATGGAGCCCCAACAGTGACAAAAGATGGAGTAACAGTTGCAAAAGAAATTGAACTCGAAGACAAGTTTGAAAATCTTGGAGCAGAATTAGTTAAAGAAGTCGCAAGCAAAACCAATGATGTTGCAGGAGATGGAACAACCACCGCAACCATACTTGCACAAGCTCTTGTGGCAGAAGGACTAAGAAATGTCTCTGCAGGAACAAATCCTCAAGCATTGCGTCGTGGAATAGAACAAGGAGTGGATGCAATAGTGGCAAAGATTAAAGAAATTTCTTCTCCCATTGGAGCAGAGGTAGAAAAAGTAGCATCTATTTCAGCGAACGATCCAGAAATTGGTGCTGTGATTGCTCGCGCTATGGAAAAAGTTGGAGAAAGTGGAGTTATTACTGTTGAGGAATCTCAATCTTTTGGCGTGGATGTTGATGTGGTTGAGGGAATGCAGTTTGATAAAGGCTATCTTTCTCACTACATGATTACGAACTCAGAACGCATGGAAGCAGAATACCAGGATGCTTATTTTCTTATCACAGATAAAAAGATCAGTTCTGTTCAAGATATTGTTCCAATTTTAGAAAAAGTTGCGCAATCAGGAAAAAAGGATTTAGTGATTATTTGTGAAGATGTGGATGGAGAAGCTCTTGCAACTTTGGTCGTAAACAAACTTCGAGGGGTCTTTAATACCCTTGCCATCAAAGCTCCTGGTTTTGGAGATCGGAAGAAAGCCATGCTGGAAGATATTGCTGTTTTGACAGGTGGTAAGGTTATTTCCGAAGAGGTTGGATTAAAGTTGGAAACCGTTGAAATAACTGATCTTGGAAAAGCTCGTAAGATCGTTTCTTCAAAGGATCATTCTACAATTGTTGAAGGGGCTGGGGAAAAAGCTGTGATTGATGAGCGCGTGATTCAACTTCGTCAACAACTGAAACAAACAGAATCAGATTTTGAAAAAGAAAAGATTCAGGAACGTATTGCAAAATTGTCTGGTGGTGTAGCTGTGATCAAAGTTGGAGCCGCAACAGAAACAGAAATGAAAGAAAAGAAACATCGTATTGAAGATGCGGTTGCAGCAACCAAAGCCGCGATTGAAGAGGGGATTGTTCCCGGAGGTGGAGTAGCTCTTATTCGTGCCATGTCTGGACTAGACGCACTTGCGTTAGAAGGAGAAGAAAAGATAGCGATTGCCATTTTACGTCGAGCTTTAGAAGAACCACTCCGTATGATTGCACAAAATGCCGGGAAAGATGGGTCTGTGGTTGTGGAAAAAGTAAAAGAAAAAGAAGGTGCTTTTGGCTACAATGCAGCAAAAGATGTGTATGAGGATATGATGGTTGCGGGGATTGTCGATCCAGCTAAAGTGACACGTTGTGCTTTGCAAAACGCCTCTTCTATTGCCATTATGATTATTACCACAGAGGCAGCGATTACAGATATTCCAAAGAAAGAAGAACATGATATGCACGGATCTGGTATGGGCGGAGGCATGGGTGGCATGATGGGAATGTAATAAAGGAAAAAGAATAACCGGTATAAAAGGCCGGTTTTTCGTTTGTTTTATTGACAAAGCTTAGGGGAATCTTTAAGGTTTCATCACGTTCCTTTCACCCAGGAGGTCAATTCATGATTGTTGTGCAGCGGTTTGATCTGGATTCTGGAATCAAAAGAAATCATGAGCTTTTTGAAAAAGCCAGAGAAGAGGAAAAGCAAGCTCGTCACTATCAGAGGATGAAAGAGACAGAGAAGCGTTTTTGTCCTGGTCAAAGTATGATTTGGTGGATTGCCCTTATTGCTACTATTCTGTTGGATATTATTTTTTTGAGTCTCTTTGTTTATTCCATCGCAACGAAGCAATATTGGTATTGTCCCTGGCCTTTTTTCGTCTTTTTTTTCCTCTTGTTTCTGTTGGGTATGGAATACATGACTCATCGTTCAAACAAGAAACAAGATGAGCAATTAGCAAAATTGCTTTCGGAAGAATCTGTACAGGCTCGACAAGCCATTTTTGACAATGAGGCCTATCGCCTTGCCTGGATGTTGATGCTCCGCAGCATGGTTTTCAATCGAACGCTTGATGAATTGACCCAGACTCAGAAAGAACAGTGGAATGATTGGGCACGTCTTAGACTAACGGAGCGCTATCATGAGATCCTTTGCGAGGTTAAGGCTTGTCCTTTTCTTCGTGCTCCCATTCGTAATCGTGAGCTGACTCCAGCCATTGACCGTCTGCGTCATTACCTTCTGCTTTCTCCAGATGAGTTTGAACAGCTGGTTGGACGATTGTAAACAAGACCGCATATCGGTCTTTTTTTTTATCATTGACACCTTCAAGGGAA
>MGEY01000037.1:0-480 GCA_001791615.1 Candidatus Uhrbacteria bacterium RIFOXYA2_FULL_40_9
ACTATCCCAGAAAAAGCATTATAATAGCCTTGAAAAAAATATAAACCTTCTTGTTCACTAACCCAAAAATTTATTAAATACAAATAGATCTTAATAATTATTTCTTGGGTAGTAGAACCAAAATAAAAAAATTGGTTTAAAACTTTATTTCTAACCAGTGGATCTAAAAGGATATACAAACCAATTAAACAATAATTAATAGCTGTAATAACAATTCTCTCCTTAAAATTTGTTCGTTTTGAAAAGAAGTAAAAAGAGAAGAATAAAATCCCCGTAAAAAATGCAACAAAGCCGGCAGTATAATAAAATAGATCTACAAGGATTATCAAAAATAGAGTTATTAAAATTTCTTTAAGGGTTATTTCATCTTTCTTTGATAATCTAAAGAGATAACCTAAAAGAATAAAGAATAAGCTAAATGCCCACATGTGAGTATTTGTTGAATACGTTTGAGCACTTAGTGTTGGTTCAAGTATTAAA
>MGEY01000037.1:596-7234 GCA_001791615.1 Candidatus Uhrbacteria bacterium RIFOXYA2_FULL_40_9
CATCGCAGCCTCACCACCACCGGAACTTGAACCACCCATCTGGATCTCAGGCACCCAACGCTGCTTGCCGAGCTGTTCAGCATAGGCCTTCTGAACTTCGATATACGCTGCGAGCTTCTGTTCCAGTGCACCATCAGCACTCATAACCAGACGCTTACGCTCTGCGTCGCCTTCACCAATGAGAATCTGCTCCTTCTTGTAGAACTCCGCGGCCTCCATATCGAGCTTCGCGACTTCCTTCTTCTGTTCAGCCTCAGTCACAGCCTTGGCTTTGATGACCTCCTGGTCCCACTTGGCCTTGGCAGCCTCAGCCTCACCCTGCTTGGTCACGGTCTTGGCATTCTGATCAGCCTTCTTGGCATCTGCAATAGCAGACTGAACTTCCATAATAGCGTCCTGCTGTCGCTGGATCTGAGCCTCAACTTTGGCATCGTACTTGACCTCATTCACTGTGAAGTTGAACGCACGGATACCGAACTCGTGAAGAGGACTCTCCTCCTGACGCTTGTACCCACCACTTTCATCAGGCACCAGATCAACCTTTGACACCACGCGTTTCGTCTCTGTCAGAGGATCCGTCTCCTCAACCTCAACCGTATGAGTCTGATAGACACCATTGCTGATCTGATCGCCAATGATCTGAATGAGTTCTGTCTTGCGCTCCGCATAGCTTTCCTTGGAACTCATGAGCGGACCAGACATAAACACAGCCTTGTTGACGATCTGACCAATCAAGTCACGTTCGATCGCATGCATGGAACCATACTTGGTATGCAACATCTTAAGAGCTTCTTCCGAAAGCGGAAGCTCAAAACGGATCGAACCAGAAATCGTAGCCGTACCACCATCATTGAATCGCACAGGAATGGACTGATCCGTTCCGTTACCCGTTTCTTGATCGGAAGAAAACCAGTATTGGTTGCTCTTGAGATAGTGCGTGGTCCTACCGAAATTCTGATAATAAAGACCTGGAGCAATCCAATAGTGTAGCTCTCCATCAACAGGGTCCTGCATGATGACGATCTCATTTGCATCCACACTTTCCACAAGATTGCCAGAAAACACAGCTCCGACAATCAGAACCACTACGGTAATGATACCAATAACAATCTTTTTGATTGGGATATCAAAACCATCTTCGTCGAAACGTCCACGTGCCATGGTCTACTCCTTCTGTCTTTGCTCGGCTTTTGCACGAGCGGTTGGGGGAGAAATCCTATCCCTTTGGGGAGCAACCGCGCTCCTTTCAGGAACAGGGATATTGCGTGCATGGGTAGCACGAACTTGGATGTCGATAGCTTCGTTGTGAAGTTCTTCAATCTCGGCCTCAAGCCGAGCGATTTCAACATCGTTTTGAGCAACTTGTAGCTCCTCTTTCGCTTCTTCGAGACGCTGTCTGATATGTGCAAGACGACTAGGATGATGAACTTTCTTTGAACGAATAATTGGAAATAGTGGTTGATTACGAAATCCTGGAATAGTGATTTGTGTCAAAAATCCAACGACAAAAAGAAGAAAACCTGCAATAATTACGATTTCAATCAAGAGGGACTCCTTTGGTGAAAAGAACGTTTTCGCTTTTAAAAAACGATGCGTGACAGTAACAAAAGAGGTAAATTTTGTCAACAAAACGCACCTGTATGTCAAACGCAACGCAGAGTTGGCTGTCAACGCAGGGTTGGCCTCTAAATGCTTATTTTCAAATGCTTATTTTCTATTGACAAGATGAATTTATTTTTGTAGTCTCAACTATCGTTCATTTCATCCCACAACCCCTCACAGGAGGTGACTCATGATCGTTCTTGCCTGGCTTCTCATGGTTGTTAATGTTCTCATCGTTGTTATTAGTCTTGGTATTTCTTATCGAAGGTGCATCAACACTGACGGTTTTTTCGGACTAATTCAAAAATTAGTGATGGCCAACAATATTGATCGTGCGATCAAATTGTGCAACTATAAACCCAAAACTTTTGTCGCGAACATGATCAAACATCTGCTTGTTCACGCCAACCGTGTACATGAAATCGATTTGTGTTGCGAAGAAGCTCAGATGACCCTCAAAGCCCTCAATCCTCTCAAGGATACGCTTGGCTGGTCAGGTCTTCTTGTAGCTTTTTTCACACAACTCATCTTTCTGGCTAACGTAACAAATCTCTTTTCCTACAAATATTCCTGGATCATCTTTGTAGTGACGATTCTCTCGAATGTTGTTTCCATGTACATCTATCGTAAAATCAAACACAACATTGACTCGGGTCTCATCTACATCATACAACTTAGAAATCTGCTCCTGGCTCGTCGACACATGGTTCTTAAGCATCGCCAGCCACGTATGATGACGGCTGAGGAAGTCAAAGAGTGGCGCGCGCGCATGGATGCATTCACTAAAGAAATGGCTGAGACTCCCAAAACTCAGCGCGCTCATTCTGTGGAAGAAGAATATCGTAGGCGAGCAGATGATGACGGTGTTCTCCCCGAACTCTAGGAGGAACGTAACCTGTGTATTGCACAGGTTTTTTTGATACACAAATCCAATGTCTTACATGATTGGATGTTTCTTTTTGACAAACGTCCTCTATCACGTTACGCTCTTACTGGTTCTTTAAAAGGAGTTCACCATGATTGTTAAACGCAATCGCTTTCTGACAGTAAGTTGTTTTTTTCTTCAAGATTTAAGAAAACGACTTGAAAAAGAAGCAGAAAAACGCAATCTCGAATTTGCCTATGAAATTGGAAAAGGATTCATCACCTATGCGGTCACGATTCAAGTAATAGGTGATCCTGCTCATATTGAAAAATACTTTGCTTTTCTTCCAAGCATTATGGAAGAATATCACTTCACCTCCCCTTAACCCTACACCTGTAGGGTTTTTCTTTTTTTCGAAAAATAGATAAATCACTGAAAACCACTATGGGTGCTTTTCTCAAGATTATTTTTGTGTTGCTGCTTTAATGAACGCAACAAAAAGGGGATGTGGGTGAAGAGGACGTGATTGAAACTCAGGATGAAACTGCACTCCAACAAAGAAAGGATGATCTTTCAATTCCACAATTTCAACTAAATCTAACTCTGGATTCACTCCTGAACTAATAAGTCCTGCACCCTCTAATTCTTTTCGATAAGCATTATTATATTCATACCGATGGCGATGACGCTCTTTCACTTGTTTCTCCCCATACGCTTCAAACGTTTTTGTTCCTTTTACAAGTTCACATATATAAGCCCCTAAACGCAAGGTTCCTCCATAACTCCCCTTTTCAATGTTTTGATCTTGCCCGGGTAAAAGATGAATAACAGGATAGGGAGTTTCTTTTTCAATTTCTGTGGTGTTTGCTTTTTTATATCCAAGCACATTTCGGGCATACTCGATCACAGCACATTGCATGCCATAACATAATCCAAGATAAGGAATGTGATTCTTTCGACAATACTCAATGGCTAAAATCTTTCCTTCAATTCCACGCGATCCAAAACCTCCGGGAATCACAATTCCATCAAGCTCATTAATTTCTTGAAGAAGAGACGGATCTTTTTCATAAGCCTCAGAATTGATCCATTTAATCACGGGCTTTCTTCCTTGTGCCCAAGAGGCATGTTTGATGGCTTCAAGCACAGAAAGATAAACATCAGACAACACAAAATCTCCTGTACTAAAATACTTTCCCACAACCCCAATCTTCACTTCTTCTTTTGCTTCTTTAATTCTTTGAACCATGGCTTCCCATTCTTTGAGTCCGTGTCTCTTTTTTGATTTCATTCCAAACGATTCCAACATGCTTTCACCAAATTTTTGTGCTTCAAATAAAAGAGGAACTTCATAAATACTTGGGACATTTGGAGATCCGATCACATAATCTTCTTTGATGCCACAGGTGAATGATAATTTTTTTCGACGAGGTTGATCGATCTGCATTTCGGATCGAGCCACGACAAAATCTGTACTTAACCCTGCACCCATCATGGTACGAATGGCATACTGAGTAGGTTTAGTTTTCATTTCTCCAATTGAAGGCGGTACTGGCATATAACTCACCAAAATAGTGCGCACACCATCAGGATCTTTCTGACGCATCATACGTGCAGCTTCAAGGAACAAAATATTTTGATATTCCCCCACGGTTCCTCCTACTTCGACAAGCACAAAATCTGCTTGTGATTCTTCGGCTGCGGCTTCAATGCGTCGAATGATTTCATTTGGAACATCTGGAACAACTTCCACACACCGACCCTCATATTCTAAATTTCGTTCACGTTGAATAACGGTTTGATAGACACGCCCCGTGGTCATGTAATTGGTTTTATAAATATCCCTATCCAAGAACCGTTCATAATTACCAATATCCTGATCTGTTTCATCTCCATCCACAGTGACAAACACTTCACCGTGTTCAACTGGATTCATCGTTCCTGCATCTACATTGATGTACGGATCCATTTTGATAGCCGTGACTGCATAACCTTTGGCTTTAAGAACGCGACCCAATGAGGCGCTGACGGTTCCTTTTCCCACACCAGACATAACTCCACCAATAACAAAGATATAACGATGTTTCATACGTAAAGAAAAATTGGGGACAAAGCCCCAATGTTTTATTGTTTTTTGATAATGAGTTGAATTGTTGCTTTGAATCCGTAAGGGAGACGAATAGACACAAGTTGATCTCCAAGTTCTTTACAAGGTGCCGTAAGATCGATCATGGATTCTGTGACATCAAAGCCAGCTTTCGTTAAAACCATGGCTATCTTCTTTGCATTTACTGCTGCATAAAGCTTGCCATTTTCATTCACAGATTCTTTCAAAATAAGCTTAAAGCCATCAAGCTGTCCGGTCATTTTACCTGTGGCTTTTTCTTGTTTCTTTTCCCGATTGGCTTGCACAACTTGTTGTTGTTTGATGTTTGCAAGTGCTTTTTCTGTGACAGGAACAGCAAGACCTTTTGGTAACAAAAAATTGCGCGCAAACCCATCTGTGACATCCACAATCGCCCCTTGTGGCCCGACATCTTTCACTTGTTTTTTCAAAATCACTTTCATAACAACACTAGTATAGCACATTTCTTATTGCATGCTGATTACTGTGTTGACAAAAAATGTTTTTTTGATAGTCTTGTTTGTTGCTCATTACATTCCTAAATCGAACAACCAACGGAGGCACCTTGAACTTCTTCCTTGAGCACAGAAGTTTGGTGATGGGTGCCTTGGCGGCGCTCATTTCTTCTTTTGCTTATCCGATCTATATTGTTGAATTTACCGGAGGGTGGACGAAAACCCACTGGCTCACAGCTTGGATGTGGCCGAGGTTCAACCTTCAAGGTGGAACACACCCGCGTCTTGTTACATGGATCTTGTGGCTCATGCTTACGGGCACGACTGTCTTAATTCAAGTACGCGATGGATACTATTTTCCTGCCATCTTGTGCGCCATGTACTTCTTTGGCAATCTTTCCCTTCTCGTATCTTCCCTTGCTTGTGGCACATGGAAGATCAAATGGTATGATGTTATTTGCTTTGGACTCGGAATCCTTGCACTCGTTCTCTACATCCGTGAAGGGGATGAAAAGATTGCAACGACCTTGGTGATCACTGCTGATTTGATTGCGGGCATTGCCACATTCACAAGCGTCATTGATCATCCTGAAAATGAAAGCAAAATAGCCTGGTGGATCTTCTTTATTGGTGGATCAATAAACATCTTTTCCTTTGCCCATCCACTAAACCCCGCTAACTGGGCGTATGTGGAAACAGCCTATACCTTCTATATCATGGTATGCACAGGTTACATGGTGTACATGACAACGTTTCGGCGCAAAGCACGCTAATACACATCCACTCGGATGTGTTTTTCTTTAAAAGGAGTACTCCTTCTTCAAACAAAACAACCTTTTGTTCATAAACAAAGGTTGTTCTTCCTAAATCAATAATTTTTTCTGATCATCTAAGCTCTTAAAGCTACAAAATCTTTTTTGAAACAAAGAAAAGATAGAAAGCACTTACAAGACAGAGCCCTGACATAATAAGGAATAACACGGGAAATCCTGCCCAAAAGGCAATAGCTCCACCCAAGAATGACCCGGCAAACATAGTGAGATAACGTGTGGATTCCCAAACTCCCCATTCTTCACTTTCATGATGAGAAACTAGGTGTTTGGTGAACAATGTGTCAAAAGAGGGAAAATAAATAGCTTCCCCAATGCCAAGTAAAATTTGAATCAGAATAATCTGAAAAAGACTTGTTACTCCCATTAAAAAAAAGTATCCAAGAGCAACAATAAGATACCCAATGATAAGCATTTTCTTTTTATCTTGTATTCCTGTCAAAACACGTCCCATTACTAGAGAACCTAATCCTGCTGTGAGATAAAAAACTGCAGCAACAAGACTAACATCAAGAATGGTTCCTCCAACACTTGTGACAAAAAGCGCGTAGATCGGAACAAGCATGAAGGTGGCAATCCAAACAAGTGCATTTGTAATGATGAGAATTTTTAAACCAATGTTGAATGTTTTTGGTGGATAAATGTGTGGAAACATATGTTTAATTATAACACAATTGGGGTCAGATCTTGAATTGCCACTTTTTTATGAATCATTAAAGAATTTGATCTTGATGCTATGGTAATTAGTAACTTTAAAAAAT
>MGEY01000037.1:7286-10580 GCA_001791615.1 Candidatus Uhrbacteria bacterium RIFOXYA2_FULL_40_9
TGTTGGTGACCCTTCGGAGACTTCCTTGGAACCAATTTGTGGAGGAGATGCGGGGGTGGGTGATGTTTCGGGAGCTTGCTATGGCTGGGATGTGACGGATCGGGAAGGGTTAGATTAAAAGTCTTTTGAGATCCAGTTGTGTGAAATGTTTGAATATACCCTATCAGCGAAAATTAATAACTCGCTTATCGTTTCTTTTTCAATCTGTAGTTCATCGTTATGGAAAACAATTGTAAAACTAGTATTCTTAAATTGATTAACCATTTTTTTCTGCTCACTTATCGAACGTTTGAGGTCACCGTGCATTAAAGCGTTTCTTAGTTTATTGCAGTGTTTTAAATCCTCGTCGTCTTTTACAAAACCTCCATCAAGAACCTTGTCTAAGTAGGTTAGTGATGCTTTTAAGCCACTTCCACCTCTCATATCATCCACACTGAACTTTTCACCGAGTGTCTCCTTTAATTGATTGCAAAGACCCTTTAAATCTCTTTCAATAAAAGCAAAGATACTCATAACCAATGATCTAAAAAGTATTTGATCAGTTTGTTCACTGTCATGGAATTCGTATCCAAGATAATCACCAAATGCTTCTTTTTTTGTCATTCCACACCATTCATCACCACCTTCCTCGATTTGGTCGAACTCCTTTTCTTTTTCGAGCAATTCTGCAGTGCGTTTATCTGATTCAGAAAATAAAAAATCTGCGAGTTTCCTAAGTCTACACATCTCCTCATCTCCAATAAATGTTCTCCAATAGTTATTCTTATCCATATCACCTATTGATGCAGATATTTACTCATTAGATCTAAGTAGGTGCTGAATATTAATAAATAATGTTCTGCATGTTTTGCACCAGCCCCTGAGTCTCATAATTGCCTACTGTAAGCCAGGTTGGAACACCTAGGACACAGATTCCATCCTTATCTTTTGAAAAAGCGATTCCACCAGAGTTACCACTGTCTATTTTGGCCGAGACGAAATAGTTAGGATAAGGTGCTGAATCCGTAAAATTTACTGACGTATCATGACCACTAATAATTCCATCCGTTGTGATTCGAAATGACTGCGTTCCTTCTGTGTCACCATATGCAACAGATTTCTCACCAAACGCAGGATAGCCAACAAGTGCTACTGGAGATCCAATTTCCATAACATTTGGGCAAAGTCTGGTATCTGATATCTCTAAAAAGTTTAGTTCTTCAAGTTTATTTAGCTCCATATTTGAACCCAGGTGCTCTGTCGTCATGATGGCAATATCAGTGAAATCATTAAAAGACCAAGATTCATATGGATTCACTGTAAACAAACCTTCTGCGTAACCTTTGAGAGCATACGCCCAACCAATACAGTAATATTCGTTTTTCGTTTGATTAAATATTGGCTGTGTTACGACATGTTCATTTGTAATAAGTAATAAATCTCCGAAATTACTCCACAGAACCCCACTTCCACTTGAATTTTCGCAATTTATCTGCACGACTGCACTAAGATATTTGTTTAGATCAGATGCTGTAATAGGGGAAATGTCCATCTGAAAGTTTTCTTCCTCACTAATACGTTCCTCTAGGGCAGAAATTTGATTCTTAGATTCTTCTGCAACTTGCTGACTTTCAGCCTTTAGTTGGGATATCTCTTCATTTGCAGCCTGTAGAGATTCTTGGAAATTTATGGCTTGCTGTTCCTGAGATACTTGATTTGTTAAGTAGTTGGAGTAAAACTTTGTGCCATAAAAACCAAGTAAGAGCACAGTGGCTACCAAGCAGGCATAGAGGAGTATTTTTAGTGTCTTTGGTCGATCTGCCATATAACTTACTAGTGTCTGAATAAGCTAAAAATCTTATCTAAAGTACTTTTTATTCCTTCAAAAAATCGAGTTATTATTGTTTTCTTTTCCTGGTTTGCTGTGGGCTCTTCGTTGTTGATTTCTGACTCCTGTAAGACAGGACTATCCGTTGTTTCTGTTCTTTCATTTAACACCTCTTCATTTAAGTACTCAACAACAATATCCTTTTCAATCTGAGGTACCCCATCTTCTTCTTGTTGTTCTTGTGACTCTGGTTCCTCTAGTGGAAGAATTATTTCAACCTCTTGCAATTGTAGAGATTCTATCAAGATCGTTTCCTCAACTGGCTCTTCCTCAATTTTTACACAAGCTGTTTTATTTTCATTCCATTCATATCCACTCTCACAAAAACATGTTCCATCTACCGTCTCCGAACCACTTATTCCATAAACATGACTCCCAAAAACACTTGAGCAATATTGACTTGGAAGCAAGCATGAATCGAAAACCTGAATGTAACCAGCTGAACAATCAACCACACAAGAGGTTTGGTTTGCATTCCAAGAGTATCCAGACTGGCACTTACATTCTGTTCCTGAAGCATAAGCATAATCGCCAAATTGTACTTGACACAATTCGTTATTTTGTCTCTCTTCTTCAGCGTCAAAATAACTATTTAACCTTTCAAGTTCTTGTTCATACTGTAAAGAACGTTCTGCTGCTTCATCATCTATACACTGATAATAATCTGTCCAACCTTGATTATAATCGTTAATTTGCTGTCTGCATTGTTCTAGTTGAGCCTCACATTCCGCATCTGCATTACTGGCAAATGGGCTTCCGGCTAAACCAGCTCCAACGTTATTTGAGGAGGTTTGTGCACATCCCGCTTCCATATTTGAATACGCATATTCTGAAGTACATCCAACGATTGGTGGCGTATAACACCACGAATAGTTGCTTACTGATGATCCACATGCTTCGGTGTAGTAGTAATACGTTAAACTCTCCATCCATCCATCATTACAAAACACCTTCCCATCATATTGCATTCCTGCTCCGCAGTTTACTCCACTATGCCATGAACATGCGCCACTTGTTGCTAGTACCGATTTAGGTGACCAAAAAACAACGAACAGGAACATGATTCCAAGAGTAAACTTTATAAATGTGACATGTGACATAAATTTTTTTATAAAATATGGACAGATCCTAATTTTCTAGATGCCTCTTTGAGAGTTTATGGGATGGCTTGGATGCTTGTTCTCTTCTATAAAATATAGATGTCGGAATTATTGAAGACTTGTTGCCACGCAAAGGAACACAAAAGGTCTCCTGAACGCAGCGACAGCCCCTTTCGGAAACTGCCTCACCCTTTCGGATGAACCTCAACGACGAGTGCTGGCCAGGAGACCATCTCTGTCGTTGAGGGTTTATTTTTGCCATGCCGCTTATGGCGGTTTAGGCAATTGTACAAATGAACAATCAGTCCTTTTGATTCTTTTTCAAAA
>MGEY01000038.1:0-7115 GCA_001791615.1 Candidatus Uhrbacteria bacterium RIFOXYA2_FULL_40_9
TTTCAGACAAGAAGTTCTTCCTGTTTCGAGTAACGAAACTCTATGCTTAGAACATTCTGCTCCACAGGATTTACGTGTGATCCCTTGTTGGCCCATCAGCTTTTGGAAGTGATCATGCAAAGAGAAGCCCTTATTTTGCAAGTTCCTTTCGCAGAATGTATTGACGACTGACCTCTGTAGGTCAGTTTTTTTACTCTCCTTTCAGGAAATAAGAAAACACATTGCTGAATAGACAAGACATTTATGTTTTTTTGCTTCCAATTGTGGAAAGAAAGTCGACATATCTTTTTTGTGTTTCATTTATTTTTTGTTCTCTACGATGAAACGATCTTAATCTTTCCACAAGACGATCTGCCAACTTCGTACTTTCTGTCGAATCTTTGACTTGTTCGATCCATTCTTCCAGAGAATGCTCACGGGCTTTGAAATCTTGAAAGGCTTTCATGGAATTGTTTTTTGCTTGTACACGATCTGGACGTTTATCAAAAATCATTCCTGTATTGTGCTCAAGATCAAAAATATGATCGATTAAGACATCTCGCGGCCAATCAGATTGTTGCCATGTTCTGAGTGTTGATCTTGCGATTTGTTCCCACGCTTCCCCTCCGTAAAAATGACTCCATCCCTCATCAGCAAAACGCTGACGAGCACGGAAAAGATATTCCTTGATTTCTTCTTCTGTGGCAAATGTAAGGAAGTGATCAATATAATGTTCATCATCTTGATTAAAAGAAGGTCGATCTTCAACATCTTGTGCAAGAGCAATTCTTGGAAGTAAAACGTAGCGATAGGGACCGGTCTGGATCGATCCGAAAGGTCGTTTATGATCGAATGATTGTTGTCCAAGGTTCAGAACATCATGTTGATGTTTTAATTCAGAAGCAACGGCATAGACACAGTAGCAACGCAACCACTCAAAGAGCTTTTGGTGTTCACGATTTGCCGTGTGACGATCATCAGAGACTTCTACGCGAATGCGAAAAGGAAGATCGATACCTAGTTCCGTGTACATTTTGTCGATCATTTGTTGAGGAGGAGTATGTGCTTCAATGTAAGTATTCACGTAAAAAAGAATGAGTTGGTCATTTGCATTTACGGGTTGAGAAGGAACTGTTCTTTGTGGCTCTCTCTCTTTGCGACGTTGTTTTTCTTCAACAGCTCGCATCTCAATCTGTTTCTTTTTTTCCTGGGGAACGGAATAACCCACAAGTTCCATGCACGCGATCAGATGACTTGCTTGATAACTAAATCCCAGTTGAGAAAGTTCTTCTAACATTTTTTCTCCTTCCTGTTCAGAAAAAGGAGGGAAATTTCCAAATAGTTCTAAGGAAGCATGTAACCTGTCAAATTGACGAAAATCCATGATTGCTTGATTTAAAACAATAAAATCAATCCCTTCTCGAAGCATTGTATTTTCAGCAATGTGATCGTGCAGAGCCTGTTTATCTGCTTCTGCTAATCGATCGATAACACCTGCTACCTTGTGGAGAAGTGTAAAGGGATTTGTTTCCTGTTTGAGAGATTGTGCCGTTGTTTCAGAACCGAGTTCCAATTGATCAAGATGACTGAATGGAGAGGAGGAACCATTTGTCTCAAGCAATGCTTGAGCAATCGCTTCGTGGTCTTCTCTACGGAAATTAATTAAAGAATCACGAAGAATTGCTATATATGAATTTTTTTCAATCAAGAAAAGACCAAAAGCAGCAGGTAGTTCGTGACAGTGGCGTAAAAGAGAGGGAGTCGTATCACCATAACGGAGCAAGCTAGGATACTTATCTCTGATATATTCTGCGATGATTGCGGAAGCCTCGGAACCAAAGATTTGAGCTAATGGTTTTTCTGCGAGTAGTGTAGCTCTTTCAGAGCTTGTCAAAAGTTGCGTGGCAATAGCAAGCTCAAGCCCCCGGAATTTTCCCAATTGGTCAACAAGGATTTTATCTTTTCCATCATCAATAAGCCGATGGGCAAGGGCGTTTTGATCTAGGGAAGGAAAGAGATCAAGAACATCAATGATAGAAGAATAATTTTTTCCAGCAAGTATTTTTTCAAGAATATCTTTTTTATTGACACCGATAAACTGTTCAATGTGTGAGATCAGTGAAGGAGTATCTATCCCAATCATGGCTTCAGCAATCATTGGATGAAAAGAAGCGTCAATAAATTTTATTGATTCAAGAAGATGTTGATAGTGCTTAGGGCAAAGGTAGTAAGCAAGAATTTCCTTTTTTGTCGCTTCAGAAAATTGAGAAAAGAATTGAAAAATTTTCTTGTAATAATAGGTATCTCGTTCCAAGAGTGTAAAAATGAGATCATGTTCCGAGAGTGCAGAAAACTTCTTCCTCTGTAAGAGTACAGCATCACCGGCACCAAATCGTATGAGAAAAGAGGCAATCTCAGGGCTTGAGACCTGGAGTTCTGTGAGACGATATGCAAGAAAGTGAATATCATTAATGTGAGTACATTTGCTCGCAAGTCCAGTACGAATAATGAGGTCATGATCAAACTCAGGATGATGGATCAAATAAACCAAAAGATGTTCACTACAACCGCCTTTTGCCAAATGAAGAAGAAAATCTTCATCAACATGATCTTTTAATTCTTCTAAATGTTTTGTAATACAGTATTGATAAGGTGTGTCTAATAGGGTTTCAGCTATTTCAGGAGTGAAAGGCATGAGAGAATCAATCCTTGATGAAGTAGAATAAAAAGGCGGAGTAGCAACCTCATCAGGATCATCTGACATTTCACTTTCAATAACCTTTTTTATGAGTTCAGGTTGATCTTCAACGCGAAAGTTTTTGATTGAATCAAACAAAGTATCAATACCAATTCCTTGTTTTAAACAACGATCTGCAAAAGCCATGCTGAGGTTCTCAAATTTATCTAGCAAACGACCGAGAGTTGTAGCTGGATAATCAGCATCAAGGAGTAATAGGGCAACAGATTCCTGATGAGGACTTAGCTTAAAAATGTATTCAATCACTGAATTGGACCCGATTCCAAACGTATCAATAAGACGTCCAAGTAATTCAGAAAGCTCATAAATAGATAATTTTTCTTTGAGGATTTTGATTTTTCCTGAGTTTTCGAGAAACGTTACCACCGCCTCTTCATCTTTTTGTGCAATCGAATCCAAAAGAGATCTTTCTAAAAGATCACCTTGTCTTTCGATAATTGTTTTTGAACGATCACCTGAACTTGAAGGAATCATCACATCTTCAGGTAAACGTGGACTATTATCAAAATTCATAACATCTATATTTTACTAAAAAGTGTAGAAGAAAACAATCAGAAAACACCCTACCAATTTGGCAAGGTGTTTTTTGTGACTCCACTGGCGTCGCGAACATTTGGCTCTTTTATAGACGGGGGGTCCCAATTCTATAACCCGCTTAATTTGTACGACCATTCAGTCGAAACCGTGTGGACGCACGTATTTGGCTTAACCTATTTTTGATCATAGGTGTACCGCGGGGCTCTCGTGTCATAGCATCAGCTATGACAGTTCTAAGCCCAAATGTTGTTTAGCCCAATTTCGCATCGCCGTGGAGCTATCACAAGTATAGCACGTTTTAGAGACTGTAAAAAGCAACATCAAGAGTGTGTGGGGATGAGCTGGGTATAAGTCAGTTGTGTTGCAAAGAAAAAAATTTTGAGTGTCAGAAGCATATTAATGAAGTTAATAATTACTTGAATACATATTGTATTCAAAATCTGAGTAATCATTTTTTATTCTTTATAATATTTTTGATCCTTTAATTCATTTGGAAGATAGTCTTGTTTTGCCTTTTCCTTATTTTGATAAGAAGGGGTGTATTTATATCCTTTGCCATAACCCATATCCTCCATGAGTTTTGTTGGCGCGTTGCAAAGATGTTTTGGAACAGGAAGATTTGGGAGAGCTTGAATATCCTTTTGCACCTCAAGATAGGCTTGATAAAGGGCATTGCTTTTCTTTGCTTTAGCAAGATAGACAACGACTTGAGCTAAATTGACATTGCATTCTGGAATACCAATGAAATGACAAGCGTGATAAGCACTTACCGCTTGTACAAGGGCTTGCGGATCGGCAAGACCAATATCTTCGGATGCAAAACGCACCAATCGCCGAGCAACAAAAAGGGGATCTTCTCCTGCTTCAAGCATACGACCTAGCCAGTATAAGGAGGCATTAACATCAGATCCACGCAGGGATTTATGAAGCGCAGAAATAATATTATAGTGTTGCTCTCCAGCGCGATCATAAAGAAGGTGAGATTTTTGTAAGGCTTGCTCAATCATTTTTTCGTCTACACAGACAACGCCTTCTTTTGTCGGCTCTGATGAGTTGACCGCAAGTTCTATTGCATTTAAGGCAACGCGGACATCTCCATTTGCTGCTGAAGCGAGAAATGAAATGGTTTCAGGAGAAATGGTAATTGAGAGATTTCCAAGTCCACGCACGTTATCTCGAAGAGCACGATTGAGCATGACCGCAATATGTTCTGACTTCAGGGCTTCAAGGGTAAAGACCCGACATCGTGAAAGAAGTGCAGAATTTACTTCAAAAGAAGGGTTTTCTGTGGTTGCTCCAATCAAAATGATTGTGCCATTTTCCACAGAAGGAAGAAAGGCATCTTGTTGCCGTTTATCAAATCGATGAATTTCATCGACAAAAAGAATTGTTTGTTGTTGAAAGAATTTTTTTTGATCGTATGCTTCCTTTACAATTTCGCGTATTTCTTTAACACCACCATGCACAGCACTAAAAGGAATGAATCGCGATTGAGTCGTCTCTGCAATGATTTTTGCAAGGGTTGTTTTTCCTGTTCCTGGAGGACCCCAAAAAATCATGGAAGGGATTTCATCACGTTCAATTGCTTTCCGAAGAAGTTTTTCTTTTCCAATAAGTTGTTCTTGGCCAAGATATTCCTCAAATGTTAACGGACGCATCCGATCTGCAAGAGGTGACTTTTTTGATTGTTGTTTATTAAGTTCAAAATCAAAGAGATCCATACATTAGTCACTAAGAAAAATTTTTGTTTTGGTTCTTTTAAGGAATCTCTCTTGCTGTAAACGTTCGATCATTCCCGAAAGCCAATCTTGATCCAGAACAAGGTTAAATAAGGGATCAATAAGTAAGCCGAGGTTTTTAAAAGAGAGACCTTTTGGATGTTCTTTAACCAGTTTGAGAATACGACCTCGATAAATGCGATCTGGATAAGGCTTGTTTCGATGTGTTTTTTCTTTCGGTTTTTTGATCGTGGCTTTTGGGATTTCGATTTTACCAGAAAGAAACGCAGTGGATACCTTACAGGATGATCGTAGAGGACACTTATTGCAAGAAGGAGTTTTTGTACAAATCAAAGTTGCAAGATCAAACAAAGCTTGAGGAACATCGAAGTAGTGACCACGTGTGGGAAGGAATGAATCTATTTTGTGTTCAAGGATTTTGTCATCAGAAAGTTGGGGGTAGGGGATTTCCAGAAGGAGTCTTCCAAGGACACGACGGATATTCGTATCAATGGGCATGGTTCTTTTCTTTTGAGCAAAAGCACTAATGGCTGCTGCCGTATAAGGACCAATACCTTTCAATTGTTTCCATTCTTCTTCTGTTTGCGGAAGACCATTCTTATTGACATGCTTGGCAATATCGCGAAGGGCTAAGGCCCGTCGGTTATATCCCAACCCTGACCAAGCACGAACAACTTGTGCATTTGTCGCTTTACTTAACGTTTTCCAATTGGGGAAACATTTTATCCAGCGATTATAAAAGAGGAGACCTCGCTCAACCTGTGTTTGCTGGAGCATCATCTCACTCACTAAAATAGGATAAGGATCACGGGTATGGCGCCATGGCAGATCACGGCCATACTTTCGATACCAAGCTAAAAGAAGAGAGGCAGAGCTAGGCGTTTTCTTCATATACAATTCCTGCGTTTTTGAGCACTTGATAGTGTTTTGGATCGTGTCGTTTCAGATACATTGGCAATTTTCCATTAATGTCTACAAGTTCCATCTTTTTTGATTGGGCATACGCAATAATTTTCTGTACGCCTTGTTCTTTTTCTGCTTCAGAAACTATGAGTTCTATTTCGACTAAACGATAGGGATCACCATCTCCAAAATCACAAGATTCAAAATCAAGAGAGAAGGGACCATCTTTATAACGTTGACGAGTATTTGTGTAAGACGCGAAAGAAAAGTACTTTTTTTCTTTCAAAGCTTCTTCAAAAGAAAGATTTGGATTAAGTTTCAATGCCAGACGAATGGCATCTTCAGTTTCAAGTTCCTCGTACTGCGTTACCACATTTTTCTGTCCGATTTGATGCAAAGGCATTTTAAGTTCAAATTGCTCGTTTCGTTTTCGAAACCAAATTCCATGGCGTGTTAAATCGTAAGTTTGGTTATCAAAGTAAATGTCATGATTGATAAATGTATGCAAAAAAGTAGCTGTTTTTAAAAGGCTTTTTTCAACCTCTGGGGTAAGACGAAACTTTTTTTCGATTTCGATCATAAGAAAGAAGATTACGTGATTTCATGATAGCATGATCTTATTTCGTCCCCAAAGCTCTTGCACAAAAGCGAGTGATTTGTTACTATTTCGTCACAATTTATTTAGGGTAGCTCAGTTTCAGCCAAAGGCTGACCAGCCCAAACGTTGTGTATGGCTGGGGTTAGAGTAGCTTGTGCAAAAGTATGTTTACCATCTATGTAAGTCGTTCTTGGTTGGATCAACAATTAAACATTCCGGGGTAGCTCAGTTGGTTAGAGCGACTGGCTGTTAACCAGTAGGTCGTGGGTTCGAGCCCCACCCCCGGAGCCACATGGAACCGACGTGTTCAAACTCGTCGGTTTTATGTTTGTTTAAGCCACTTTCCTGCAGTTCGAAATTCTTATTAAGCTTTGGCATCCACTCGGCAAGAAATTCAAAGGCCAATGTGTACTTTCCATCGGCTTTACGGTCTTTTAAGAGCACGTTCGAAAAAATGTGACTCAACAGGAGGCGTTTGTCTTCAACTGTCACGCGCTTGCTCTGATAGATCTCTTTTGCCCGCACAGCAAGCTCATGAATAGCATAGCCAGCTTCGTAGTATTGCGCGTTTCCGTCATCCAACTTTTGAAGCTGTTTCAAG
>MGEY01000038.1:7176-9004 GCA_001791615.1 Candidatus Uhrbacteria bacterium RIFOXYA2_FULL_40_9
CATGACTTTCTTTGAGTGCTTGTTCAAGCCATCCCAAAACCCTTTCATTTTTTGGAGCAACCTTGTCAAACAAAGGAAACAACTGTTCTTCAAGCGAATCTTGTCGAGTTGTGCCACGTTGTGAGCACGGACGATAGTGTTTACATTCTCCGTACGCATTGCCTTTTTTCTCATACCAACTAACGGTTCCGCCGCATTCGCCACATTCAACCTTCGCCTTCCAAACATGTTCGTGCTTTTTATATTGAGGGTTTTTGTACTTCCTACAAAGCCGTTTTTGTACTTCCTCAAATAACTCTTCAGATATAATCGGTTCTTGATTACCTGGAGATACCTTGCCATTCCATCGAAGTTTGCCACAATAGAATGGTTCTGAAAGAAGCTTGTGCATCCGTGTTTTCCCGACCTTATTTCCGTCTGTATTTTTAAGCCCCTGTTTCCACATCTCTTCAAGCAGAAACTTAATGGAGTAATTTCCTGTAGCGTAAAGCTCAAACATTTTTGCAATCAATGGCGCCTTCTCCTCATCGGGGATATGGATCTTATGACCTTTTTCACCGATTGTTTTGTATCCAAGCGGAGGTTTGGTTGGAAGCCAACCTTGTGCGATTTTTTCCTTCTGACCCTTTAAAACTTCCTCTGATAAGTTGTTTGTGTAGAAGCGTGCGATTGCAACCTTCATGTCCCAAACCAGGTTCTCATGTGCTTTTGTATTTCTGCTCAAGATAAAATTTTCCTTCACGCAATGGATCTGGCGGTTATCTTCTGCTTTGATCCAGTCGTCAACGACAGCAGCATCTTTTAAGTTTCGAGTAAGTCGATCTACTTTCTCGCAAAGAATAACGGACACACGGTTGTTCGAAGCGTACTTCAACATCTCATTGAATTTAATTCTGATTTGCTTTCCGCTCGCGGATTCCGAAATACGAAAATGTTTCACAACTTGAAATCCGTGTTTTTCGCCGTGTTCTTCTAGAAGTTTCTTTTGTGCATCAAGCGAATATCCAGTATCTTCCTGTTCTTTGCTGGAGACTCGACAGTAAACGATGGCTTTTGGTTTTTGTGCTTGCATAAGTGTAATCAAAAGGACGGTCTGGTAGCCCAACCACTTGACCCACAAGGAATCAGTAATGCTGGCAGACCGCCCTTTTGGGGTCAGCATGACTAAACAACAAAACCTTGTGGTTTCTTCGGTGAAGAAATGGTTGGGCTACATGTTAATAATAGCATTTTTTAGTTCATTTTGGAAGACAAATATCGTTCCGCAATGATCCATTGTCGATGATATTTATCTAGCTTGTTCATGTAACTTTTGTACTTACGGGTAGGCTTGCCGCTATAAAAACGGTGTTTTACAGCCTCTTGTGTTCTCTCGAGATCCGCCTTGCTTATCATGGATCGTAGAGGGCCGTTTGTGTTTTGCGCCATGTAGATCATATTTCCGCAACGACGACAGGCAAAGAATTTGGAGATGCTATACAAGACGGCAACACGGTTTCCGCAATAGATGCCATTGCGATACCAAGGGCAGGTGAACCAGTACCTGAACCCGCCGTAATTGCATGGTGTGGCTGTAAGAGGAACTCTGTAGTCCATCTGCTCTGATTCATTACTCCAGCGGTTGATGTGACGGTATGAGAGTTTTACATGGCCGACATCTGACGGATTATCTGGACTTCTGATCCGCACAGTGAATCCAATGCTCGATGTTTCTTCTCCCCATCGATTTGACCACTTGATCCCGCCAGACATGAGGGACTCGCGTTGAGGAAGATAACCGTATTGTTTTAGCCAAAACACCGATATAGTGTGACAGGATTCGACTTCA
>MGEY01000038.1:9023-15720 GCA_001791615.1 Candidatus Uhrbacteria bacterium RIFOXYA2_FULL_40_9
ACCTAAATCATTAGAGATTGAGTCGGTGGAGTATCCCCGATTTCTTGTCCATCTCCACCCTCCGACGTTTCGGGTGAGGTCTTGTTTTCCACTTCATCAAAGAATTTCACTGCTTCATCGAACCCATCTCCCGACGAATCGGGAACGGTTCGTTTCCTGCATTTTTCTGCTTCTGGAAGTGCGTTTTCAAGCAGCTCAATAGCCATATCGGAGAATGACCACCAATCACATAGACCGTTTCCGTCCCTTCGCCGTTTCGTTAGGCCAAGAGCCTCCAATTCTTCCAATGCTCTACGCGTCGGTGTAAGTGGATAGCCGACCATTGCGGATATTTTGGAGGCTTCATATTCTTCATCGAGACGCATTTTTTTAACAATCGCACGTCTCATTTGGGGAATGGAATCCAGCCCAATCTTGAATACCAACTGGTAGTTTTCTTCCTGCATCGAAACATCAATAAGATTGAGAGCAGACGCTATCTTTGCTAGTTCTTTCGTGAAGCGCGTCGGTAGTTCAGGGTCAGGGACAAACTCTATTTCTCTTGAATAGCCTTCGCGAAAGATTCCACTTCTAGCACGAGCACATAAGGTTGCCAGGTGAACAATTTTTTCTTTAACCGTTCCCGAAACGTCGGGGTTGGTGTCTGGTACCTTCACCCCTGCAATATAATCTGCGAAAGCATCCTGAATTTCCTCACGCATTTGCGCTTCATCTCCTGTGTTCGACATGGATCTCCTTGCTAGAGTTAGAGCATCATCGTGCACGAGGTGGTATTGAATAAAGCGTTCTCCGAGCACTTGGTGAATAGTTTGGAAACGATCAATGACAGTCGTCACGCCAGCAATAAATCCCATTTTTCCAGTCCAATCCTTAACTTTTCCTGTACCGAATGCTTTCTTTATGTACCCATCATAAATTTCACGAAGTTGACCAAGAATTTCTTGACGTTTGTCGCGATGCATTGTGAGGACAGTGGTGAAATCTTTCATCACCATGATCGTGTTGTTTGGGTCGATGTGGTTGAGCAAGCTACCATCTTCACCTTTTTGACCACTCAGAAATGTTTGTGGAGTGAGATCTGAGAGGTTGTAGATGTTTGGAATCTTGTTAAGACCTCGCAGAAGCTCCGTCTTGCTTCCTCCAGAGGCGCAAACTATGAGAAGCCATACAGGATCACCTTTGAGCTTATTTGCGATGATGGTGGCGACTAGAATTCGCAAAATTCCTTCATCTTTGAGCAGTAGCCATTTTTTGACTGTCGTTTCAAATGTTGCAAAGTCAATGGGTGTTCGTCGTTTTGGAACCTGTGCTTCTAGCTCATCCATGCGCGTATCCAGTTCTTTCTTGTTTTGTTGTTGAGTCATACTGATAATCCAGTTAGGTACTTCACAGCCTCGATGAAGCCGAGGCCCTGTCTTAGTTGAATGAATGTGATGCTGTCTCCGCTTTCTCCGCATCCGAAGCAATGCCATCTGTTTTGCTCAGGATAAATGTGAAACGACGGCGACCGTTCTTCGTGAAATGGACACAGGCCAAAAAGAGTTTTGCCGCCTGTTCGCAACTGCACGTCAACAAGTTCTTCTAGTGGTACAGAGCCAGCATATTCGATGTCAGATTGTGTGATGCGTCCCTTGTCAGAAGTTTGTTTATTCTTTGAGTACAAAAGCCATTTGAGGCGCTTTATATGCCTCTCAGCTCCCATGAGCTGGCTTCCATCCGTATGTTTGAGCCACTCTTTCCAAAACCATTTGGAGAATTCGTCGTCGTACTCTCGTAACTCTTGAAGTCTCGTTTTTATTGACTCAGAAAATTTATCGCGCACACCCTCCCATTCCCTTATTTTTTCTCGTATGCAGACCTTAGCCTCTGGGAAGAGCTTGAGAGCGTCATGGTCTCTTAGTTTGGGAAGCGTACGTTTCCATTCGCGTTGAAGATCTAGCAGATAGACATACGTGTCTTCGTCAATTGTCTGTGCGAGTGTTTGCTTTGTCATAGTCATTTTTCATTTGATGATTTAGTCGAGCCAAAAGGTCGAAATAACCTGTTAACCCGTTGGCAATCGCGGATGCGTCAGCTCGCTCAATTTCAAGACCAAATTCCTCTTTGAGGATCTGTTGAAATTCAGCAATTCTGACGTCGCTCAATGCCATAGTTCAGCTATAAAGGCGCGCCTTAATTTCTCTGAGTGCGTTAAAGTAGCGACGAGGCTCGACCTGAACCTCCCCGCGCCAAAAGCGTTCGATGAAGCCATCCAGCTCATCGTCGCGCTTGAAGACGAACTCGGCCTTGCGCCTGTCCGTCTTGTCGATCGCTTCAAGTGGACGATCTAGTAGAATCGCCGCACATAGCGACAGATCGTTGCTGCGCCAGTACGCCGATTCTTCCAAGTAGTGGGTCATAGTGATTTTGATCACGTGAATTAAATGTCTCTCCTCACCATTAACTGGCGAATTTCACCGATCGAATTTTGAAAATCAAAAAAGCCCCAAAAATGGGGCTTGATCGAGGGTCGTTGAGTTAAAAGGTTTGTATCAAATTCACGGCTTGTCTATAACCATGCCGTTTAAGGACTCATAATCAAGACCATCATCAGGAGCCATCTCCTTTAATTCTTTTTGTAGATCCCATGTGTCTTCTTCAGCTGGATCTAATACTTCATCGTCTATATCAACCTTTCCCGATTCGTCAGGGGGTTCGGTGACACCCTTCCAATAAAGATTGAGCTTGATACGATAACTATTTGCTAGTTCGTATGGATCAAATGGGTCGAAGTCGATATGGAAATAATTTTCGAGGAAGTCTGATAGAATTTCTTTCTGCTTTTTGTAGCTCTTCTTTGCTATCTTGTCACTGATGCTGATTTCTCCATTTTGTTGCGACAACACCTTTAAGAACGTCCAAGCTTCACTTGGTTTCATCCCCTTACCGATAAGGCCCAGTTCAAGAAAGGTTGCCGTGTGCTTCTTACCTTTCACTGTCATCTCAACAGTCGATCCGTTTAGAAAGACAATAGTAACGTGATTCCATCTTGTACCACGGGGGATTTTGTGTGGAAATTTCGGTGTTCTATCTTCGTCATTTAGTCGTTCTAACTTGGATTGACGTACCTCTGATAACTTCTGGAATTCTAGATTTGAAAATCTATAGAAACCTCCTTTGACTCTCTCGAAATCAGTAAAGCAGCCTTTGTCCCTAAGTTGGGAAAAAAATAACTCGGCCATTTGTCTTCGTCTTTCTTCAAAGCACAGGTCATCAAAATAATGCAGTACGATGTGATGCTTCTCACCATCAAGATACTCACTATGTCTCAAGAATTCTTCGGTCGCGTAAAGCTCTACGGATTTTCCCATTAACTTTCTAATCCTGTTGGCTTCCCTCGACTGTCTTTCCTCCCTTTGACCATTTCGCGCAATGACTTCTGTCTGGGTCACGACAGGATTAGTCATTAACGCAAGGTGGTCAACAGTAGGTAGGTTGTAAATTGGTGTGCCTGGGAGGTCTGGTATGATGCCTGATAATGCCTTTTGCTTTTCTTGCAAATCGCCAAGAAATGTTTGGATGGATGTTGAGAACGTGTTTATCTCTTCGACGTTTTTCACGATAACAGATTGTCCTTGTAAAAATCGTCGCCATTCCCTTGTTGACACTATAAACGGACTTTCATCCTTAAGATAATCAAGAACCCCACTTGCATGAAGGCTCTTTAACAAGTCTTCTTTTAAAAGTTTTGGTACGTCCAAGTCGGGCAGATTTATAATCTGTGCACCCGTGGCGATGCGTGATGAGCAGTCTTCTATTGCGTCCAGCACCATCTTGCTTTGCAACCAAAATGTTTCAATCCTTTTGATCATTTCTTTTGTCGCAACATCTAGTTTCTTTTTGTCCTGATCCAGAAGTTCCTCTATTTTTTTAACCTGTCCAAGTAGCGCTTCTTTGTTGATGTCGCTTGGTGGCTTTCCTTCTGTCGTGGTTTGGATTTTCGACAAAATTCCATCCGTAAATCGATATCCATCGAATCCAACCCATGAATTGATCTGATCCTCAAACTTGCGAGATTTTTCTATGTCGCTGGTGTGAAAAATTGGATGAAGAGATTCACGCAGAACTTTTTGAACTTTTTCGAAGTCGTCCTGTCTCGCTGATGCACATAGATAGTTAAGCGCATCATGTGCCATTCTCCACTTTGTATTTGGATAAATGACAAGATCTCCATCGACACCTTGATCGAGGAGAAATTGCTGGAGATCTGTCCCTGTCATCATTTCGCCTAGCGCTCTCGCGATCAGTTCAGTTGTTTGTCTTCGTAATATGGGTTGTTCACGTTTTGGATTTTCCTCTTGTAGTTTTGACACTTCGCTCTCAAAAAAATCTCTATTCGTGACCACAAATTTTACTGTAATCCAACCATTTGGATATCCGAAGTATTCTTCTGACTCCGCGATCTCGATCTCAAAATCTTTGATGTATTGCTTCTCCTCCCAATAGTCTGCAGTACCGATCAAAAAATTGGAGTCCTTCTCCGTCTCAAATGATTGAAGATCGACTGAGTCACCTTTTGAAATTTTTTGAAGAATGAGGTTCAAAAATCTCAATTCTTTGTCACTAGCACGTTCGATCATAGTTGATAATGATTGTCATTCTTATCCCCACGGAAATCTATGCGTAGATATTAACTTATGGTAACTTGTTGATCAAGCTATGAAGTCTGAAGAACTGCCAGAAATTCTCACTATGAAGCAGGCGTGCGAGGTGCTTAACTGTCACCCGAACACGTTGCGGAATTGGGATACAGAAGGAAAGATTGAAGCGATCAGATTCGGCTCGCGGGGAGACCGTCGTTTTCGTAAGTCAGACATTTTGGCATTGTTAGAAACCCAGAATGAGTAAGCTGACCTAGTTCTTACAATCAATTGCCTAAACCGCACGTCGTGTGGCATGGCATTAAAACCTCTACCAAAGCACTGAACCCGTCGTTCAGCAAGCCTTTGGTAGAGGTCGTATCCCGAAAGGGATACGTGTGGGGCGAAAGTTCCACCAAGCTGGCGGCGGGCTTTGTGTTTCGCAGGCCAGTAAAAACCTCTACCAAAGCATTATGACAATCAAAGACTACGACTCTTGGGATAAGAGCCGTCTTATTGCTGAGATTGAAAAACTTTCGAATAGGAAAAAATATGGTTTAGTCTGGGAAGAGAAATCAGACGCAGTTGTTGATCAGTGTAAAACCGAGCTTCCAGTTCTTGAAGAAATTTCTGACCGTTTGTTAGAAACCGATTCCTCACTTCCAACAAACTTTATTATCGAAGGTGATAACTATCACGCGTTGTCTGTTTTGAATTACACTCACGCTGGGCAGGTCGATGTCATTTACATTGATCCACCGTACAACACAGGTAACAATTCATGGAGATACAACAACAACTATATTAATACTGATGATCCATATCGACACTCAAAATGGATTTCAATGATGGAGCAAAGACTGCGTCTCTCAAAAACGCTTTTAAAAGATGACGGCGTGATTATTGTAACCATTGATGATTATGAGCTATATAATTTGGGACTTCTAATGGATCAAATTTTTGGAGAAGAACGAAGAATGGGCGTGGTGGCCGTTGAGATCAACCCACGTGGACGCACAACAAATAGACATTTCGCTACATCACATGAGTATATTTTGTTCTACGGACGAAGTGATAAGGCGGAAATTTTTGATCTCGAATTAACAGATGAACAAACCGCAAATTTTAGGTTCGAAGATGCAGAGTCGTTGTATAGACTCCTCCCGTTCCGCCGCAGTGGAGGGTTATCAACTCCAGCAGACAGACCAAATTCTGAATTTTTTATTGGTTACAATCCAAGACTTAAAAAAATCGTTTCGATTGGAGGCGCCAGAACAACCGAGGCAAAGGATGCTTACAAAACTAACGAGGTGTACTTTGTAACAGAAGGTTCGATTAAAAAGGCGACTTACAGTTCTTACACAAAACAAAATCAGGATGTGGTGGAAATCTACCCAGTTGATTCAAAGGGGAAGCGAAGAGTATGGAGATGGTCGGACAGAAAAAAGATTCTCCTTCACGCAACGCAAGGAGATTTCGTTGTGAAAGATGTAAAGGATGTATATAGCATTTATCTCAAAGACAGGTTGAAGACTGGTCGGAAACCAAAAACAGTTTGGATCGACTCGAAATTCGATGCCTCGACACATGGAACGAATTTGCTTAAGAGAATTTTTAAGGGTGAAAAGGTTTTTGATTATCCAAAATCTCTTCACGCCGTGATTCATACTCTATTGGTCAGCAAGGCAAGGAAAAAGGAATCATTGATCGTTGATTTCTTTGCAGGCTCTGGCACTACAGGCCATGCTGTAATGGAGTTGAACAAGGCAGACGGTGGACAGCGTCGCTTTATTCTTTGCACCAACAACGAGAATGATATTGCAGAAGAGGTGACATATCCCCGCATCAAGAATGTTGTGGAGGGCTATGGAGATAGCGAAGGAATACCCGCAAACCTTCGTTATTTCAAGACAACTTTTGTAAAAAAGTCAGACGTCTCGGACGACACTCGGCGTGAACTGATAAGTAGATCAACCGAAATGCTTTGTGTGAAGGAGTCGACCTTTAAGAAAGCATTCGACAATAAGAAATTTAAAATTTACCACAATGATTCACAGGCCACTGGGGTGCTGTTTGAT
>MGEY01000038.1:15915-16038 GCA_001791615.1 Candidatus Uhrbacteria bacterium RIFOXYA2_FULL_40_9
ATATCAAAAAGAGGCCGTTGACATGCTTCTTGGGCAGACAAAAAAACTTCTTGCCAAAGACGGCTCGCGGGTCTGTGTTTTTAGGGCACCGACTGGGTCTGGGAAGACGATTATGGTTGCGGA
>MGEY01000038.1:16056-17035 GCA_001791615.1 Candidatus Uhrbacteria bacterium RIFOXYA2_FULL_40_9
AAGCGAACAATTACAGCAATCGTATACAATCATTTGGATCAGCTCTCACGACCTACACACACAAAGTAAGGAGAAGTTGGAGGGTTACCTAGCTGATAGTGTTTATACGTTTTCACTCTTGGAAGAGGTGCAAGATGCCGCGTTCCGTCAGAATGAGATCGTCTTCGTAAACTGGCACAGTCTTACACAGAAAAATCGTGAGGGAGAGTGGTCAAACGTACTCATGCGTGAAAATGAGAACGACAGGAATCTGCCAACCTTCGTGCGCAATACCAAGCAAGAAGGACGTGAGATTATTCTGATCGTTGATGAAAGTCATTACCACTATTGGTCTGACCAGTCTCAAGAGCTTGTTAATGATGTAATCGCTCCAAAGCTGACCCTTGAGGTCTCGGCGACACCCACCATCGAACCTAGTCCTTCGGACGTTGCGACAGGTGTAGCTGGCTATGTCGTTGTTTTATATGATGACGTTGTTGCCGAGGGGATGATCAAAAGCGACATCGTGATCAATAAAAAAATTGGTCAATATAAAGACCTGAGAAACTCAGCGGATGAAGCGATTATCGATGCAAGTATCACAAAGCAGGTCGAGCTGGTGAATCTGTACAAACAGGAATCCACCTTAGTTAATCCTTTGCTATTAATTCAGCTTCCAAGCTCATCGCAAAGCACAAGCGCGCTCGATAGATCCAAACTTGAGTTCGTTGAGACATACTTGTCCGACAATCACAACATCACAGTCGAAAACGGAAAGTTGGCGATCTGGCTTTCGGAGCGCAAAGAAAATCTTGAGAACATCACCTTAAACGATAACGATGTTCAGGTGTTAGTTTTTAAACAAGCCATAGCTCTGGGCTGGGATTGCCCACGCGCGCAGATCCTTGTTATGTTTCGAGAAATCAAGAGTCCGACATTTGAAATACAAACCGTTGGTCGTATCTTGCGCATGCCCGAAGCAAAGCATTATGACACCCAG
>MGEY01000039.1 GCA_001791615.1 Candidatus Uhrbacteria bacterium RIFOXYA2_FULL_40_9
TATTATACCAAAATACCCTCACATGAAGTGAGAGTATTTTTAGTTTTGGGACAGCCCCTACATGCAGATGGTTTTAATTATTCTACAATTTTTGATTCTTCATCAGTGACAAGAAAAGCCTGTTGATCTGTTAAAGGAGTAATGGGATAAGGTAATTTTGCACGATACTCATCTATAAGTTTTTTCTCTTCTGGAACAAAGTGGGGAGAGAGAACATCTTGAATTAGACCAAGGCCAGTAAAGTTATCCATCTTTTCTTTGTTCTCATCAAAAGGGACAGCGATTTCAATACTTGGACCTAAGATGATGCTTCCTGCACTGACACCAAAATATAACTTTCCTTGCGCAATAAATTTTTTGATGAACTGAGTAAAGTTTGTTTCTCGAATTATTTGAAGGAGATGGAAGGTGTTGCCACCACAGACATAAAGAACATCACTTCGTGCGATCTCTTTTTCATCAACGGGAGAGTCGAGAGTCAAGATGTGTAGTTGTTCTTCCTTGATGCCCATTTGGAAAAGTTCTTGTTTTGATTTCTCTATATAAAATAATTCTTCAGGGGTAATGGCTGCAGTAGGAACAAAGAGAATCCGAATATTTTCTACAGGTTTTCTAATTAATTTCAAAAAAAGTTGACCAATGTGAGGATTTTCAAAACCCGCAGAGCTCAAAAGAATTTTCTTCATAGATTTATAGTGTATCATAAGCAAGTATTTGAGGTTACGGGTTATTTTGATTTTTTTACGATTTGTGTATAATGCCGTTGATACATGGGGGTGTGGTGAAGTGGCCACCGCCTCTCACGAGAGGCGGGTTACATATCACAAGGTTCTCCAACCCCGCCCTTCGCGAAGGGCGGGGCGATTCCTGCCATAGTCATCAGTTATGTATTGTGTTTATTTGTTGAAAAGTATAAAAGATCAAGGATATTACATTGGTTATACAGCAGATCTAAAACATCGCGTTCAGGATCATCAATCAGGATTTGTGGCATCAACAAGAAATAGAACACCTTTACAACTTATTTATTTTGAAGCCTATTCTTGTGAGATGAGTGCTAGGCAACGGGAGAAGCAATTAAAACATTTTGGTTCTGCCTACAGCGCTCTTCTTAAAAGATTAGGTTTGAAATGAGGGGGTGTGGTGAAGTGGTATCACAAGGGTCTCCAAAACCCTTGTCGTAGGTTCGATTCCTGCCACCCCTGCCAATAAAACCGGACAGATTTTTCTGTGCGGTTTTTTTGTTACTTTATAAACCACCAACTTCAGACGGTGAGTGCATTTTGGTGATTCAGATAATTGATTACAAAGAGCTCAATGTTAGAGAGAGCGAGTGATTCACGAAGTAGGAATACACATCTTTAAAGAGTATTATGGAAAATTAGTAAATATACATTTATACTGTTTTTATATGGAAACAGAATCATATACATGTGCAGGATGTGGTTACCTTTTGCACACTGGTGAGCATAGTCCAAAATGTCCACATGTTATTGGTGTACATCAAGAACAAACAGAAATAGACCCTAATACTGAATCTATCCATTTACGCGAATTAAAAAAAGAACAAGAATCGGAGCGACTAAATACACAAGTGGCGCTTGAAGTTATAAGTCGTTTTGAAATGGCATGCCGACAAATTGATGGTTTTAAGGATATGGATCGTAATGAAAGGGCAAAACATTTTTCGCAAGCACTTAAAAAATTATGGCCAGAAAATGATGGGAGAAGCATAGCGCCGGAGTTTCAACTTGGTGCACTCAATCCATCGTATGCACACATCTTTCTTAGTATCAGACCGTTTACAAAAAATGCAGACATGGGACCAAGTAGTTTAAAACTAGGAAAGATCATCGTACGCATTGGAATTCAACAATTATTGGAAAACGGGCCTGGGTCTTTGGATACTGATCTTGAGCGAATAGGCCTCTACATTTTTCATGAACTCGAACATATTCTTCAAAAGGGTGGTGATGAACTTTCAGGAGGCGAAGATAAAAAGCAGTTATTTGAATACCTTTCGATTCCAGGCGAAATGCGTGCCTATGCAAAAGGATTTGCATTTAGGTATACACGACGATTTCCAGGAAAAAAATTTCAAAAAGCATATAATGATACGCTGTTGCTACCAGGAAAAGTAGATGAAGCGTACTATCGCTTAATGACTGAAGGTAATAAACAAGAGCAGGAAGTGAGTGTAGCAATGTACGAGCTTACCTCTTGGTACGTCGATCTTATCAATGAGCTTAATAAAAAATGATCTTTTCATTGCATATCAACGAAAGATAATAGTATTTTAGTAGACATATTAAATATCTTCGTAATAATTATGACTAACTATGTTTTCAGATTTTCGAACACAAGAACAAATAGAAAAAGAAAGTGGCTATCCACAAAAGGAGATTGGTTTGGAAGACGATCTAAACAAATTTTTTCGTATCATTGAGGAGGGGGGAAACCCAGTGGGTATATTTGATAATTCTTCTCCTTCACCAAGTTGGTTCTTTTTATTCCATCCAGAAGCAATGAAACAACCATACCACTCAGTAAAATACATGCCGTAGTGATTATGACAGATCATATATCTTCTGACGCTACGGATATTTATTTACATGAAGTCGTACGAGCGTTAAAGCTAGGTTTTGCGAATTTTCCAGAGGATGCGATCCCTATTTTTGATGCAAAAGGAGCAATGCTTTGGCCAAAAAAACTTTCTACGAAAGAAGTCCTTAATCTTGTTGCAACAAAGAGATGAACTTTTAGTAAAAAAGGTCTTTTGAGTTGGTTAATCAATAAATAATATGGATTTACACATTTTTTATGAATTGATGCGCGGGTTTGATTCACCGGCAGCTCAAAGCGTAAGTGAGCAATCCAGACTTTGATTTAAATGTCTATGAGTGAAATGAGATTATTTGAAGCAGAAAATGTCTTTGTTCAACCGACAGAGCTTACTGGCGATGAACAAAGGATTAGGTTAGATTTAGAGCAAGAAATTTCTTCTCTCCAGATAGAATTAAAAGAAAAACTTCCTCGTAAAGATAAAAATCATAAACAAAGAAGACTTCAGTTATTACAATCAAGGTTAAGGATGTTAGAGAATGGTGATTATGGTCGTAGGATTCCAGATTCCCTTTCAATGGGTGTTGTAGAAAGAGATAAGAATCGAGATTTTGGAAGACCTCAACATTCTTGTGAGGGGGTAAGACCACCACATCACATTAAACATTTTGAAACGTTCAAAGGTAGCCAGACAAGAGAAAATCCACACACAGAAGAAAATTTGGAAGCCCCTTGTCAAGATTGTCATAAATTAGCTCACGCCATGGAGATACAAAGCGGTATTTCCATTGAAGATTTTTTTAGATCATTTACAACTGATGAGTGGAGGACGATTGAATTACTGTGGTCTAAAAAAAGAATTTCAGAATTAAAAAAGTTTGTACATGAGAAAATTTCTTCAAAAACCATCAGTTGTTAAAGAGATTGTAAAAAAAGAAAAACCACCCATTAAGGGGTGGCCGTAAAATAGAATCAGGCGTCAAGAAGATCAGGCTCTCGCAAGACCAGACTCCTCGTGAAAGCTTTGAAGATATCATTGATACCATGGATCGGTTTGTCGATTTGTGTGTCGTTCGTGATTATTCTCGAAAAGTCCTTGAAGTGTTGGCTCGCAAGAATAATCTACCAATCATCAATGGATTTTCTGAGGTCGGACATCTGATGGTTTTATAAATGAAAAATCTGTCCGCATAGGACAGATACTAATCAAGACGAATTTCTCGAAACTCTCCCCTGAAGAGTGTGAGGAAGGTATTCAGGGAATAAAGAACAAGGAAAACACATTGAGATTTCCCTCGAGGGGTCAGCACAATGCCTCCGCTTTCAAGAGGACGACGCTCACAAGCCGTTGTCGTGCCGGCTTGTTGGTAAGCATATTGTTCTGCTTCAGAAAATTCATTGAAAGTTGCCATGACTGTGGTTTCGATCAATTCAGATGTTCCAGGCAGAACTCTTTGATAGAGACCGGAAAAACGGCCTCCACGTTCCACTCGGACTTTTGCAATCACGATCCAGGGGTGAGTTGCAGGGGTGTTTGCCATGTTGGTTCCTCCTGAGTGAACACGGAAGAATAACAAAAAATGAGATTTTTGTCAATGAATTCATTATCATTCTTGCAGAAAATACCATTATTTTAAGAGTACATGGTTGACAGAAATCATTTTTTCCATTAGTATTCGCGGGTTGTACGAACGGGCGATCCTTGGATCCCCGATCATCTAAGAGAACTTAATCCTGTACATCGGCTTTCATTGTTTATGAAATGCCACAGGGGCTTGAGTTCACCTCACCCCTTTTTTATGAAACAGGATCATCAGGAGTGCAAAGAGCGCTTCGCACATCTTGGGTTGTCTGCGGACATACTCAAAATACTTTCACGTCTTCAAATTACTCTCCCAACACCAATTCAAATCAAAGCCATTCCTCTTATTTTGAAAGGAAAAGACGTGATTGGTGTTGCTCAAACAGGAACAGGAAAAACTTTTGCGTTTGCTTTACCTCTTTTAGAGATTCTCTCTAGGCAAGAGGGAACAGGGTTGATTGTGGTTCCAACACGAGAACTTGCGAGCCAGGTGCGAGAGGAAATTGATCGTGTAGGAGAAACTCTTGGCTTCAAAACAGCTCTTCTTATTGGAGGAGCAAACATGGAAAATCAAATACGTCAGTTAAAGCGTCAACCAGATGTTGTCGTGGCAACTCCAGGACGTCTTATTGATCATCTTGAACGACGTACCGTGAAATTGAACAAAGTTCGTTTACTTGTTCTTGATGAAGCAGATCGTATGCTTGATATGGGATTTGCTCCGCAGATTAAACAGATATTACAATCTGTTCCAAAAGAACGACAAACATTGCTTTTTTCTGCAACGATTCCAGAAGAGATTGCAAAGATTGCACAAGGATATATGTGTGAACCTGTTCGTGTGCAAGTAGCTCCTTCAGGAACAAGTGCAAAAGATATTGAACAAGGGGTTTATTATGTGGAGACATCGAACAAGTTGCCCTTGCTCCAGACATTATTATCTGAACATACAACTGGTCCTATTTTAGTTTTTTGTCGTACCAAGCACGGAACGAGTAAAATGGCACGGATGTTGAATCGTGTTGGGTGTCGCACAGAAGAATTACATTCAAATCGCAGTATGAATCAACGCCGTCGTGCACTAGAGAACTTCAAAAATGGAAGGAGTCGAGTGATGGTGGCTACAGATGTTGCTTCCCGGGGGATTGATGTGAAAGAAATTTCTTTGGTGGTGAACTATGATATTCCTGATCAAAATGAAGATTATGTCCACCGCATTGGAAGAACAGGTCGTGCTGGGCATAAAGGACTTGCCGTTTCATTTGTTCTTCCAGATCAACATCGTGATTTAAAAGCCATTGAACGTTTGGTAGGAGCAAAGATTGCCGTATTGGAAGGTCCTGGAACATTGAGTCTTGAAGAAGTTCAGAAGTTTTGTTACAGCACCTCACGTCCTTCTGGAAATGGACGTGGAAATAGACGAGGACGTTCACAAGGACGTCGATCTGGAAATAGCCGTCAATTTTCGCAAGGAGCTGGAAATGAATCTCAGAATCGTGGTTATCGATCCAAACACCGTGCGCGTGCTTACTAAATTTTGTAAAAAGTGAAAATAAAAACTCTGTGCAAGCAGAGTTTTTTTGTTCAGTATTTCAAGATGAGAAGAACAAAAAAGCTCACCCCGTTTCAGGCGAGCTCAAGAGTAAAAGATTACCATTTTCCTGCAGGAGCAGTGTTTTGTCTGTCTTGCCTTTGAAATTCCATGGGTATGGCAAGCTGAAGTTTACACCGAGTACACAGGACGTTTCCATGATCGCAATCCATGTTCGCTTTACTCGTCATCAAATGATCACAATTTGGACAAGGGAAGCTGATGTGAGATTCATGATGTCCATTCCATCCTTGTTTCCAAACCACTTTCCAATCGCCTTTTCGAGTCGGTCTTGAAACATGTCCTTTGAACGCAGGTAAAAGATTTTCTTCCAGTTCGTGCTGTTGAATCATTGCATGAGTAGAATCCTTCCAAAACCAGGGCAGAGGAATAAGCTGATCACAATCTGGACAAGACATGAACACACGTTCAGGATCGTGAATGGAAGCAAGTTGATTTGAAGGTATTTCCCTTCTGACAAACTTGTGGCAAGAAGGGCAACGACTCCTTACCGTAAATCCAGAACCATCGAATCTGATTTCATCTACAATTGTTTCAAGTGCTTCTCGAAGACGCTCTTCATTTCCAACACGGATATGATTGCGCGTTTCACAACGCGGGCAGTCAATGGATTGTGTCCACGTTCCTCCTTTAAGAATCGGAACAACGAGTTCAAAACCGCATGTGCAACAACACCGTTTTGCTAAAAGAACTTTTTGATCAGGTTCAAGAGAATTTTCATCTTTTTCCCATTTCAGCTTGGTCCAACGCTGAACATGATGGGCAAAATCAACTTGTTGAGTGATCTGACAGAGGTGAATCGTACAGTGTGTTTCTGTTAAGCCATCATCGTTGAGAATACCGACTTGGTCACCACCGCAGGAACAGGGAGCTGTGACGATAAAGACAGTGCCATGAGGGGTGATCAATCCGACGTTCTTGTCTCATTCTCCAATCAAGAATTGTTGCCATGGGATCCTCCTTGGGTATCCGGCCACAACGAAGGTGTTATGGACGGATGACAAGAAGTTTCATGGAAAATAAAACAATCGCCTAAGTGGCGACGTATTCAGTAAGGCATTTTTCCCTTGCGGGATGGATTTCGCACATTATCCTTTCGGACATGTTGCGGGCAGGTCATAGGGCCATTTCCCTCGCTGCACTCTGAATACGTTGCTAAGTTGTAAACTCATGCTATCTAAAAAGACGTCTTTTGTCAAGTGCTCGGGCTCTATACTAAACAAGGTGGTGTATAACTAAAACATGACGCTATAGTTAGGGAAGTATTCACTCATCTCTAACCACACACGTCATG
>MGEY01000040.1 GCA_001791615.1 Candidatus Uhrbacteria bacterium RIFOXYA2_FULL_40_9
TCGTCATTCCTTGAGCCGTAGAGGCACCGGCAGCGGTCGGTGCAAGAGAAAGATCAATAATGTTCCCAGAGGTATTGATCATGTCTAGATCAATCGCAGAGGCAGAAGTCATGTTTGTGCCAGTAATATCAAGGGCATCTACATTCGAATTTGGCGTAAGATCAATGGATCCTGTAAACGTATAATCTCCACTGCCTGTGTCACCAGTATTTAATAGGAAGGCATCGTCAACATTGAGGGTGTCACCACTAAGTGAAATGTTTGTGCCTGCAACAAGGTTGGTGTAATCAGAAATATCAATGTCTGTGCCATTCCATGTTCCTGTGGTGATCGTACCAAGAGAAGTGATGGAAGTTTGAGCAACACTTTCCCAGTCTGTTCCATCAGCCATGAAGATATTTCCAAGTGTTGCCGTAGAAGTGTTTACATCGGAAAGATCTGAAAGTTGGGATGCTCCACCTGCTTGTGCTTCAACCAACCATTTGTCTGTGGCTGCATCATAGACAACAACATCATTGTCAGAGAATCCAGAAATGCCATCAATGGCAATCACATACATCTGAGTAGAGCCGTCATAATAAGTGAGAACACCTTGGTCAATAAGGTCACCATCGGCATCTGTATCAATCGCGAGTTCTCCGGCTGTGTTCACGGTTGGAGTTGTTCCATTCACAAGTTCAAAAGAATCTGCTCCTCCAAAATCAAAGACTCCTGTGCCTGTATCACCTGTTGCGGACAAAAAAGCATCGGAATCATTTCCATCAAGAGTCTGGGCATTCAACGCATAAGGAGCAGCTACCATGCGTTTACGAGGAGTCAGTGTTTCTCCTTCAATCTCAACCTCAAGATATACACCGCTGTTGTCTGCAAATACTGAATCTGTGATTGCCGCATAAGGGACTGCTGCGGCTGTATCACCAAGTTGTTCGCTAAAAAGTCCTGAGGTTAGAGTGACCGAACGTGCCACACTTGTACTACAGTTAGTAGAAGAGTTCGACCACAGACAAGTACCACCTGAAAGGGCATCGTATAATCGGAACTCAACATCAAGT
Source organism: Candidatus Uhrbacteria bacterium RIFOXYA2_FULL_40_9 (assembly GCA_001791615.1). Lineage (GTDB taxonomy): Bacteria > Patescibacteriota > Patescibacteriia > UBA9934 > GWF2-40-263 > UBA12396. Next base: position 1,053 of record MGEY01000040.1, read on the forward strand.
GTGCTATCAGCAACAGGCACTCCATTACTATTCAAAACTCGCCCTTGATAATTCAAGAGGTTTGGGGCAGAAGCAGCATGGACTGGAAAAGTCACAATCAAAGATCCAAAAACAAGGGCCACAGAAAGACTGATGACCAAACTTTTTTTGAACATTTGATTATGAATTAGCGGAAACATAAAGGGAATAATTAGGTCGATGAAATCGACCGAGGTTCACTTTTCTCTTGTGTTGTCTTGAGCGAGACATCAAGAGCAAAATCTTTAGAATTTTTTTCTTTTGAAAAATCAATAGGGCGAACTTCTTCGCGCTCGAAACCAGGTTTATCAAAACGAATAAAATACTGATTGGGACCGAGCAAAAAGGCATATCGTCCTTTACTATCTGTCACTTGTGTTTCAATAAGTCTATTGAACTTTGGTTCAAAAACTTGGGCAACTACATTTCCAACAGGTCTTCCTGTTTGTTTGTTATAAACAATTCCCCAATTGATTGGCTTGTGTGGACGAGCAAGTCGACGAACAAACAAATAAACAATAAGCTGAATCGCGATCATGCCTGCAGAAAAATATGTTGGTCGAAGTATGGCAAAAAGGATAGCAAGAAGCACGCCACTGGCTGAAAGACTGTACTGGATACGTCGCAAAGTTCGAAGAAAACGTACACGAGCTGGCTTGTGAAGAGATTCCTCTTGAGAAGGATCAGCAGGAATGTTTGCTGTAATCACTGCGTTTGTCTCTGTGACCTCAATAACTTCTTGATGATAAAGATCTAGATAGTCTCCATCTTGTATTTCACTTGAAAGATAAGTGCTAGGAAAAACAAATCCTTTTTTCGTTAAAGAAATTTTGTAAAATCCTGGCCTTACAAGAAAGAAATATCGACCTTCACGATCTGTCACACGTGTTTTCACTAATTTTCCTATAGAGGTTGAATCACGACTTTCTACCTGATAGAGACGCACAGTCGCAAGATCAATAGGAGTCTTACTTATGGCGTTATACACCACGCCATAACCTTTTCTTTTTCTTTGCCAGAAAAAGAGAATAGGAGCCAAAAAGAGATATTGAAGGAACGGAAGAAAATCAAAGGCAACACTCATGACAATCAAGCTCGCACTAGCTGTCACTGCAAGAGTCGGAATAGAAATAATCGCTACTTCCTCAACTCCTGGTAATTCTCGAATGACCATCAATTTTTGATCAACAAAGTCTTGAATAGACGTGATCTGATCTTTTGTTTGAACAAAGAAACCAGACGCTTCTTCTAACAAACTGATGACTGTTTCTTCTTCAGAGGAGAGAATCACCATTTGAATTGGAATATTGATCAAACCATTTGTAGTAGTGAAATGACTCGTTTGAGCAATTTCATACCCTTCATATTCTGCACGAACATAATAGGTACCAGATGGCACATACCACGTATAAACCCCCTCGGAGCTGGTGTGTTGAGGATTCATTTGTCTGTAAGGTGATCCATCCCAAACATGATAATCATCCTCTAGAACAAATAATGTCACCTTTACTTCTGAAAGCGGAAGAACCTCATCATCTAAAACCTCGAAGGCGTACCCGAAACCTTCGACGTCTAGAGAGAATGAAAGCACTTCAGTAGTTCCATCAAGATAAAATACTGTGAGAAGTAACGTATACTCACCGATTCCTTGAGGAGTTGTTGCAGAAGCTGTATAGAAAGAACGATCCTGACTGTCTGTATCAAGTGCGAGAAGATATCGTTCTTCATCGAACTCGATCTCTATATGGTCAACAGCCTTTTCCAACATCTCAGAAGGGAGTCGAAAAAGGAGTTCACGATCTGCAAGAACAGTAAGCACACCGGAGCTTGTGGCTGTTAAGGCAATCGTGCCGTCAGCAACGAAGAACTGCACGTCCCCTTCTTCAAGGGCTGAATCGATTTCTCCCTCAGGAGAAATCTCTTCACTTTCAGAACAATCCTCTGGACAGAAACTGGCTGTTTCGCCCAAAGAACAAATTCCATCTCCACAGATGTACGTATCACCTGCAGAACCCTCGGAAGGTTGTTCTTCTTCAGAAGGGGTGCTTGGCTCTGGCTCAGAAGGCTCTTCCTCCCGGTCTTCTTCAGGAGGTTCTTCTTCTGGCTCTTCGCTTGGCAACTCTTCTTCTGGCTCGCTCGGAATTCCCGAACCGAGCGCACCAGAAGCAAACTGCCCAGCCTGATCATAGGCAAATAACCCAAGATAATAAGTTGTCCCATTAACTAACCCACTTATTAAATAGGAGGTAAACAATCCATCAAACACAGAAGTACAATCGCTATCTTGTGAAGAACTTGGAAATGAATCTGTACAAATAATTGCATAAATACCTGCTAAATCCGTATCTGTAGGATTCGTCCAAGATAGAGAAAGTGATCCATCACCTGAAGTCACTGACAAACTAGAAATATTTGATGGAACAGCATCAACATCTGTCAAAAATGTTTGATCAGCAGAACTTCGAATATTTCCTGAAGCATCTGTTGCTTGCAAAACAAAATGATAAGTTGCTCCAGAGGTTAAGTCCGTTAAGATCATGGAATGATCTGTTTCAAAAGAAGTGTCTTGACTTGTTTGACCATAAACATCTGTCAAACCATATTGCAAAACACTTTCAGTCTCTTCATCTGTCGTCCAAGTGACTCTTGCGCTCGTTGTCGTAATATCAATGATTTCAATATCTGAAATCACTGGAGCTGTTTCATCGGTTGTTGAAAAAGTATATGTTGAGGAAGTTGCAGTATTTCCATCAACATCCGTTGATTTCACTAGAAAGTAATATGTTGATCCTTCTTGCAGGCCTGAAAGGAGCTGACTGTGGGAGGTCACATACGTGTAAGGAAAAGAACTTGAGCTCCCAAAACTTGATGTCAAACCATATTGAATGAGACTTGTTGATGATTCACTCGTTGTCCAAAGAATTGTTGCACTTGTGGCTGTAACCCCTGAAACAACCACAGAACTAATTATCGGAGCTGTGGTGTCAGATGGAGTACTTCCTCCACTGCTTGGCGATACTCCTCCTGGTACTGTTGCACTAATTGATATTGAATCTGATGAACCAATTGGAAGAATAATGGAACCTGTATCACCAAAAGTTCCTGCTATAGAAATGTAGTATGATCCGATACTTGATGGGTTTGTGATCTTATTAACTCCCACTCCAGATCCGGTTGCACTTGTACCAATATCAATCTGAACTTCGCTTCCAGCAGTAATTGCTCCACCATCACCACTACAAATAGTCACAGTGAAAACATCTCCAGAAATCGTAACTGAAGCTTTTTCAGTTCCGGAACAATCCGAAGCTGTAGTTAAAGCATTTCCGTCATCAGAAACATCAATATCGTCTTCAATTAAAGAGGCTGTTTCAAATTCCGACGCAAATGTCACCGTAATAGTTTCATTTTCGTTAATCCCTGATGGAGTTGTAAAGAGCAATCGATGATTCGCACTTTCCCCAGCAACTAACGTTGATGGATAATCATTGGCAGATGTGACTGTTGTTGCAGTAATTTTCTGAAAAGGAAAGAAAACCATGACCACAAGGACAAGGACGTAGGCAAGATAATTTTTCCTCCTTTGATACAACACACATGGTAGTGATTACCGAAAACGTTTTTTTGAGAAATGGGATAAAATCCTCCAGAACAGAAGAATGAATACAATCACGATCAGAAAGAAACTGAATAACTGCCAAGGAAAATACCAGATCTTCATAACATCCGAAATTTGATCAAAACTTCCATAAGAAAGAGAAAGAGAAAAAGTCACAGGACCGATTGCGAAATGTCTTAATTGACTTTTGATTGTCTGAAAGAAAGTCTGATCCTCGTTTATGAAAAATATTTGATATTTCCTTGTGCTAAGTGGCAATATTCGTCCAAAATCCTCATTGATATTTACTGATGCAAAAATTCTTCCAAAAATATCACGAGCTTTTATCTGACCTTCTGGAATTAGTACAACATTTCCTTGATTTTGAAGTCGAACAAAAAGACCTGGAAGTGAAGAAAAGAACAAACTTTTGTCTGTAGTCTCAAAAGAAAGAAGTTCGGCTTTTTGTAAAGTATCACCTTCAACAGTATAGAAAACAAGAGAAGCAATGGTTGCCTGAATTGCAACTCCGTTCGATTCAACAACTTCTGTGGGGGTCTGAGAAACAGTAATTGCACAGTAATAAGATCCGGAAGGAATGTCGTCAGGAGTCACAAGAGAATATGGTACTTGTACAGTAGTGTGAGCTGGAAGAAAGATAGTGTCTGTTGAAAAAACAATCCAATTTGAAAGCCCGGATTGATCTTCTTTGTAAGGAATAAAGTCTGGTGCCCCAGATTCATCTTGAGCAACAAAATTCAGACTTCCAAGAAGATAAATCTCTTCTTGATTACTTTCATTTGAAATCTCTAACTGTGAAAGAACTGTTTCTCCACGCTGACCGGATAATTCAATGAGTGTTGGATTTACGGAAAATGCGTGAGCAAAATTGATATCAGCAAAAAAACAGACAAGGAAAAAACTAAGTATTATAGAAAGTCTTTTCATATCAGAAATTCCCAGAAATAACGAAACCTAATTGATGTGCATAGGAGCCAGCCACTGTTGATGTGCTCATTGCTGCCTTCACTGTAACGAAATTCCGTTCTTCATAAGCAAATGAGGATGATGTCACGACATCTTGCAAAGAAGTTGTAAATGCGGTGTCTTGTGTATCAAATGTTGAATTTGCAAGTGTGACATCTGACGACCTTCCGCCATACTCCTCAGAACCAGCAGTCACCTGACCATCTAACACATCATCAATATCATAAGATCCGAAACGAAAATTTCCATCATCAAATACTTTAACAACATATCCATTCATAAGATCGGCAGTTACAGAAAAACCAATAATAGCTGTTTCAACAGATGTGCTTGATAAAGTTCCCAATGATCCTGATGATCCGCTTAATCTATAAAGAACATCATTTGATCCATCAATAACAGGCGTGGTACCGGCTGTTTTAATTTCATCCAAGACAATCTGCCCTATTCCAATAGAGGCGATTTTTCCAATAGCGGATATTTGGTTTTCTCCCAAATCCTGAATAATTGCAACATGATCACCTACAGAAAGACTTGTAGTATTTGTTGTCACTGTTGTTCCAGAAAAAGCTGATATTGATTGCAATGAACTAGACAACTGAGAAAACAAGCTGAAAGAAATGACACGATCATCAATACCAGATCTATACCCATCAGAAATCTCATAATTTGAACTCTCGCTTGAATCAACAGAAACCTCACCAACAACATCTCGTAAAAGATAACTAGCTGACGATGATGAATCTAAACCACCGGTGCTGAGTGTGTCCCACCGAATCTGAAAGTTTGTTGAGGACATTGTAGCCTGTGCAGAAAGCACATATACAAAAATCCCCACAGAAATTGCACAGAGATAGAAATATTTCATATCCTTTTGCATTACTTCTATAATACCATGAATACAAAATGTAGTCAAAGGATTATTATGCTAATATTAGCAAAAATAATTACAACGAAAGGTTAGGATTTCCTGATTTTTGTAAAAATACTGTATATTTCAACACTTTTTGAAGATGATATCCACATTTCCATGTTTTGGCTATGCTATTGTGGACAAATTTTCTTGATTTCTTCATTTTCCCTATCAGTTTCATGTGAAACAATTGTATTGTATTTTGAGAATTATTATGGCTCTATACTAAACAAGGTGGTGTATAACTAAAACATGACGCTATAGTTAGGG
>MGEY01000041.1 GCA_001791615.1 Candidatus Uhrbacteria bacterium RIFOXYA2_FULL_40_9
TGTGTTGGTTTGGGGTACGGGTCCATCACACATTAACCCTAGCGGCTTTTCTTGGCTCCATGTCCTTTCCTCTTGCTTGCCTTGCGGCAGACTTGCGATTACATCCGAGCTTAATGACTAGCGGATTTACCTACCAGTCGCCAAGATGCACCCGACGTCATAGCCATAGGACGCAGGAAATTTCACGAAGCGTCCCCGCATCAGTGTGTGACAGAGTGCAGGAATATTAACCTGCTGTGCATCGACTACGCCTTTCGGCCTCGCCTTAGCTCCCGACTAACCCTGGGTCGATTCTCGTTGCCCAGGAAACCTTGGGTTTACGGTGGACAGGATTCTCACCTGTCTTTTTGCTACTTATGCCAACATTCTCCCTTCGCATCGCTCCACCATGCCTTACGACACAGCTTCAGTGCAATACGAATGCTCCCCTACCGCGCCTTCACTCTAGGTGAAGACACCCTCAACTTCGGTACATCATTTAGCCCCGGTACATTTTCGGCGCAGAAAAGCTTGACCAGTGAGCTATTACGCTATCTTTAAAGGATGGCTGCTTCTAAGCCAACCTCCTGGTTGTATAAGCCTTTCAACCACCTTTTACACTTAATGATGATTTAGGGACCTTAGTTGGAGATCTGGGCTGTTTCCCTTTCGACTAATGGAGCTTAGCCCCCATAGTCTGACTGCCGGGAACATGTATTGGTATTCGGAGTTTGTTTAGGATACCTACCCGAAGGCGGTGACCCCATTCAGTGCTCTACCCCCAATACACTATTAACCGACGCTAGCCCTAAAGCTATCTCGGGGAGAACCAGCTATTACCAGGCTCGATTGGAATTTCTCCGCTAACCACAGCTCATCCCCGCGTGTTGCACGACGCGTGGGTTCGGTCCTCCACGAGCTGTTACACTCGCTTCAACCTGGCCATGGCTAGGTCGCCTGGTTTCGGGTCGTGTGCATGCTACTCTGTGAAAAAATTCGAAAAGTTCGATAAAAATCGAACAATTCGAATTTAGTCACATCACGCGGGTTAACGCTCGCTTTCACTATGGCTCCGTCCCGGAGGACTTAACCAAGCAACATACAACACACTCGTTGGCTCATTCTTCAATAGGAACGCCATCATCCCGCAAAGCGGGACTCTGACTCCTTGTAAGCATACGGTTTCAGATACTATTTCATTCCCCTCTCGGGGTGCTTTTCACCTTTCCCTCACGGTACTTGTTCACTATCGGTCAAAACGTGTATTTAGCCTTGCCACATAGTCGCGGCAGGTTCCCACAGGATTTCACGAGTCCCGTGGTACTCAAGAATAATCATAGTAATGGTACGGGAGTATTTTATGTACAGGACTATCACCTTCTTTGGTGTCGTTTTCCAACGACTTCCACTATACATCGTACAACTTGCATTACCCGTCTTTGGAAGAAGACGACATAACTATCTTACAACGCCTTAGGAGCAACGACTTCCATCTTTCATTGCTGGTCACATACGAACCGAAGTCCACATGATCACAACAACTTCACTCATTAAGGTTTGGGCTCTTCCCTTTTCGCTCGCCACTACTTAGGGAATGGGCTCGTTATCCGTTTACAGGCAACGTGCGTGTGCATGTAAACGTAAAACGAACATTCTTTTTCTTTTCCTCTGGGTACTGAGATGTTTCACTTCCCCAGGTGCCCTCCTTGTACCTATGTATTCAGCACAAGGTAATGCGGCTTCCCCGCATTGGGTTTCCCCATTCGGAAATCTCCGGATCAAAGGTTGCTTGCCACCTCCCCGAAGCTTATCGCAGGCTGCTACGTCCTTCATCGGCACGTTTTGCCAAGGCATCCACCGTATGCCCTTTAGATGCTCTACAACCACTGAAAGATTTAATCTTCCGTGGTATTGAATTTATATATTTTGATTCTCTGACTCAATTCTCTTCAATTGTAATGATCGATCTGATCATCATTCGGACCAGAAAGTAATGGACAGGATCCACTGCTTTCAAATTCGAAGGAAGTAAAAACCGCGCTAAGGCGCGGGTGGTTTTCTAATTCATGTCATTCAGCATCCCGCTCCGAATAACGCATTTATGTGAGATTCTTCACAAGTTTTCTAAGGAAAGGTCGCGGGAATCATATACCGTGAGGAAAAAGCTGTCAAGAGAACTATCCTGTATTGATCCACAGTGCAAAAACAACAAAAAAAATTAAAAAATGTACGTTTTTACTTCGATTTGTTATTCTTTATTTAATATGTATTACATCACGTTTATCACTGTTGGAAAACAAAAAAATGGCTCATGCAAAAATTTGGTCATGGAATATCAAAAACGGCTGAAACTTTTTGTAAAATTACAAACAATTGAAATTGCTGAAACGCCTTTTTCTTCAGAGCGAGATCGAAATCGTGTTCTTGCTCAAGAAGCTGAAAAAATCATAAAAGTAATTCCACATCAATCACTTGTAATCACACTTGATGCAAAAGGAAAGGAATTTGATTCTCCTGCTTTTGCGAAAAAAATTGAAGAGTGGTCAAAACAAGGTGTCCATCATCTCACCTTTCTTTTGGGAGGACCGCTGGGTCTTCATGATACTTTTAAAAAAGAGAATGTTTTTTCTCTCTCACAACTCACATTTCCTCATGATCTTGCACATGTCCTTTTTCTTGAACAACTCTACCGTGCAATGACTATTTTAAAAGGAAAAACGTATCATTATTGACATCACTGATACTTTACTTGACTAAAGTATAAAGCTATAATAGAATTCTGTATGCCCCAATGGAATACTAAAAAAACAGAGGAATTACTTGAAACAATTCTGCGACTTGAAACCCTTCAAGAAGCGAAAAACTTTTTTCGAGATCTTCTGACAGAAAAAGAACTTAGTGAACTTGGAAATCGTTGGAAAGCGGCACAAATGCTTTTTGACAATATTCCTTATAAAAAAATCGAAAAAGAAACCGGACTCAGTTCTGCAACGATCGCACGTATTTCTACTTGGCTTCACAAAGGTATGAATGGATACACCACACAAATTTACAAACTTCATCATCACCATCCCTCCTCTGAGAGCGATGTGTCTTGATGTTTAATTTAAAAAACATTCCATCTCCTCTCAGAATTTGAGAGGAGTTTTTTATTCTTTCTATAAATCGCTATGAAAAATGACATTCTTTTTATTGGAGGAACGCACGGAAATGAACCTATTGGTGTTGATGTTCTACAAGAGTTAGAAAAAGAGCGATCTGATTTTGATTGGATGATAGGAAATAAACCTGCACTTAATCAAAAGACACGTGAATTCGAAGGTAACCTCAATAGATCAGCTCCTGGAAATGCAAAAGCAAAAAATTATGCTTCGCGAAGAGCGTCAGAAATTCTAACTAAAGCGCAAAATTATCGCTATACCATTGATCTCCATGGTACAGCAAAGCAGACAGGTGTCTTCATTATTATTACAAATCCTACTTCAAAAAATTTTCAACTCGCAGCATTGCTTAAGATAAAACGAATTGTTGTTTGGCCAACGTTTAGTCCAGAACTGGAAGGTTCATTAAGTGAATATGTTCCATGTGGACTTGAGATTGAGTGTGGACCAAAAGACTCGAAAAAAATTAAAAAAACGCTCAAAAAAATTCTTGTTGATTTTCTTAGTAAGAAAAATGAAAGAGAAAAAGAAAACTATCAATCAATTCTAAAAAAACGTGAAATCTTTGAAGTCTACGGATCTCTTCTGAAAAATTCTGATCAAGTATTAAAAGAATTTGAAAAAATAGCAATAGATAGTGAACCCTTTTTCCCTCTCCTTATTGGTTCTTATCAAGAATCAGGAATTACTTGCTATAAGATGCGCTCCATATCTGTTGATCGCTTTCTCAAAAAGAAACATTAAGAATCGCTTAGGCATTTTTGAAAAAGGATGCCTAAAGGGATTCTGAATGATTCCCAAAACAAACAAAAAAAGGTGAAAAGATGGATATACGGACATTCCAAGAAACAGACATAGAACAAGTAATTGATCTTTATCAATCTTGCTTCCATGAACCTCCGTGGTTTGAAACATTTATTGATTCAGAACTTCGTCAATACTTTATTGAAATGCTCTCTTGGCCAGAGATAATCTTTTTAACAGCCAAGGAAGGTAAAAAAATTGTTGGTGTAGGAATAGGTTTCTCCCTCCACAGAAAATCTGATATCCAACGATGTATTCCAACATGTAGAGATTCTGAAGTGAGACACCATCTGCTTCGTCAGCAAGTGCTCTATATGGCCGAACTTTTTGTTAGAAAAGAATTCCGTCAGTTTGGAATCGCAAAAAAGCTTTTGAAAGCACGTCTTAAGGTTGGTTATGATCGTGGCTATCGTTTAGCGGTTGTAAGAACCTCTGTTCAACAGTCTATTATTATAAATTTGTATCAGCGACTTCTTGTTGATTCTTGCATTATTGCTCATCAACCTGTTGTTTCGAAAAAAATGATCAATGGAATTGCTAAAGAAGAAACAGATGAAAGAGTGCTACTTATTGGTAAAATTCCACAACACATCTCTTCCTAGTCAAGAGATTCTACACGCGACTTAAGGTATCAGACTGATGCCTTTTTTCTTTACAAAAAAATCAGAAGAAAATCCCCTGATTTTTTCTAAACTTTTTTAATGCAATCCAACAAAATCATTTTCTAAATCCTTCCCTGGCTCAAAAGCATGAGGTGTTTGTGCAATAGATAAAATCGTTTCAAGTAAAACAGAATAGTCTGCTTCCATATAATGCCCATCTGTGGCGGTTTCAATAAATCTTGCACGTAAAGCTTCTGCCAGTCGTCGACCATGAGCAATCGGAACCAATTTGTCATCTTTAGAATGAATCACGATAAACTCCCTGGCTTTCCACATCAAAACATCTGCATCTAAATCGGCAATAAAAAGTTGTCGCAATTCTGGACGGGAAACACTCCATGGAGGGGCAACCAAAATAACGGCTCGTGGAGTTTCTGTCATTTCAATAGCTTCAAGATATTGCAAGATGATTAAAGAACCTAGGGAATGACCAAGGAGAATATCATCTCCTTTTAAATAACCTACTTGCTCTTTCATTTTCTCAATGGCTTTGTGAAGATCAAACTCTTCTCCGGCTTGCAAAGGAAGAGTTGGAGCAATCACTTCAAACCCTTTTGCTCGAAGTTGATCAGCAAGACGAGGATGAAAATTCATCTGTGGAGATGCATTGAACCCATGAACTAAAATAACTCTCATATACCAACGAGGATAGCGAACGAAAGAATTTTTGTCGAGAGAGGATGTCGAGAGAGGATTGACAGCTGAGTAAAAATATGACACTCTTACGAGTCTCTTACCAAGAGGTGTTCTTTGCAAAAAATACAAAAAGGACGAGCAAACTTGCCAAAGGAAACAGAGCGCTATCTGTTTGATCCCCCTGCCCGAGAACGCGTGGCACAAGCTGTGATTGATGGACTTGCAGTAGCAAAAAATCCTCTTTTCACTAAAGAAGAAATTAGCTCAGCTGGATATCGTGGACGATGGCTTAACAACTTGAAAAAAAGAGCAGAAAATCCCCTTGAACAACACCTACTCTGTGCTGGATTCCTGTTCGGAATTCTTTTACAACTGAACAGACAAAGAGACAAAAGTAAAAAAGCAAGAATGAATGAATATCGATCTTCGTGTATGGCACATGCTTTCCTGATTCAGGCCTTTTGGATTGCTGAAACAAATAGCATACAAACAATTCTTTTCCTTTTCCCCTCAGACGTGAAACCACTTGCAGAAATCTGGAAAAAATCTTGCATTGGTGCTTTGACAGCTTGTCGATGTGTCGCATTCACCCAATTGGCTGGCTGGGAGTGTTATCTCCCCAAACCCTATGAAGATTGGCAAATGAAGACAGATGTAATGGCTATGTCGGAAAATCCTGAATGGCCATTTCTTGCGGTTCAAATTAAAACAGGAAAAATACATCAGAAAAGAAATTTCGATTTTCTTCTCCCTGGAGAACCTATTCCGGAACAAATGAAAAAGGAAGCTAAATATTTCTACGGTGGAACAAAGATTCTTCAATCTTCCTTTTCAAATCGATTGTGGATTCCTATCATCATGCTGGCACGCTTTCGTTCCCTAAATCATCCGATCCGTACGTTTTCAGAGATGGAACAAGACTATGCAAAGCAATTAAGAGAATCTGTTCTCTTTTACCAAATAACGGAACCACGACTTATCGCTTGTACAGGATAAGTGACATGATCTTTTGAACCAACCTTCTAGCACTGATAGACTTCAGTGCTTTTTCTTTTCTACAAGACCTTGATCGTTTTACAAAAAAATGATAGTCTCATCGCACAAAATACGGATAAAAATATGCTGGGATGGCGGAATTGGTATACGCGCTAGTCTTAGGAACTAGTGCCTATTGGCTTGAGGGTTCGAGTCCCTCTCCCAGCACCAACATAAAAACCTCAGTTCAACTGGGGTTTTTATAATGTATTTATAAGTAAAAACCTCAACTAGATATTATTCACATCACCTATCCCCAATCTGTCCAGGCTCTATGTCAAACAAGGTGATGCTTCATGAACGATACAAGCTGAACAAAGGGAATAAAAGCGAGCATCATCTTT
>MGEY01000042.1 GCA_001791615.1 Candidatus Uhrbacteria bacterium RIFOXYA2_FULL_40_9
AGTATAGAGCCTATTATGATTGACGTTTTTTTAGACGTATGATACTTTATCGGCACTTTTTAGTATTCAATTGATTATGCCAACAGTTCAACAATTAGTTCGAAAAGGACGTTCTACAAAGCAAGTCAAGAGCAAATCACCTGCCATGCAGTACACACTTGACTCTTTGCATCGAAAACGCACAGTTTTGAAGAAGGGTAGTCCTTATAAGCGTGGAGTGTGTGTCAAAGTGACAACCATGACACCAACCAAACCTAACTCTGCTATCCGAAAGATCGCGCGTGTCCGTTTAAGTAACGGAACAGAAGTCACTGCCTATATTCCTGGTGAGGGACACAACTTGCAAGAGCACTCTATTGTGATGATCCGTGGAGGACGTGTGAAAGATCTTCCTGGTGTTCGTTATCATATTGTTCGAGGAGTTTATGACACTCAAGGAGTTGATGGACGAAAACGTAGTCGATCTTTGTACGGAACAAAACGACCAAAAAATAAATAATTTTAATTCATTCCATTCAACGGAGTACCCCACACGCGGGGAAGAAGCCGTTTGAATGAATATCTCATTTTATGCGTGGGAAAAAAGCACCCAAACGTCAGTTATTACCTGACCCAAAGTTTGGCAATGTCAATATTGCCAAATTTATTAATTACATCATGAATGATGGAAAGAAGTCCTTGGCACAACGCATTGTTTACGATGCTCTTGATATTATGAGCAATGAAACAAAGCAGGATGCCTTGGATCTTTTTGATAGAGCGGTAAAAAATGTTATGCCTTCTTTGGAGGTAAAGAGTAAACGTGTCGGAGGAGCTAATTATCAAGTTCCTATGCCTGTGCGTGGAGATCGTCGATATACACTTGCTTACCGATGGATTATCGCTGCAGCACGCGCAAAAAAAGGAAAGACAATGGCAAAACGTCTCGCTCACGAGTTTATTGCTGCTGCCAATAGTGAAGGAGAGGCCTTTAAAAAGAAACAAGATGTCCAGCGTATGGCTGAGGCAAACCGTGCCTTTGCTCATTTTGCTCGGTAATTGATACTTAGACGAAATTTATGCCACGTGAATATCCATTAGAGAAAGTACGAAACTTTGGGATCATTGCTCATATTGATGCAGGAAAAACAACAGTTTCAGAGCGCGTTCTTTTTTATACAGGGAAAAAACATAAAATTGGTGAAGTTCATGAAGGAGAAGCAACCATGGACTGGATGGAACAAGAGCAAGAGAGAGGAATTACTATCACTTCTGCAGCAACAACCTGTTTTTGGAAAGGATATGACATGAACTTGATCGACACTCCAGGACATATTGATTTTACGGTTGAAGTAAAACGTTCTCTTCGTGTGCTTGATGGAGCAGTTGTTGTCTTTGATGGTGTTGCTGGGGTAGAACCTCAATCTGAAACAAACTGGCGATATGCAGATGATTATAAAGTGCCACGTATTTGTTTTATTAATAAACTTGATAGAACTGGGGCTGATTTTTTCAAAGATCTTGAATCAATCCATCGTCGTTTAACAAAGAACGCTTTCCCCATCCAACTTCCTATTGGAAAAGAAGATAAATTTTTAGGAGTGATTGATCTTCTTACCATGAGAGCCTTTTTTTATCGTGATGATCTTGGTCGAGAGATTGAAGAAACAGAAATTCCAGAGGAATACAAAGCAGATGCACAAAAATGGCGCGATCAGCTGATTGAAGCTATTGCAGCAACAGATGAAAATCTCATGAATAAATATTTGGGAGGAGAAGAAATGTCTTTAGCAGAACTTAAAGCAGGACTTCGAAAAGGAGTACTTTCTGTAGAGATTATTCCTGTTATGTGTGGTTCTGCATTGAAAAACAAAGGAGTACAAATGCTCCTTGATGCAGTTGTTGAATATCTTCCAAGTCCACTTGATGTCCCTTCCGTGATTGGTCATGATCCAGAAGAAGAAGAAAAAGAGCTTGTTCGACATGCTTCCGATGAAGACCCATTTTCTGCTTTAGCTTTTAAGATTGCTGCAGATCCTTATGTGGGAAAATTGGCTTTTTTCCGTGTTTATTCCGGTGTCATGCAATCAGGTTCTTATGTATTGAATGCATCTACAGGAAAAAAAGAACGTATTGGTCGTATTGTTCGTCTTCATGCCAACAGTCGTGAGGAAATAAGTGAAGTTCGTACAGGGGATATTGCCGCAGCTGTAGGATTAAAAGAAACATTTACTGGTCATTCTCTTTGTGATTCTGATCATCCAATCATTCTTGAGTCAATTATTTTTCCAGAACCTGTTATTTCCATTGCCATTGAACCTAAAACAAAAGCAGATCAGGAAAAAATGGCCATTGCTCTTCAAAAACTTGCAGAAGAAGATCCCACGTTCCGTGTTCGTACAGATGAAGAGACTAATCAGGTCATTATTTCTGGAATGGGAGAATTACACCTTGATGTGATTGTTGATCGAATGCGTAGAGAATTCAATGTTGAAGCCAATGTTGGGCAACCACAAGTGTCTTATCGTGAAACGATTAAAGGGAACTCAGAGGGGGAAGGAAAGTATATTCGACAGACAGGTGGTCGTGGTCAATATGGTCATTGTCTTGTTCGTATTGAGAAGCTCAAACCAGGAGAAGGTATTATTTTTGAACAGCAAGTGAAAGGTGGTTCTATTCCTCGAGAGTACTTTAATCCTATTGAAAAAGGTGTTAGGGAAGCAGCTGATCGTGGAGTTCTTGCTGGGTATCCAATTCTGGATATAAAAATTACTTTGTATGATGGTTCTTATCATGAAGTAGACTCCTCTGAAGCAGCTTTTAAGATCGCAGGATCTATGGCATTTCAAGACGCAGCAAAGAAAGCAGGGCTTGTTCTTCTTGAACCAATGATGAAAGTAGAAGTTGTGACTCCTGAAGATTTTATGGGAACAGTTGTCGGAGATGTCAATGCAAAACGAGGACAAATCCAAGAAATGGCTGATCGCACTAGTTCTAAATTTATCACGGCCTTTGTTCCCCTTGCAGAAATGTTCGGTTACGCAACACAATTGCGTTCAATGACACAAGGACGAGCAAGTTATTCAATGCAATTCGATCATTATGAGGCAGTTCCTTCAAACGTAGCTAAAGAAGTCATTGAGCTACGTGGGGGGGGTTCCATTCGACAAGGATAAAGAGTTTAAAAAACCGAGAATTTTTCTCGGTTTTTGGTTAATCAATATTTTGAATCATAGTCATAAGTTAACACGACTTCTTAGTTGTTTCTTGATTCTATCCCTGAGTCATGTGTTAGACAGCAAGAATAGGTTTCTTTCGAAAGGAGAAACCTTTATAGCAGTAGAATAATTATTGTATTCGTTCGTTCGAACATCCTCATACATTGTTAGAGGTCTTTGGTATAGATGAATTTGTCATAAGAATTATAAGAAATGAGAAAAGTATTTACTAAAAGGTTGTATTTATTAGAATTACCAAATAATAATTGTGTTCACTTACAATCTAAGAATGAGATCCATTGGCTCGTTAAAGTAGAATTATTGAGAAAAGGCTCGAAATAGTGCAAAATCAGTGGATAGCTTTGCTTGACATGGTAAGAGTTTTCGATACAATAGTTGCGCTATGACAAACCAATTTCAAAGGATTTTTGATCTTATTCGTAGGACAGGTGATCGTATGGTTGTAATGGATCCAAAAGGCGATCAGACATTTGTGATCATGGATATTGATCAATATGAAATGCTTTTAGATCTCACAAGCCATACAGAAGAAGAAAATTTTGATTCCAATTCCAACGATTTTTTTCTCAATGAAGATGAAATCGAGATGGAAGATAACCATTGCCAAGAGTGTCAAAATATTTGGGAAGCAATGCCTTCTGCAGAAGAAAAAGAAGCTGAAACATGGGATTTATCAAAAACAGGAGAAGAAGAAATGAGGGAATTTGAAATAGCTTATCAACAGTTTCTTCGAGAGAAGAGTGAAAAAATAAGCAAAAAAATAGACAAAGAGGAGGTAATTTCTGTGGATCGTAAAAATACTTGGGAAACAACAGAAAAAAGCGATAGGGATTTTGGAGAAGAACAGTTTTATCTAGAACCTATTGAATAATGAAATTTCAGGTTGCCTTGAGGAAAGGGCCTTGCATATTTTTTAAGGTTTTGCTATACTTCGCGACATCTTGCGAAAAGCTAACATTTATCTAATTTTAGAGCAAACTATTGCTCAGTTGTAAAAAATTTATGGCAGATGTTTTTCAACGTGTTAAGCCGCACGTTAACGTTGGAACCATTGGACACGTTGACCATGGGAAAACCACGTTAACAGCTGCAATACTTGCAGTATTAAATACAAAGGGAATGACCGCCCAGAAAAAGGGCGTGAATGATCTTGATAAAGCCCCTGAATCTAAAGCACGTGGAATTACGATTGCGACTGCTCATTGTGAGTATGAATCTAACAATCGTCATTATGCTCACGTCGATTGTCCAGGTCACGCAGATTATATTAAGAACATGATCACTGGTGCAGCCCAGATGGATGGTGCAATCCTTGTTGTGTCTGCTGCAGATGGTCCAATGCCACAAACGCGTGAACATATTCTTCTTGCACGTCAAGTTGGTGTTCCAGCGATTGTTGTATTTTTAAATAAGACTGACCAAGTTGATGATCCTGAATTGATTGATCTTGTTGAAGAAGAAATTCGTGATCTTTTGAAGAAATATGAATACCCAGGAGATGAAACTCCTATTATTCGTGGATCAGCATTGAAAGCATTAGAAAATCCAACAGATGAAGTGGCAACAAAGCCAATCATGGAGCTGATTAGTGCACTTGATACTTTTATTCCTGAACCTGTTCGTGAAACAGATAAACCTTTCTTGATGCCGATTGAAGATGTTTTCTCAATCGAAGGACGTGGAACAGTGGTGACTGGTCGTATTGAGCGTGGGATCGTCAAAATTAATGGAGATGTTTCTATCGTGGGAATTAATGAAGAGCCAACAAAGACGGTTGTGACGGGTATTGAAATGTTCAACAAGAGTTTAGATGAAGGACGAGCTGGTGATAACGCTGGAATTCTTCTTAGAGGAGTTAAGAAAGAAGATGTGATGCGTGGAATGGTTCTTGCAGCCCCAGGATCTATAACTCCACATACAGATGTTGAAGCGAAAGTTTATTCTTTAACAAAAGAGGAAGGTGGACGTCATAAGCCATTTTTTAAAGGATATAAACCACAGTTTTATATTCGAACCACAGATGTCACTGGTGAAGTAGAACTTCCAGAAGGCACAGAAATGGTTATGCCAGGAGATACAGTAAATCTAACAATTCGTTTAATCCACCCAGTCGCATTGGAAGACAACATGTCTTTTGCTATTCGTGAAGGTGGACGCACAGTTGGAGCTGGAATTGTAACTAAAATTCTTAAATAAACCTGTAGGGGGTGGCATTTGTCACCCCCTACTTGCGTTCTTTCATAGAAAAGTGTGACAACATCATCATCAACAACAAAAACAGAAAAAGAAGAAAAATCATGTATTCGAATTAAGATACGAGCACACGATCATAAGATTATCGATCAAGCAACACAGACAATTATCAAAACTGCCGAACGATCTGGTGCAAAGATTCTTGGACCTGTGCCACTTCCTACAGAGAAACGAAAATACACAGTGAATCGTTCGACGTTTGTTCACAAGGATTCACGTGAACAGTATGAAATGCGTATTCACAAGCGATTAATTGATATTCTTGAACCAACAGACAAGACGATTGAAGCTCTCATGAGTTTAAATCTACCAGCAGGTGTTGATGTAGAGATAAAGACGTAGAATCAAATAGTTCACACATCATTGTGATGTGAACACAAAAATATTGAAGGAACAGGGAAGAAAGATCCGAGAAAAAATAGAAGACATAGAGGAAAACCTTCCGAGTGATTTCAACAATGTTTAGGAGCCGTTTACTTTCCATTAAAATAATATTCCCCTTCAAAAACCTTTGGGTTAGATAGCGTCTCTTTGTGAGGCAATATTGAAGGCTAGAAGTTTGTTTCAATATCATTTTGAAATAAACTTCTGGCTTTTAAGATAGCCAAAGAATGAACGTAAGTAAGTCTCAGATGAGACCAATGCAAAACATATGACTTTCATTATTGGAAAAAAAATAGAAATGACACAGCACTTCTGTGAAGATGGGCGTGTGATTCCTGTAACCCTTGTTCAAATTGAACCAAATATTGTTACACGAGTTCAAAAAAATGAAGAACAAGGAGATGTAATCGTCCAACTCGGAACACATCAAAAAAAGGCATTGAATAAACCGGAACAAGGATATTTGAAAGAGTTACCTCCTCTTAGTACTTTAAAAGAGTTCCATACAAAGACCACAGATTTAGAAAGAGGGCAAACTGTTGATATAAAATCTTTTGAGGTTGGTGCTAAAATTGATGTGATCGGAATTTCAAAAGGACGTGGATTTGCTGGTGTTATGAAACGTCATGGATTTTCAGGTCAACCGGCAACACATGGTCAAAAAGATCAAATGCG
>MGEY01000043.1 GCA_001791615.1 Candidatus Uhrbacteria bacterium RIFOXYA2_FULL_40_9
CTTGTATCGTTCATGAAGCATCACCTTGTTTGACATAGAGCCCCAAAGTATTAAAAATCGCCAGGAAAACGGCGATTGTTTCATTCAAAACCTCTGGACGACTAATTTATACGGTACAATAAAACCCCGCTTTTTTGATCAGCGGGGCGTCTAACAAAAGAGCTTCTACCACATGTCCTTTTCAACTTCTCGAACAATATCCTTTAATTTCTCATTATGCGTCTCTAGCCAATAGTCAAGAGTTTGCACAACGATTCTGATTGTATACTCTCTCCACATTGCTTTTGTCCAAATATGCACTGCTCTGTGATAACAAATGCCACCTTTTTCTTTTTTAGCAAGCATTGTTTCCTGCTTGGCAACCGCATCATCATAAGCCAACGCATCACAAATCATAAGATTTTCTTTCACTCCTCTAACTTGTGGGATAGAGGTGGAAGTCAGTCCCAAATGATCTATGTATTCCCAATCTACACGAGGGCTTGCAGACAGACATTCAGAAACCCTGTCGTGAGGATTAGCAGAGGCAGTGCAAAGAAAAAAAAGAGAAAGAACAAGAGTGGACATGGGATCCTCCGTCTTACCAAACCCATAAGGGAATTTGGATATAGACATAAGACCATACTTAATAATGGAACGACTGTCAATTGATTAACAAAAAAACCGCCAAATTTTCAGCGGTTTTCTTTCTTTACTCTTATTCGCTCACAAAGGTCTCAACTTGTTCCATAATATCCTGCAAAGGAACAAGCCGAAATTCTTTTTCTGTGCGAAGTTTCCATTCGATCGCTTCTTCTGCAAGGGTTTTCTCTGAAACAACAAGACGCAAAGGAATCCCAATCAAATCTGCATCTGCAAACTTTTCTCCAGGAGACGTTTCAACTCGATCGTCCCAAAGTACTTCAACTCCTGCTTTCACAAAATCTTGATAAAATCCTTCAGCCACATCGATCACCTTTTCTTGTATGGTCTGATCTTTCGCATTCAATGAAACAAGATGTACTTGAAAAGGAGCTACAGATTTTGGCCAGATCATTCCTCGCTCATCATGATGAACTTCAACAATAGAACCCATCACCCGAGAAGGTCCGATTCCGTAACATCCCATCAGGACAGGAACCTGTTTCCCTTCTTCCCCTGCAACTGTAAACCCAAACGATTCAGAAAACTTTGTTTTCAAAGGAAAAATATTTCCCACCTCAATCGTCTTTGTTTCTTTAATCGTTCCCTCACATTTAGGACATTTATCTCCATCCTTCAATTCTGTGATCTCCCGATTCTGTGCATACTGACACGTATTACACACATAGATTAAATCCTCTCCACACTCAGTTGGTGTTTGAAACTCATGGCTATACTTTGAAAAAACTCCTCCTGAAGCTTCTGTGATAATGGCATCAATGCCACAACGATGAAACACATTCAAATAGGCTTGCTTTGCTTTTTCGTAATAGGCTTCAAAATCTTCCTCGGTCAAATGAAAGCTGTACATGTCCTTCATGGAAAACTCGCGTCCTCGAAGAAGTCCAGATTTTGCTCGGGGTTCATTACGAAACTTATCTTGAATTTGATAAACCGACACAGGAAGATCTTTATAACTCTTTACATACTGTTGCACGAGAGGAGTCACAATCTCTTCATGTGTTGATCCTAAGGCATACTCCTTCCCCCCTGCTCCTTCGAGTTTAAAAAGAACATCAATCACATCCCAACGTCCTGTTTTCAAATAATGCTCTTTTGGATGAAGGGTTGGCATGTACACTTCTTGGCTTCCAAGCGCGTTCATTTCTTCACGCACAATATTTTTGATTTTATCAAGCACACGAATACCTAATGGAAGAAAGGTGTAGACACCGGCCATGAGTTGATTGATAAAACCTGCCTGCACAAGAAAACGTGCATTTGCTGAGTCTGCATCATGTGGAGCGATTTTTGTGGTCTTTGCAAAAGAGGTTGAGTACTTCATAGATGTCCTTATGCTATCAAAATGCCTTTACTTTGCCAATGAATGAAGGGATAAAAAAACATCCCTCATTATTCCAGCTGAACTGAAACAATAAGAGATGGTGCGGGCGGAGGGACTCGAACCCCCGACCCTCAGTTCCGAAGACTGATGCTCTATCCAGTTGAGCTACGCCCGCATGTGGGCAAAATGATACGAGAAATCTTGACGTTTGTCAATCAATCTGGCATATTTATCCCATTGAAAATAAATTTGCGCCGTTAGCTCAGTCCGGTAGAGCAGGTGGCTCTTAACCACTTGGTCGAGGGTTCAAATCCCCCACGGCGCACCAAAAAATCACCCCTTTTCAGAGGGGTGATTTTTTTATGAAACAAATGACTTCCTCCAGGGCTAAAGCCCAAGGTTTCCTCTTTCAGTTCATCCAAACACCAATCATTTGTAATCCTGAGTGAAGTGAACCTGTTTCCATCACCCTCTGTCATCCCGAGCGAGGTTATAAACTCCTCTGTCATCCCGAGCGAAATTATCGTCGAGCCGAGGGATGTGATAGTTATTTTTTGTTTTCATAACAAACTTGGACTCAATTTTCATCAATAATCATCATTTTTTTAATGATCTGTATTAAAATGTTTTTGAATAGTCTCTTCCGGAGTTTCTTCAGAAGTATCAATAAAATTTTCTAAACTTATTTCGGTACGGATGTTTTCAAACTCAGAACGTACTGCTTTGATTCGATCAGCCCCTGTTGTCCAACATTCACGTTTAAAATCACGATCGATCATTTCAGATTCAGAAGGAAACAAAATAGTTATCTGCAAATCTTCTCCGAAAGTTTCTTTGAATTTCTGAAAGTACTCTAGATAGTTTCCAAAAATAATATAATCTACAACTACTTTCTTTCCCTGCTCAACCAATTCTTTTGTCCTCCTTAAAATCTTCTCGTGAACTTTTGCGAGCCTCTCTTTATTTTCCGGAAGCCACTGATCTCCGTCAGGAAAAAACTCTGTATCTTCACGATCTCCATCAAGAAACGTGTAACCAAATTTTTTCACAAGCAATTTAGCGATGGTGCTTTTCCCTGCTCCTCCAGGGCCAGTGAGTAGAATTATATTTTTCATAAATCAAAAATATTTTTGTCTAAAAGATAACAAACTAGACAATGAACATAAGGATAATAATTCCTAACTTGAACGGAGTAAAAGATTGAGCTCAGATTCAATATCAGCGTTTTTTTCCTTAATAACTTTCTCTGCATCAAGGACTCCTTTATTGTAGATGTCAGAGAATACTCCTTCGATTACAACATCCAAAAGATCTTCTGCAACGATAAGTCCAACATTTTCATTACGTTCATCCAAAAAATAAGCAACAATTCGATCAAGACACTTTTTCTTTCGATTTTCCGAAAGGATGTCCCATAAAGGTTTTCTCTTTTCCATATTACAAAGAGTATACCAGTTCGGATGATTCTTTGGGAGAATAAAAACCGATCTCTATCAATCGGTTTTTCAGAAAATTCTTTTTTGTTTTGAGTCTATCCAACTGATTATTCTCGCCCGAATGGTCTCTTACTTCTTGATGACTTTTCAGTATGTTCCCGATCTCTCTCATGTCTTTCATGAATCTCCCTCTTTTCTCTTTCTCGAAACTCATCAAGTAGTCCATCAAGCTCTTTAGGAATTAAATCATATGCTTCACTTACCTCTTCTAAAAAGGCATCTAATGCTTCGTGAGCTCTTTCTGCTTTACCATCGTCTTGAATCTCACGTCCTTCAACTCTCGCATTCTCTCTTTCAAGAGCTTTCAATTCACTCCTGAATGCTGATTCAGTTGCTAACGTTAACCATCTTTGATAAATCTCATCTAATTTTTCTGGTTGAATTGTTTTTGCCATATATTCAAATAAATAGTGATATTATTCAGTATATCAAATTTGAAAAAAGTTAACACAGAACCCGGATATATCTACACCTAACCCAACACTCCCAAGTACTAGTATTTTTTTTCCTAAAATGGTATGTATTGCACTTCTATGTCACAAGAAAAAGTCAGCATACGTTTTGAAAATGTCACTTTTGGCTACAAATCAGAAAACCCACTTTTAAAAGAGGCCTGTTTTTCTGTGCGTGAGGATGCAAAACTTACGTTAATGGGACAAAACGGAGCGGGAAAAAGCACTATCTTAAAACTGATTACTGGAGAGCTTAAACCTGACAAAGGTCTTATACATTTTTCAAAAGAGGCAATCATTGTTGCTACAAAGCAAGTGATGGCACGTGAAGACCTTCAATGTACAGTACGAAAATATTTTTCACACGCATTTGAGGAAATCCCACACAATCTTGATAAGCGCATTGACGATGTCCTAAAGGTTGTAAACTTTAAAACAGATCTAGAAAGTGTTGTTGGAGAATTATCAGGCGGTCAACAAGCTCGTTTATTGCTTGCTTACGCTCTGATACAACAACCTGATATTTTACTTTTAGATGAACCTACAAATAATCTTGATCGTGATGGTATAGACCAACTCACGATGTTTCTCATCATGTATCCAAAAACAGTTTTGGTTATCTCTCATGATGCTGATTTTCTAAATAGTTTCACAGAAGGTGTTCTGCACTTAGATATTTATACAGGAAAAATCGATAAATATGATGGTAACTATTCAGATGTTGTAGAAGAAATTGCCGCACGAGTTGAGCGAGATCGTGCAAAGAATGCTCAGCTACTTAAAACCATTCAAGATCGAAAAGATAAAATAAACTTTTTCTCTCATAAGGGAGGAAAGATGCGAAAGCTTGCTAGTAAGTTACGTGAGGAAGTAAATGAGTCAGAAGCAAACCTTGTAGACGTAAAACGTGATGATAGAACAATTCCTGACTTTATTATTCCCGCTCAGCACTTTTCAGAAAAAATTATTGATATTAAGCAGATAAAAATCATTGAAAACCACGAAGCAAAAGATGTTGCCGTAGAATTCAATTTTAGAAAAGGTGATCATGTTCTTATTAAAGGTCCAAATGGCATTGGTAAAAGTACACTTCTCCGCGCACTTGTAGAGAGTAAAAATGTCAATACCTCTATCCATGAAGATGTTAAGGTTGGGTATTATAGGCAAGATTTTTCTGGACTTAATTTTGAACAAACAGCGTATGCCTCAATCGCATCGATGATGAGTGAACCAGATAATGAAAAAATCCGTTATACAGGAGCAAGGTTTCTTCTGAATGGAGAGGTGCTCTCTACTCTTGTTGGTGCACTGTCCGAAGGACAAAAAGGACTGCTCTGTTTTGCACGTTTTGTTATTCAAGAACCTGGACTTCTTATTTTTGATGAACCTACAAATCATATCAATTTTCGTCATCTTCCAGCGATTGCACGAGCACTTAATGATTTCGAAGGATGTCTTATTGTCGTTAGTCATGCAGATGACTTTGTAAAACAAATTGAATTCAATCAAACAATAGATCTAGCCAAGCTAAAATAAGCTCTACTCAACAATCAAAAAAGCACCTGAGCTAAGCAGGTGCGCGTTGAGCAGCTTTTCGAGCCAATTCCAATTTTCGACTTTGTGGAAGATCTCGACGAAGTTCTGCTTGAACCTTTTCAATCTGCGCAATCGCTTCCAAAGGACAAGAAAGCGATGATCCTTCCACTTCTTGATAGGCTTGCACAAAAGCAGTTGCTTGAGTAGCTGCTGCGCGAAGAGTTTCCAATGTTTCAGCAATATCGACCCCAGTGGTGAGCTGAGCAGAGCTTGCCACTCGTGCCTGCTGTTCCACACGCATAGCCGTCAATTCCTTTGCCAGAACAAATGTATGTCGATAGGTTTCATAGGCCTGCTTGGCAACTGGTCCAATCCGTTCCAAATCTGGATGTTCTTTCAAAAGCCCTAAATCCCGGCGTCGTGCATAATTATTCCACTCTTTCACAAATCCGAGGATTTCAGGTTCTACATTGACCAAGCACCAATTCAATCTGGCAACCGGATCTTCCAATAGTTCTAATTCTGCTTTAGTCTGAGCACATCCCGTTTGATCTTTGAGAATTTTTCGGCTGCTTATGATTTCAGCTATTGGAAAACTCATGATCAAACCCTCAGAACAAAGAATCAATAAAAATAAGAAAATATATAAAACAAGGGAATCATCCGTTGAATTTAAAAGAGAACCATAGGCTAGCAAAGCAAAAAAACCAGTCAGAGCAATCTCTATAAGGGCAATCAGAGTAAACATCCACTTAGCATCATCCAAATTTTTGCTTGCTTCTTTTTTTGCCGAACCCTCACGCGCTCTTTGATAACTTTTTGCAAGGTGCTCAACACGCCAGCGCTCTGAATCGGAAAAGCCTTCAATCATGATGGGTTCCATGGGGCCTCCTGTGAAAAGAACGAGAAAACACCTTAGATTTTCTTTTTCTCTTTGTCAATCCATTAAGGCTCTATACTAAACAAGGTGGTGTATAACTAAAACATGACGCTATAGTTAGGGAAGTATTCACT
>MGEY01000044.1:0-6227 GCA_001791615.1 Candidatus Uhrbacteria bacterium RIFOXYA2_FULL_40_9
AACAAGTGGAGCTGCTGTTGCGATTAATGGCATAGTTGAGGGGGACGTGGTGGCGCATGCAGAAGAAATGAAAGTGGGTGGGTCTGCACAGATCAATGGAATGCTTACTTATACATCTCCAGAGGAAGGAGAGATTAGTGAAGCAGCAATGATTGGATCTTTGGTTTATGAAAAAACGGAAGCCAAAAAAGGAATCATGGGAGATAAGGGTGGATTTGAAAACATGATGCGCACTCTATTTTTTGGGATCTTTACGATTAAATTTTTCGGTCTTCTTTTAGTAGCTTTGATTTTGACGTTTGCCTGTAAAAAATGCACAACACATTATTCCAAAGAGATCTTTGAGAATTTTTGGTCATCTTTAGGAATTGGAGTTGTTGCAGTCATTATTTTTCCTATTGTGATTCTTCTACTTTGCCTCACCCTTATTGGTTTTTATGCAGCAGCGATTCTTGGTTGTGTCTTTGCTTTTGCTTGTCTTCTGGCTGGTGCTTTAGCTCCGGTTATTTTTGGAAGCCTTCTTCATAAGTTAATGACAAAATCTAAAAGTTATTCCACAACGTGGTGGTCAACACTTCTTGGACTTTTCCTTATGGCAATTGTCCTGTTTATTCCGATCATAGGATGGTTCCTCGTTTGGTTATTCATCCTTGCGGTTTTTGGATCATTATTAAAGAAAGGTTATCAACACATTGGGAAAAAGCCTTGTTGCCAATAAAGATACAGAAAGACGCTCTAAAAAGAGCGTCTTTAAAAAACCACAGTGTTTGATTATCCACTTGCACAAATGGTCATATTTTCGTAAACTATCGCGGTATTTTTGAATAAACATCTTATGAAACAAGTTTGGAAAATGCAGTCGTCTAGGAAAGCAAAAGGAAGCTCTGCACGCAAAAAGTTCTGGCCTGTCCGAATATTTGCGATCATTGCCCTTTTAGCAACTCTTGGAGCGGCTCTTTTTGATTTCCCTGCATATTGGAATGCAGGGGTGCAGAGTGTGAACTCTGCTATTGGAGTTTCTTTACCGACTATGGAGGAAAAGGGATTCCGTTTAGGTCTTGATCTGCAAGGAGGAACCCATTTGGTCTACGAAGCTGACATGAGCAATATTCTAGACGAAGATCGTTCTGCAGCTCTTGAAGGCGTGAAGGATGTTATTGAACGAAGAGTGAATGCTTTTGGAGTTTCAGAGCCAGTAGTGCAAACGACTATGACAGGCGGAAGCCATCGAATCATTGTGGAACTTGCGGGGGTTCTTGATGTGAGTGAGGCAATTGATCAAATTGGAGAAACTCCTGTTCTTGAGTTCAAGGAACCGGGAGAACAACTTCAACGAGATCCAACCGCAGAGGAACTTGCTTTGCTTGCAGATTTGCAAGAGGCAGACAAAGCTACCGCACAACAAGCTCTCACACGTGCACGATCTGGAGAGGATTGGGATAAGCTTACTTTGGAGCTCACGACTGAAAGTGCAATTGGGACAATTTCTGGTCTTACTGCAGATGATCCTGTGTATGGAGATCTTGTGCAAGCCATTATTGACACTTGGGTGAGTCCAGGATTTGTTGTCCCAAAGGTTGTAGAAAATGCAGATGGGCTTAACATTGTGAAATATATTGAAGCTGGTGAAACAGAAGAATCAGAATTATCTCATATTTTAATTTGTTATGAGGGAGCGACAGGTTGTACAAGTGGTCTTTCTGAAATGGACGCAACAATTCAAATCAATAATCTCAAAGCGGAAGCGACTCCTGAAAATTTTGCTGATCTTGCAAAAGAGTATTCCACTGGTCCAACAGGTCCAAACGGTGGATACATTGGATGGGTTAGACCAGGACAAATGGTTGCTTCCTTTGAAATCGAAGCCCTTCAAACTCCAAAAGAGACAATTTCAAATGTTGTAAAAACAGAGTTTGGCTACCATCTTATTTACAAGAGCAATGAACGCAGCTTGAAAACCTATACTTTGGAACGTATTTTGCTTGATTACACAGATATCTTTGACATCATTCCAGAAGCCTCTCCATGGACGAATACAGAACTTTCTGGAAAATACCTAGAACACGCCAATGTCGAATTTGATCCAAACACGGGAGTTCCTTATGTTGCTTTGAACTTTAATACTGAGGGTGGAGATTTGTTTGGAGAACTCACAGCCTCTCATGTGGGAGAACCTATTGCTATTTTCCTTGATGGAGAAGCTATTTCTACTCCAGTGGTTCAGACAGCTATTTATGGAGGGAAGGCCATTATTACAGGTAATTTCACTTTGGATGAAGCGAAACTTTTAGCGCAACGTTTGAATGCAGGTGCATTGCCAGTTCCAGTTAATCTTCTTTCTCAACAAACCATTGGTCCTACACTTGGAGCCGCCTCTCTTTCAAAGAGCGTGATTGCTGGATTGTGTGGATTCCTTCTTGTTGCTCTTTTCATGATTGCTGTGTATCGAGTACCAGGACT
This sequence comes from Candidatus Uhrbacteria bacterium RIFOXYA2_FULL_40_9, assembly GCA_001791615.1. Classification (GTDB taxonomy): domain Bacteria; phylum Patescibacteriota; class Patescibacteriia; order UBA9934; family GWF2-40-263; genus UBA12396. The sequence continues at coordinate 2,461 of MGEY01000044.1, forward strand.
TGTTGCGGTTTTTGCACTTGTTCTTTATGCGTTCTTAAACTTAGCTACCTACCGTTTATTTGGTGTGACGATTTCTCTTGCGGGTATTGCTGGATTCGTATTGTCTATGGGTATTGCAGTTGATGCGAACGTCCTCATTATTGAACGTTTTAATGAAGAGTTGGCAGCTGGTCGCGACTATCGTTCTGCCTTGGATGAAGCCTTTCAAAGAGCGTGGTCTGCGATTCGTGATGGAAATCTCACAACCTTGATTGCTGCAGGCGTCTTATATTGGTTTAGTTCTAGTTTTATTCGCGGATTTGCGTTAACCCTTTCTATTGGTGTTCTCCTTAGCATGTTTACCGCTATCACCATTACACGTGTTTATCTTAAAAATGTGATTGCTTGCTCTTGGGTCACACGCCATAAAGGGCTGTTCGGGCAAGGAAAGGAGGAACAGAAGTAATATGTCTATTGTCAAAAATCGAAACATTTGGTTTGGAATTTCTGGAGCTCTCATTGCTCTAACATTTGTCCTTATCTTTACACTTGGATTGCGATTCGGAATCGATTTTACTGGAGGAAGTTTACTAGAGGTGGAATTGGGACAGCATGTAACCATTGAAGCAATTCAATCAGAACTTCGAGAGATTGGATATTCAAATATGACTGTTCAAGCTTCAGGGGATTTAGGATATTTGATTCGAACAGAAACATTAAGTGAGGAAGAACATCAAACAATTCTTCAAACACTTGAAGCACAGCATGGAGAGATTGATGAGTTACGTTTTGATTCTATTGGCCCAGTGATTGGGGGAGAGTTGCGTCGTACAACGATTTGGGGAGGTTTTCTCATATTGCTCTTGATTGGACTGTATATTGCTTGGGCTTTTCGAAAAGTTTCAAAACCTGTTGCTTCTTGGAAGTACGGATTACTCACGATTGTTGCGGCTTTTCATGATGTGATTGTGATGGTGGGCATTTATACGATTATGAGTCACCTTTTTGGATGGGAAATCAATTCAGCTTTTGTTGCAGCCTCTCTCACCATTTTAGGATATTCTATCAATGATACCGTAGTGGTGTTTGATCGGACTCGAGAAAATCTTGCCAATGATGTTGGGGAAACTTTTGAAGAAACAGTTGAATTGAGTGTTCGTCAAACCTTTAAACGTTCAATTAATACGAGTTTAACAACCGTTCTTGCACTTGTGGCCATTTTCTTTTTCGGAGGTGAATCTACTCAGCCATTTGCTTTTGCTTTGATTGTCGGAATTATTGTGGGAACGTATTCTTCCATTTTTCTCGCAAGTCCTGCGCTTGTGGCATGGGAGCTCTGGGGAAAACGAAGGAGATAATCATATTTGTAAAAAAACCGAGGTTTTCCTCGGTTTTTTGGTTGTCCACCCTTGACAAAAAGTCAAAAATTGCGTAAGTTTCTTCGTTCATTTTGTTCATTCAAATACCTCTTCCACAAGGAGAATCACATGGATACTTTTTATGCAACATCACCTTGGGTTGTCTACCCATTTTTGGTCATTGCAAATAGTATCCTCTACCATCTTTTTTTTCAGTTGAAAAAAATTCCTGATGATTGGGAAGAATTGAGTCTTTTGTCGAGTCTTCTTCTTGTTTGCCTGTTGATTGGTACTACTACACTCGGATTTCTTTATGGTGGGCTTCTTCCGGGATTTTGTCTGTTGGCCTTTATGCCTCTAAAGCTCATCTATTCAAGTCAAATGGGAATGCTGCTTTCATGGGTCAGGGCTTTGCGACTTGGGAATCCGAGTTCAGCTCGCATTGAGCAGATTCTCAAGCGTATTCGCAAGCAAGTGAATGGTCATCAAGTCTGGAGGAATGTGCTTGATCGTGCTGAGACCTTTCGAGGCTGTATCCCAGATTTCCATCGTCAGATTACAGAATTGACTGTTGCACGCACTTCTCTTGAAGTCAGTATGAAAGAGCTTGGCATTCAAGCAAGAGGTGGAAATGAGCCACATCCTCATATTCAACGCATTCAGGCACAACATCATTACATCGGTACTCGAATTGAGAATTTGCAAGCGAAACTTCGTGAGATTGAGCTTTTTATGTGTCTTCTTCAAGCCGAAACCGCGACAAAGGTTAGCAGTGATGAAGGGTGGCGCCTGCTTGAAAAAAAGTCTTTAACTTTGATGTATGAGATTGAACAAGAAATGGTTTTGGTACAAAGGACAGATCGTGAAGTTGAACAGGGGACAGATGAAGGGGCTCAGAAAAGACGTCTTGGATCTGCTACACAAGCTGCTCGAGGCGCTCGTTCATAACAGTCGGAAACTCCGGCTGTTTTTTCTTTTTACTTCACTGAGTAGTGTGGTAGTTACTGATTGTCGATCTCCACAGGATTTACGACTGATCCATCATTATCCAATTCTTAAACTGGAATTTTGTAGCTTTTGGCCAAAGTTTAAGTGAGATATCAATCAACACATTAAATTCTTTATGAAACTGTGTCCCTGGAGCGGTAAGATTTGGATAACTCCCGTGTGTACTGTTATAAAAATCATGAATATCTTTTATTGCCTTTTTGACGACTGTAGAATCCATTGTTCCCTCTGTTTCCATCAATTGTTGTTTGAGTTCCTTAATCCTAGATAAAAGCCCTGGTAAAGCTTGTATATCTCTTGTCTCCAAATGATGAGTGATCCCATGTTCACACCCGATTGAAATTGGAGCGCCACAAACTTTGCATTGCGGTCCTTGCATTTTTTCCATATAAAATATTGGATTAATTATAATGAAAGTATAACATAATGCTAAATAACTTAAAGTCTAAATTCTCTACCTATTGCTCCACCCCTAGAAAAAGTCATAAATACATTAGATTATGGCTTATATACATAGATTTACCCAGCTAGAAAGACAAATCATTGATCTGCTCCTTACTAACAACGAAAGTCATCGTAGAATAGTGTTGGTCGTATTCGGTATATTGAGTTCAGGATAATCTTGATAAGTGAACAAATAGGGGAGCGACTGTTTTATCGATCTGTATGCCGATCTGACTCTTGGGTGTGTATAGAGAGCGTGAGGAATCTCAACATAGTATTCTTGTCTTTCGCAAGAAACGAAAAAACCATAAAAGATTCTCTCTCTTATTAAAACAATGGAATACCATAATCCCGTATCATTTCAAAAAGGTTGTATCCATAATAAGGGCGACAGAATGACACATCTCTGAAAGATTGGGCTTGGGCGGAACAAGAGATATTGGTTTTTCACGCAATCTGCGACGAATGGTTCGTTCACTTAATCCTGTTGACTCGGACAAGTCGGAGACGGTTTGTCGCTTGAACAGATATTCATTCCAAAGTGTTGTTATTCCATTTTTTCGTTTCTTACGAGCAGAGCAAAAATATTTCTTAAAAGACTTGTATTCATGTCGTTGCAAACCATTTTGTTTTCCGTGTTTTCCAACAAAAAAACTGCCACAATTGGGACAGCCTCTTAAGAGTTTGGTTTAGAAACAGTCGGAGTGCGTTCGGCTGTTTTTCTTTTTCCTTAAAGCCATCAACAACCTAGATGCCCGAAGTATTGAAGTTTGTTATACTATAGCTATTATGATGTCGATGCCCACATTTGTCAGTGACCTTATTGACGCACCATTTTGGCAACAGCCAATCGATACAATTCTTTTTACTCTTCTTCTTTGGTTTGGGTGGATTCCTATTGCCCTTGTTTTAGGTTGGGCTCTCACACAGTTATGGCTTGATCATCGTCAGGGGTTGTATATAAAAAAATTAAAGTAT
>MGEY01000044.1:6397-9389 GCA_001791615.1 Candidatus Uhrbacteria bacterium RIFOXYA2_FULL_40_9
AGATGCAGAAATTTCAGAAGCTACAGATTATACAAACATTCTTCCTATCACATTTCCTAATGAAACACATGAAATGTGGGGCGTAGAATTTATTCTAAAAGCGGCAGATTATCTTCCATTAAGAACGCATGTTGATTTTGAAGATCGTATTACTCAAGAAATAAAAGACCCTCTTGCACAGATTTTAGAGCAAATGGCTAAAATGGAGCCCGGAGAACATCTTTGGTCACAAATATTAATCAAACCTGAAGGGAATGATTGGAAAGATGCTGGTCAAAAATATATTGAAAAGATGTACGGTATTGATGCAAAGAAAAAAGGAAGCATGCTTGAATCTCTTTTTAAAGGAGTGATGGAGATTCCTTCTGGGGTGATAGAACAACTTTCTGGGGTCAGTTTGAATGCGGCTCTTTTTGGAAGTGAGGAGATGAAAAAAGATGATGACATTTGGAGAGCTTTTAAAATTACGAATGCAGAAAAAGAAAAAGTGGAAGCTGTTTTGCGCAAAATTGGAAAAGTGGGATTTAGTACAAAAATGCGCGTTGTGTACGTAGCGTCAAAAGATCGTTTTGCTATCTGGAAACGTGCTCCTATTGTGAAAGGTCTTTATCATCAATTTTCTCATTTAAACATGAATGGGTTTGGCCTGTATGTACCCTCCATTCCTCGTGATGACTATTTTTGGCAAGTATGGGTTCGTTCCAAAAAACAAGAAATTCTTTCAGTCGCTTTCAAAGATCGTAGTTTTGGAACTGGTGCCACACCATTTACTTTAAATGTGGAAGAAATCGCTTCTTTATGGCACTTTCCACCAATCACCATTAAAGCGCCTCTTGTTCAGAAAATTGAAGCAAAACGTGCTGAACCTCCTGTTGGATTACCCATGGCCCTTTTTGGAGAAGGAAATGACCTCCCCACACAAGCTCCTCCAGGGTATCGACAACAAAAGTTCATGACAGAAGTTGCTGAAGAGTTGCAGAGAGAAATTGTGAGACGTGGATTGCCCGTAGATGAAACAGAGGCAGAAGAATCTATTGAAATGGTTCTTCCTGAAGTCCCTTTATTTAAGCCAACAAGAACCAAGGAAAAAAGATCTTTAGAAGTAAAAGATTACGATATTGCTCGTATTGATGTTGAATCTCCTTCCATTTCTTTTCCAACAGATGTGCCAAAATCTTCTTCTCCTACAGATCAAGAAAAAAGGTCTTCTTCAGAAGATGTTCCACCAGATCTTCCTATTTAGTCTCAATCGATTTTTTTTATGTCCTACGATGAAAATCATGAAAATGAAGTTACTTATTTTGCAAGAACCAACTTTCGTAATCAGTTGACAAAGTTTGGTATTCGAACAGATGATCGTCGTCGACATATGTATGTGATTGGAAAGACAGGTATGGGAAAAACGACGCTTCTTGAAAATCTTATCTTGTCTGATATTTATGCAGGACACGGGTGTTGTTATGTGGATCCTCATGGAGATACTGCAGAGAAGTTGATTGATTTTATTCCAAGTTGGCGACTCAATGATGTTGTTTATTTTAATCCATCAGATGTTGAAAATCCTATTGGTTTCAATATTTTTGAAGCAGTTGATGAAACACACAAACATCTAGTCGCAAGCGGTATGATGGGGGTTTTTAAAAAGATTTGGGAAGATCAATGGTCCTCTCGCATGGAATACATTTTGAACAATTCCATTCTTGCTCTTCTTGATAATCCCGGATCAACACTTTTAGGTGTGAACCGTCTTCTTTCAGATCCCGATTATAGAAAACGTATTATCGGAAATGTACGAGATCCAATTGTTAAACAGTTTTGGTTAAAAGAATTCGCTTCTTATAATGAAAAGTATGCTCAAGAGGCTGTAGCACCTATTCAAAACAAAATTGGTCAATTTTTGTCTTCGTCCGTTATTCGAAATATTGTGGCGCAGGTAAAATCCACAATCAACATCCGTCAAATGATGGATACAAGCAAGGTTTTCATTATTAATCTTTCAAAAGGCCGTATTGGAGAAGATAGCATGCGCTTGCTTGGAGGAATGCTTATTACGAAGATTCAGCTTTCTGCCATGGAACGTGTAGACATGCCAGAAAAAAGTCGTCGAGATTTTTATTTATATGTTGATGAGTTTCAAAACTTTGCAGTGGAGTCTTTTGCTTCCATTCTTTCTGAGGCGCGTAAATATCACCTTTGCTTAACAATGGCACATCAATACATTGCTCAGTTAACTGATGAAGTGCGCGAGGCTGTATTTGGAAACGTAGGGAGTATTGTGACATTTCGTGTTGGTTCTCCTGATGCGGATTACATGGAAACAGAGTTTGGTCCACGATTTTTACCTGAAGATTTAATCAATATTCCTAAGTACAATATTTATCTCAAATTGTTAATCAATGGAGTGACAAGCCCACCTTTTTCTGCGGTTGCTTTGCCTCCAATTGCACAATGCACACATTCTACAGAAAAGGTGTTGAAGATTTCGCGTGAGCGCTATTCATTACCAAGAGCTGAAATTGAAGAGAAGGTATTGAAGTGGAGTGGCATGGAGGATTTAGATATAGATGAGGCATTAGCAGAAGCTGCAGAAAAGAAAAAAGCACAAAAACAACAAAGGAAGCCAATGCATGAGTATAATTGTACGGAGTGTGGAGAGAAAATTACCTTGCCAGTCGAACTTGATCGTTCTCGACCAATTTATTGTGAAAAATGTATTGAAATTATTCGTGAACGTCGAAATAATAAAGGAGGGAAGCCTTCTCGAGACAATCGTTCTTCAGCTCCTGTTCGCGAGAAAAAACCAGAACCAAAGATAAAAGAAGGTACTTTTGTTGAGTGTTTACCCGAAGAACCCTCAGTCTCTTTGAGTGCCCTTGTTCCAAGACAGGAAGCACCAAAAGAAAAGAGAGAAACCAGAGAAGACAGACCCAGAGAAGACAGACCCAGAGAAGACAGACCCAGAGAAGACAGACCCAGAGAAGACAGACCCAGA
>MGEY01000045.1:0-1079 GCA_001791615.1 Candidatus Uhrbacteria bacterium RIFOXYA2_FULL_40_9
TCGTCGTCCACGTAGAAATCGTTGTGGGTGCGCGCGTACAAGCTTTCCGACAAGCAGATCCATTTTCGGATGTTTCGGCGGATCCAGATTCCGCGCACGGAGCAGTCGTTGCCGAACTGTCGCTCTAATTGTTTCTCGACCTGCTTCCAGGGCTTGCCCACCTGCTTTTCCAACCACTTGTGCGCCAGCGTCATGTTGACGGTCTCTTCTCGGCGCGTGGGCGGGTTGGTGGGCAGCAGTAGGTCTTCGATCACGTCTGGGTCGAGCTGGTGCAAGATCCTGCGGGTCTGTTTGCGGATGATCCGCTTCTGGTATCTCTTCTCGTGCGTGCCCCGGCTCTTGAATCCGGGCTGGGTCATGCTGTCGTGGATGTTCTTGAGAGCCATGCATCACTCCATGTTACTGGGGAATATGCATGGTCACCTCCTTTGCAAAGGGTGTATGAGAAATTGTTGTGAAGAAATAGATTATTCTGCCTCATGGACAAAACATTCAATCACAGGCATCCCGGCTTCGATCGCTCCTAAGTAGCGATGCCGACCATTGCCAAGAATACGATAACGAATCATATCTCCTTGAGTCCAATAAGCAATCACGTCAATCGGCAGAATTTCTTCTCCATGTTCAAAAGCCTGACAGTGTTTTTCGACTTTCGAGCGCGCCACCCTACGGATCTGCTTGCTTGAAACATCGATCTGTTCCACAGGGATCCACTGGCGCATGATTTACGGCCTAGTGAGTCACCTGCCTGTGAGGGAAAACAATCGGAGGAGAAAACCCCTGCGAAAAGGTCTGAGAGAAACTCAAGAAAGAGATGTGTTCCATGCGTACCTCCTTTTAGGATGTTCGCATGTTGACCTCCTTTCTAAAGAGGATTGAGAGGGAAAAAGAGCAAGATGCCATCATAAGCGAAAATGAGGGTTTTGTCAATCAATTCAAGAGAAAGTCAGCAAAAAGAAAAACGTGCCAGCACAGGGCCGGCACGCGCGCAGAGGAATGCCTACTTTTTTGACCGACGGGATGAGCCGTGGTTTGAAGAGGAGGCTTCCTGCTGCTGTAGTTCTTTCCGAATCTTGTAG
>MGEY01000045.1:1089-4129 GCA_001791615.1 Candidatus Uhrbacteria bacterium RIFOXYA2_FULL_40_9
TGAAGTCTCTGGCAGGCAGTGACGTATGAGGCGATTCCTTGTAGCCCGTGTGATGGGTCAAGGTCGCTTCACGCGTCGCCAGAAGGGCTCGGCGAGCGCTATCACATTGGGTGAATTTGGCTCGCAGGCCACGTTCGATTAAGTCCATATGCTCTTGCGAGCGAAACTCAATCTCCCGTCCTTGCCACCAAACTTTTCCCATGTGCTGCACACGCTTGTTTGCCTTCTTGCCTTTAAACTTGGCTTCACGTCCCACAAGTGAACAGACATGTCTTTGCATTTCAGGATCGGGGAATTTTAGGGCTTGGATAAACCCTTCTGTGCTTGCGCACTGGACTCCATCGATCTGAAAAGGCGCAGGAGGAAAATTCGATAATTTATTTCCTGGATAAGAATTATTGCTGCCGATATTGATCGCCATGACAAACTCCGAAAAGGTGAGGGAAGGGAAAAGAACACGGAAAATATGACCCTGTACTCTATCAGGAAATAGGGGTTTTGTCAACGGAACAGGCCTGATTGAATGCAGTGGGAATGATCTTTGTCTTTGAACAGAGTAGAAAGAAAAAACCGGCCGAAATGGCCGGAATCGATCTTAAGGCTTGTGAGTGATCTGCGTCTGCTGCCACAGAGGCAGGGACTTGTAGAACGCGAGATCCTCTTCAGAGAGCAGCTGATCCTGATGGTACGTGGTCACGAGCATCTTGTTCACAGCCGGAATCGCCCAGTAGTACTTGCTGTGGTTCAGAAAGACCAAGCGGTCCTTAGTCCACGCACAGATTTTCACCATGCTCAGTTCGGGGTAGCATTTCATTTTCAGGGGCGGATGCTCCTTCTGGTGATCGCGCAAGATCCCGTGTTCATCCACATAGTGCCCGTAAGAGCTTGAGCTCCCTTGGGTGGAGACCACCCTGTGGATGTTGAGCATCTCCCGATGCCTTTGATAGAAGGTGAGCCTCTGACACAGCATGTGGTACACCTGTTCCCAGGGTTCGCCCACGTGCGAGTCCAGGAAGCGATAGAGAGTCCGGTGTCGGTGGCTACGGTCCCCCTGATCCAAGCAATGCTTGCTGGGTACGGGGGGCGCATCCTCTTTCACATCCTCGTTTTTCAATTTCTTGATCCACAATTTCACCTTGCGACGCTCTTGCCGATCGATCGCGCGGCAGAGAAGCTTGCTAGAGTGACACTTGCCACTCTCTGTGCAGGAACGGTACAGGGAATTGGTCGCCATGTCTTCCTCCGGTTAGGGATTTAGACGCATGGCACACTCCTTTGTTGATGTTTCTTGAAGGGGAAAAGCAAAAAGAACAACTCGATACCATACAGGAAAAAAAGTTTTTGTCAACAGCAGAAGGTTGTCTTCTCCCTATTTGAACACGTAAGATGTGGGTATATGCCTCATCCACATCACTATCTTTTACTTGAGCTTTCTTTTGGGATTGATCATCTTGCTCCCACGGTTCCTCAAGAAATTCGAGAAGAAGCAAAACAAATCCTTCATGATTTAGAAGTAAATGAACAGATTTCTCGAAAAGAGATAAAGGAAAAAATGTATGAGATTGGAATTAAAACCTTTCCTTATCGTCGTAGCTATCATGAAGTTTATGATCAAAGAGAAGAAGAATTAATAGGAGAAAAAATGCTTGCACATTTACAAGGCCATGCTTTAGAAATTTTACGAACAGCCTTGCAACAAGGGATAAAAGCAAGTGCTTTTCTGAAAAGTTCAACCTTTGAACAACAGTGTTCTGCAGATGAGCGTTTTCAAATGGAAAATATATTTGTTGATGCAAAACAAGAGGCACAAGCACAATTACAAAAAGAATCAGAGAATTTTCCTCTCTATCAGGAGTCTTTAGAAAAATGGAAACAGACAGAAGAGCATTTGAAGGAAGGGATTATGAAAGTAGAAGCTTTGGCACAAAAAGAAAGTCCTTATCAAGAAGAAATTACACAAAAAGTAGAGCAATTAAAAGAAGGTTTTCTTTCCATTGAGCGAGATCCAGAACCAGAGGAGGTAAAGCAATTAGTGATCTATTGGAAAGGAGTTTTAGAAGAAGGAAATTAGGATGGTTTTCTTGATTATTTTTCAACAAAAAAGACACTCTCAAGCTTGTTTCCAAAGCAGAATCATGCTAACATAGGAGCGTCTTTTTTCTATTCTCAAGGCGGTTGCTTATCGGTGATTGCCCTCATTTTTGAAAGAATGTATGCAAATTTCTTGGCTCGGATTATCTTGTTTTGAACTTAAAGTAAAAACTCTTGAAGGAGAAGTGAATATTGTTGTCGATCCTTTCGAGAACGCCACAGGTCTTAAACTTCCACGATCTCTTGAGGGTTCTCTTGTTTTGGTGAGTCACAATGAAATGCATGCAAACAATAGTGGTGCGGTTTCTGGAAATCCTTTTCTTATTTCAACCCCTGGGGAATATGAAATAAAAGGGATTTTTGTTTACGCCATTTCAGCTCCTTCTCAAGCAGACGCTAATGCGAAACAGAATTTGATTTTCCGTATTGAAGCAGAAGAGATGAGTTTAGCACATTTGGGAGCTCTTGATCGAGAACTTACAAATGAAGAACTTGAACAACTTGAAAATATTGATCTCCTTATGATTCCTGTTGGAGGGGGACGTGTGATGAGTCCAAAAACAGCTTCTGCTGTGATGAGTCAGATTGAACCGCGTGTGGTGATTCCTATGACACATGCTGTATCAAATTTGAAAGAAAAACTTGCTCCTGTTGAAGAATTTTGCAAACAGGTTGGAACGTGTCGTCGTGAAGATGCCTCAAAATTGAAGATAACCAAAAAAGATCTCCCAGAAGAAGATATGTTGCTTGTGAATCTTTCTGTCTAGATTAGATGGTATGTCTGAAGATCTTCTTAAACACCCCAGACCAAAGACCCCTGATCCTCGTGTGCGATTGTACACAGGGATTTGTTCAGGGGTCATTATCATTTTTCTTATTTTTGTTTGGGCAGGGAATCTCTCAAGTTTATTAAAAGAAGGACTTCAAGGAGTGCAAGAGACGGTTTCTT
>MGEY01000045.1:4143-10440 GCA_001791615.1 Candidatus Uhrbacteria bacterium RIFOXYA2_FULL_40_9
AACTGATTCAGAAGATTGAAGAAGAGACTTCTGAAGAGGTTATCCTTGAAGAATCATTAACTGAGCAAGAAGTTGCTCAAGAAGAAATGTAAGTATGTCAAAGAATAGTGAAAATCCAGAAACTCCCATTTCCTCAGATTTTGAGGATGAGGAGAATGAATTTAAAGGCAACACAGCATCAGATGTCGGTTCTGTAGAACCCACAAGCATTGTTCAAGAAATGAAAACTTCCTATTTGGATTATGCCATGTCTGTGATTGTTGGACGTGCTCTTCCAGATGTCCGGGATGGATTAAAGCCTGTTCACCGTCGCATCCTTTATTCTATGTGGCAATCAGGTTTGCGTTCAGGAGCACGGTTTCGAAAGTGTGCTACGGTGGTTGGAGATGTACTTGGAAAATATCACCCACATGGTGATAGTGCTGTGTACGATTCTCTTGTTCGCATGGCCCAAGATTTTTCTTTGCGTTACCCTCTTGTGAATGGTCAGGGAAACTTTGGATCTCTTGATGGGGATTCTGCAGCTGCTTACCGTTACACGGAAGCAAAGCTAGAACAGATTGCAGAAGAACTTCTTGTGGACATTGAAAAGCAGACAGTGGATTTTCGTCCAAACTTTGATGGTACACAAAAAGAACCTGCCGTTCTTCCAGCAAAACTTCCTCAACTCTTGATCAACGGAACGGTTGGTATTGCTGTGGGAATGGCTTCTAGTATTCCAACACATAACCTGTCAGAAGTCTGTGATGCCATTTTACATTTGATTGAACATCCAGATGCCAGTATTGATGATTTATCTGAGTTTATTAAAGGACCAGATTTTCCTACAGGTGGAATTGCTTATGATTCAAAAGATATTAAACAAGCATTTGCCACGGGTCGCGGAGGTGTTGTGGTGCGTGCAAAAACAGAAATTGTAGAAGGAAAGAGAGGGTTTGCGATTATTGTGCGAGAGATTCCTCACCAAGTGAACAAAGCCATGTTGCTCGAGCGTATAGCGCAAAACGTGCGTGATAAAAAGATTGATGGTATTCGAGATTTGCGAGATGAATCAACACGAGAAGGAGTGCGCATTGTGATTGAACTTAAGAAAGATGCGTATCCAAAAAAGGTCTTGAATCGTCTTTATCAAACAACACAACTTCAGACCACGACGCATTACAATATGCTTGCACTTGTGGATGGGGGACGCCAACCTCGTGTGTTGAATGTCAAAATGATTTTGGAAGAGTATTTGACACATCGTGAGGAGGTTGTACGAAGACGCACTCAATACGATCTTGATCGTGCCAAAGATCGTGCGCATATTTTAGAAGGTTTGCGTATTGCCATGCTTAAGATCGATCAAGTAATCGAAACTATCAAAAAATCTAAAGATAAAGATGTTGCTCGTGAGAATTTGATGAAGAAGTTCAAACTTTCTGAACGCCAAGCAATCGCAATTTTGGAAATGCGTTTGCAACAACTCGCCAACCTTGAGCGAATGAAGATTGAACAAGAGTATAAAGAAAAGATGGAACTCATCAAAAAACTTGAAGCGATTTTAAACTCAAGAAAGAAGATCATGGAAGTGATTGCAACAGAAGTAAAAGAAATGCAAGAGAAGTATGGAAGCGAACGTCGAACACAAATCGTCAAACATGGGGTCAAAGAGTTTTCTGTAGAAGATGTCATTCCAGACACTCCAACCGTGGTGATGATTACCCGTGAGGGGTATATTAAACGGTTGTCACCTGACACATTCAAACAACAAAAACGTGGAGGAAAAGGCGTTGTGGGAGTGACGACAAAAGAAGAAGATGTTGTAGAACAAGTGTTCTCAACTACCACGCACAAAGATCTTCTTTTCTTTACCACACGTGGTCGTGTCTTTAGCTTAAAAGCTTATGAAGTTCCAGAAGCATCTCGCACAGCAAAAGGTCAGGCACTTGTAAATTTTCTTCAGCTTGCTCCAGGAGAACAAATTTCTGCCGCACTTTCCATGGATGAACTAGAAGAAGAAAAATATTTACTTATGGTGACCACTCAAGGGACTATCAAGAAAACAGAGATTGCGAGTTTTGAAAATTTGCGTCGCACAGGACTCATTGCATTGAAGTTAAAAGAAGGAGATTATTTGCGCTGGGTTCGTCCAACCACGGGTAATGATGAAATTGTGCTTGCCACAGCTGAAGGACAAGCCATCAGGTTTTCAGAAAAACAAGTTCGTTCTATGGGTCGTGTGGCTTCAGGGGTGCGAGGAATCAGATTGAAAGGATCAGATCTTGTTGTGGGTATGGGAACGATTCGTTCAGGAGCAGGAAAAAAGAAAGGGCAAATTGAATTGCTTGTGGTGATGAAGAATGGCTACGGAAAGCGTACAGACATTACAGAATACAAAATGCAAGGACGTGGAGGGTCTGGAATTCGTACAGCAAATATCACAAAGAAGACAGGTAAACTTGTTTCTGCTCGGGTGATTAAATCTGGTGATCCGCGTGATTTATTCGTGATCTCAGAAGCCGGACAAGTTATTCGTTCTTCTGTAAAGTCTGTATCTATTCTTGGAAGATCTACTCAAGGAGTAAAGATCATGCGTTTCAAAAAAGAAGAAGATACGGTTGCAAGCGTGGAGCTCATCTAAAAATACAAAAAGAAAATCCCTTCCATTTGGAGGGGTTTTTTGTTGAATAAATGATTTCATCCTTGGGTTAAAGCCCATGGTTTTTTTCGGTCATCCAAAATCCAATCACCTGTCTTCCCGAGCGAGAACATAACCCCCTCTGTCTTCCCGAGCGAGAACATAAACCCCTCTGTCTTCCTGAGCGAGAACATAACCCCCCCCCTGTCATCCCGAGTAGGGTCATCACCACACTGTCATCTTGAGCGAGATAACAAATCCCTCTGTCATCCCGAGCGAGGTTATCGTCGAGCCGAGGGATCTTGAGTTATTCAAGATTTCTCCACTCGTTAACAGAAAACTTCTCGGTCGAAATGACAGGAATATTTGGTCTTCCATTTAGATGAGAAAAACCTCCCACAAAACCGATCTGTGTCGATCGGTTTTGTGTCTGAGATATCACTCATTCCACACTCCGGCTGCTTCACCCTCCTCACAACGCCACCTACTAGTGGGATTTCCTGGTATAAAAAAACCGTCTGCTTCAGGCAAACGGTCAGGAAAGAAAGAGCGTATCATCAGCGGTTGGGCCAAACGAAAGGATTTTGATGGGTACATTCAATCCATGAGGAGCTTCAAGGCGTTCAATGAGTTTTCTTACTTGGATCGGAAGTTCATTATCATGGCGAATTCCTTGTAGTGGGTGTTGCCATCCTGGAAGCAGAGACCACCCGAGAGGTCGACATTGACGAAGAATCATGGTTCGTCGTTCATCCATCCAAAGAGAAAATTCTGGTTTCTTGATAGCTGTGATCGCGACCCTTGTTTCATCAAGAGGTTCCCATTCAAAGAAGGCATCCAAATCGTCGCGAGGTCCTTCATATTCATAAGTAGAACAGATCATGATGCTCGAAAGATCAGAGAGCTGGTCAATACAAGTAAGAGCAAGGCTATCTACACCATCATTGATGGCAATTCCATAGCGCAGAGCAACGAGATCCAAATGTCCCAATCGGAAAGGTCCCTGAAAACGATTTGTCCGATTATTTACATCACAAATATGCTTTGTGAGTTCACTATCTTCTGTCACAAGGGGACCTGCTCCATGTCGATGTGCATAAGCTCGGAAAATACCGATCTTTTCGACTACTGAGAGAGGAATGCCCGCTTTTGTTAGCAGCTCTTGTGCCGGATGATAAGTGCATCGAGTTTTTGTCACATGTGGTGAAAAACCAAGATGACGGTCAAGCAAAGCACCTTGGGCAGGTTCAAGCAAAAACGATTCTCCTTTTGCAAAAGAGCGTTTCATTTCTTCTGTACCTGACAAGATTCGAATACCAGACATCTGGAGAATATCTCCATAGGTTTCGAGAAGTCTTTTTGGATTGATACGAGAAAAATAGGTGGTAAAGCAATCGCGAAGTTCTTGGGAAGGCGATCTTCGAAGAATCTCATTGACCGTTGAAAGTGACCTCAAGTAAAGATTTTCTAATTTTCCACGTCCTTTTCCATTCAGAAGATCTTGGACTGTTAAACCAAATCCTTGTTCACTTTGAAGGACTGCTTCTCCAACACCCATTCCACAAGAACCATGAGCTTTTGTTTTGCGTGCAATCTCTTGCATTTTATTGAGCATCTCATGCATAGGTGTGACCAAAAAGCAGTTTGGATCAATAAACACCCTGTCAAAAACATCTTCCAAACCAAGCCTTTTAAGTACCAATCCTTCTCCCCACAGGGTTTCTAGGTTGATGCACATGGATGGACCAAGAAAAGAAAGAGTATTCGGAAGAAACATCCCAGAACAAAACTGTGCAAATCCATGTACCTTTCCTTCAGGCGTATTTACATAGTGTCTTGCTTGTGGACCACCCGTAAAGCGGAAAAATTTTCGAATACCAAAGGCTCGAGCAAGGGTGTCTCCAATTCTTCCTTTTCCACCATCTCCATTTCCAAGATCAAGAAGAAGTGGGTATCTCATGGGGTTTCTCCTTGATAAAGGGTGACAATTTGTTGCCAAACAGCCATGGCTTTTGCAAAAAGAATTGGATCATAGCACAGACCATCACTGAGCATGAATCGGCGGTACCCCAGAGAGATCAAATGGGCGATCATCATAAGATCTGCCATGGTGACTTCATTGAAATACTCAAGAGAGGTCAGAATACGCGAGGCAACAATAGCTTTAGGATCTTCACGAATAATATCTTGAACTGCGTTCAGAATCTGTGGTTTGTCTGCACCCATATTGATGTACAAATCATCTTGTGCAGCCATGAAATGAAAATCAGAGGGGATAATCACTTCAGGATCAAATTTTCGAACAAATTCCATACCACGCGCTGATTCAATCTTTGCAATCACCTGTGCTTTGGGATGATAACGATGAATATCAATCAAGTCCTGATATCTTTCAAAGAATGAGGCAAGAACATTAAAGATGTTTAGCTTAGCAGCAGCTCTGAGGTAAGCGATATCTTGTGCTGTCAAATAGCCTTCGATTTCCAGAGAAGGATCAAGGATGTTGATTGCTTCACCTTTGCCGAGCGTACGCCGAGGAATACGACTCAAGATGAGCCTATTGCCATTTTGCACTTCGACAATGCGTGCGACTGTATTCTTGAAGAACACATCCACAGGAGTCTCAACATGCAGTCGATGACTCACTTCCACAGATCCATAGAAGGTGTCTGTATATTGTGTCACACGCAGTTGGCGACCTTTTACATCAATCCACAGTGGTTTTTCTCCGCATTCACGAGAAAGACGTTTCAGAACATGACGAGGTGATTCCGTAATGGGCTTAATGGTATTCAGACGCAAAGCATGGACCAATGGATGAGCAATCACATGAGCGCGATGTTCACCATAAGGATCAAGGCTTGCGATGAGCTGAAGATGCATGGTTTTCTCCAGAGGTTTTTGTTGGAAAGAACGTAGGGCAACCTCACCGTGGGTTGCCGGTATTTGTCTTCCGGTGAAATGTCGATGTTCATCAACATCTCGCAGAAAGGCCCGAACGTATTCGGGCAATGACGTAGGGGTCGGGTTTCCCGACCCTGAATCTACAAACATCGGGTTTCCCGACCCTGTGTTTTCAAATAGCAGAAAGAATAGCTTCAATGGGATGCATCTGGCCAAGTCTTGGCCTTCCAAAATCTAGAATGGCAAAAGCATATTTCTGTTCATCTGTTTCATTACTCTGATCATACGCATCAGGTTTTTGGAATGTGTCACAGACAAGATATCTTCCAGTGAAATCAAGTTTTAGGGATGTAACCGAATTTCTCATATTTATAAGAGTCTTTATACATTCTCCTGTTTCCACATTCCAGATTTTGATCGTGTAATCCCCACTTCCAGAGACAATCCACTTGCCATCCGGAGAGAAGACAACAGAGAGAACCCAGTCTGTATGCCCTTGAAGAGTCCTCACACATTCTCCGGTTTCCACATTCCAGATTTTGATCGTTTTATCATCACTTGCCGAGATAATCCATTTCCCATTAGCAGAGAAAATAACGGAACGCACCCAATCTGTGTGTCCCTTAAGAGTCCTCACACATTCTCCTGTTTCCACATTCCAGATTTTAATCGTGTAATCCCCACTTCCAGAGATAATCCATTTACCATCTGGAGAGAAAACAACAGAGCATACATAGTTTCTGTGTCCCTCAAGAGTCCTCACACATTCTCCT
>MGEY01000045.1:10483-13125 GCA_001791615.1 Candidatus Uhrbacteria bacterium RIFOXYA2_FULL_40_9
ACTTTGATGGTGCAATCTTCACTTCCAGAGACAATCCATTTTTTATCAGAAGAGATGGCAACAGAGAATACCCAATTTGTGTGTCCCCGAAAAAGTTTTTGCACAGGGTCTGGAATCATTACTTGTGTTGTAGTCATGATTGAGTCCTTTGTTTGCGGTTTTTTTGAAAAGAACTAATCTCTTTAAAAAAGAGTGAAAAGGGTTGAGCCGTTTGCTCAACCGAGATCATCCTTTTTCAAAAGAAGCCCGCAAAAGATTCGCATAACCTTCTACGGGCAAAGAACAAATCGACTAGAAGCGACGCTTTTTCTTCTTGGGATTAGGGTCCTCAGTTGCAGCAGGATCAGGAGGAGTTGTTGCCTTGGGAGCCTTGGGAACCTTGGTGGCGGCAGGCTTGCGCTTGCCACGTTTCTGTTCTGCAAGCCAGCGCTCACGTGCAGCTGTATAGGCAGGAAGAACAGTCAGAGGCTTAAGAGTTTCACACACCTCACGGATTCGCTCATCGGTCTGTTCACGACCGCGTATATCTTCACAGTACTCATCCAGAGTACGAGAGCCACCCATGAGGGCAAAAAGGCCAAGCGTCACATCCGCAATTGCCTTGTCTGTCTTGAGACGAAGCACATAACCCTTGCCAAGCACCCGCTCCCACTGTCGCACAATCGTGGCGTCAGCAGATTCATGGTTATAGAAGCGGTGGATCAGAAAGACATTTCCCTTGAACTTCTTACGCAGGTCAGCAAAGACCTGGTCAGCCGTGGTATCCGAATGAGTACCGCCAAAGTGAGCTCGAAGTTCATTGGCATAAAGCTTTTCATAAAATCCTTCATCGCCAGTGAAGACACAGAAAGGAGTGCACCCCTCTGGTAGCTCGCAGCAGTAGGCATAGAAGTAAGCCGTGAGTTCATAGGACTCAACTTGATTGCCACCACCGCAACTTTCAAGCCACATGCGCTGAAGCCAATTATCCAAATGTCTGACAGCCACGAAGTCTCCAATCTGGATAGGTCCCCTGTCACCACATCCGGCATCACCAACGGCAGCGACACTAATGGCTGGATCAACGAGATACTGCTTTTTGGCCAGTTCACCGGCAACCACTGGAGCCTTGTCCCAAATAATTCTGGCAAGCTGGATATTGGATCCCGTAACATCAAAAGGAAATGCAACTGGACTGAGGAATGTAGGACGCAAAATTCGTTCCATCGGAAGCATGGCTGGATTGACATTCGTATTGCTCAAGGCTGCTTCAGCTTGTTGAGAAGCACCTGTTCGGGTTTGTGTATCTCTGAACGATGTGGTATCACGAGCAAAAAAATCACCATCACCACCCATGGTTTCCTCCTTGTCCCAAACGGGACAGTTGACGGCCGGGTTGAAGGAACATTTTCACTGCACACAGGCAGCCCGATACCTTACTGATTTGTCAGAAAATGTCAATGGTTTAAGAGAAAAATTGGGCAAAATCAACAAAAACCCCCGCCTAGGCGAGGGATAATTTTTATACAGGCATGTCTACAATGCGACGGGAGCGCATCTGAGCCAGCATGGCGTCCAGTCCGGGGACAAGATTTCGTTCTCGGATATGATTGACCAGGTCCATGGCATGAGGAGGTACCAGCCTTCGCGAAGTACTTTCCAACAATCCAAGCATGGTCATGATGTCATTATCCCTTTGGCTGGCATTGGGAATAAAGTCTTCGACAGCATCTTCTAGATCTTCCATTTCAATTCCTGTGTGTCCCTTCTGGCTTCCAATCCGATAAGCCTTGAGCACAATATCTTCTAGATCTGCTCCGGAGAATCCGCTCGTGGCTTCAATAATGGGAGAAAGATCCATTGTTGGAACAGGAATCTTGTGACGACGAAACATGACTTCCAGGATTGGTCCTCGCTCATTTCTTGAGGGCATGGGCAGGAGAATGTTTGCATCACTACGTCCACGACGCTTCAGAGCAGGATCAATACGGTCTGGCCGGTTCGTACAGGAAATGATGATGATCTTTCCGCGAATTTTTGGATCAGAACGCAGTTCCATCCACATCTTCATCAGTCTTTCAGACACTCCAGAATCTCCCTTTGGAGCAGTTCTGTCTGCCTCAGCCAAATCTGCTTCATCATTCATCACAATAATGGGAGCAAGCGCAAGCAATCCTTGAATGAGCAAGTCCATATTGCGTTCGGATTCTCCAACCCACATACTGCGAATATTTTTAGTCTTGGCACAGTTAAAACCCGCTTCTTTAGCAAGCGCTTCTACAATAGCCGTCTTTCCCGTTCCCGGAGGACCACTCAAGGTAATGCCCATAGGCACACGTCGAGGATCTCCACTCTTAATGCCTTCAAGCACTTCTCGGAAATAGGCTTTTACCCATTCCAGACCACCGATGTTCTCAAGACCAAGTTCTGGATCAACAATTTCCATGACTTCGCCATATTCATCATTAAGAATGCGGCGCTTTTTTTGCTTGATCACAGACAGATTCAGAGAGGTTCCTGACCGTCGACTTTGTTCAAACAGTTCGTGGATTTGCAGAAGGCTCATTCCTTGAGTTGCGTGAGCGAGCTGATTAATCGTGACATCTTTACTGAGGGCAAGTCGTGTAGGAAGATGTTCCAAACGTTCTTCAATGGCTTCAATC
>MGEY01000045.1:13156-16853 GCA_001791615.1 Candidatus Uhrbacteria bacterium RIFOXYA2_FULL_40_9
CACGTCGCTTATCCTTTGTCACCTTGGTGTCACCAAGTTGTTGACGTAGTGTTTCAAGTCGTGCTGAATCCTCAGTTCGTCGAGGATTATCTCCCACGACTGCAGAGAAATAAGCGACACGTTCTTTCAAAGAGGGCTTTGGAATAAGGACTGTATGAATATGAGCATTAGTTCCGCGCAGTTCTGGAGAAATTTTTGCAGACTGATCAGTGAACAGAAGAACAATGTTTCCATTATCCCGAATACGTTCATCAAAACTCCAGTTACGGAAACGTTCAATACAGACGCGCTCTTGGAACTGTTGTCCAACTCCTCCCCCTGAGGCAGGAACAAGAAAATGAACAGAATCAATGAGGACTGCCACGCGTTTATGGGCAAGCAGAACTTTTTCAATCAAGGGAAGACAACGATTTGGATCTTTAGGAAGTTCCGCTTCTGCTTCTGCCGCTGCAATCTGTGCTTGCGCACGTGCGATGGGATCATTGGGATCCACGGCTGCAGTTCCATTTGTTTGACCAATTCCTGCGGCTTCCTTGAAAATGCGTTCCATTTCTTCTGAAGGGAAAGTAAAGCCAGAAGCAATGTTGTACTGGATAACCAAATCCATTTCTTCAAAACTTTTTTCCCACAGTTTGCGCATACAAATATAGGGAAGTTCAGGTTCTTCATCCACGTCCTCATTTGGGACGATTCCGTAGATGTCCCCGTGCAGGAGAAACATCCATGCACGGTTTTCTACAAATGTGGTCATCAATTCGTCATCAAACCAGGGAAGACAAGGAGTCTCAAGAACTGAAGGTTCTACAATGGTTTTGTCGGCTTTCTTGGTGGCCATGTAGGCTCCTTTGGAAGGGTGTTTTGTGTTTCGATAAAAAGAACGGAAGAGAATAGAATTAACATGAAAATCGCCAGACGTCAATCCATCACCTGCTTTCTTGACGTAAATCCTGGTTTTTGTTATAGTTTCGCCACTGATTTAAGAAACTATCAATTTGTATGGCCCTTCCAGGACATCGACGCACAAGTTCTCATAAGCGACGTCGTGCATCTCACTTTGCTCTCACAAAGATCAATGCCTCAACTTGTCCAAAGTGTGGAGAATCTGTTCTCTCACATCAGGCTTGTCAGAATTGTGGAACCTATAACGGTCGTGCAGTTCTCAGCACAGACAAAAAGACAGAGCGCCTTTTGAAGAAATCACAAGCAAAGAAGACGGTTGCCGAACCCGCAGAAAAAGAACCAGCTCCAAAACAAAAATTTTCACGAAAAACATCAAAGGCCTAATCCTTTGATGTTTTCGCTTTTAGATTCATTGTTTATAATAGAAATATAACTCACTGTTCATTACGTTCTTTATGTCCAATAGACATTTAGCGAGGACGATTGCCATGCAATCACTTTATCAATGGGATTTTCTTCAAAGACCTGAAGGGAAGATTGAGGAGATTATTGAGTTTAACCGTCAGGAGTTTGCCCCAAACTTTGATGACGGAGGATTTGTAAAAGATTTAGTCGAGGGAGTTATTGCTCACAAAGAGGAGATCGATGCACTTATTACTCAGTTCGCACCTGATTGGCCTGTAGAAATGATTGCTCTTGTCGATCGCAATGTGATTCGTTTAGGGATTTATGAAATGAAATACCATCCAAATATTCCTGCCAAAGTAGCTATTAATGAAGCGATTGAATTGGCAAAAACATTTGGGGGAGATTCTTCTGGGAAGTTTGTCAATGGCGTGATTGGAGCTATGTACAAAGATATGGTTGCTAAAGGAGAAATGAAAGAGATCGATTTAAAACCACCAGAAGAGAAAAAAGAAGAAGGAGAAAAGGAGCAGACTCCAGAAGCTCCAGTGGAGGAAGTTAATAAGACAAATGCGTAATTAGTATGGCAAGTTTTGAACCATTAGAAAAAGAATTAGGAGTTTCTTTCAACAATAAAGACATCTTGCGTCAAGCGCTTGTTCACCGCTCTTACTTAAATGAACATCCAGATTTTCCTTTGGGACACAATGAACGTTTAGAGTTTTTGGGAGATGCTGTGCTTGAACTTATTGTGACAGAGTATTTGTATGAGAATTATGAGAACCCAGAAGGGGAGCTAACGAACTGGCGTGCTGCACTTGTGAATTCTGAAATGTTGTCCAAGCTCTGTTCTGAAATGACTGCAGAAGACCATCTCTATCTTTCAAAAGGAGAATCTAAGGATAAGGGATCAAAAGCGCGAAAGTATATTTTAGCAAATGCGTTTGAAGCGATTATTGGGGCGATTTATCTTGATCAAGGATGGGAGGCTGCAAAGCAATTTGTTCATAATCGTGTACTTTCTGAACTTCCAAATATTTTGGAAAATCGTTTGTACATTGATCCAAAGAGCCGATTTCAAGAAGCGGCACAAGAACGGGTCGGAGTCACACCTTCTTACAAAGTATTGTCTGAAGAAGGACCAGATCATGAAAAGCAGTTTGAAATTGGAGTCTATCTTGGAAAGGAATTGATTGCGACTGGAACAGGAACAAGCAAACAAGAAGCCCAAGTCTCTGCAGCGGAAGCTGGAATAAAAGAGAAAGGCTGGTAAGAAGACATCCATAAAATTCAAAAAGAAAACAGAGGGTTTTACTCTCTGTTTTTGGTTGCATGACGTTTGCATGACCCCCGTTTGATTGACAATATTGCGAAAAATAGCTATGATTTCTCGTTCGTTCTTTTTATCTAGATCTTAAATACCAGGTAGTCACAGAAGGCCGACCCCTCACACCTTCGGAGGTGCCATGTACAGACGTGTCTATTTCAAATTTTTTTCTTCCGAGGTTCAAAAAGAGATTAGGAAATACAAAGAAGCTGTCACAGGGCATGCTTGGAAATGGAAGTGGATTTGGACAGCAGTCAACGCCTCCGCAGTAGCTATGCTTGTTGGATTCAATATTCCAGGTGTCATTTGGTTATTTGAAGGAAAGCCGTATGGAGTATTGTCATGTGTGTCAGCTCTTGTCTGCGGTAGTATTTACACTTGGTTGACTTGGAAACATTTGTCACAGATCATTCGTGGCAATATGCGCAAGCATATTCTTGAAGAGCATCTCGAAGTCATGCAAAATCCGCTCATCAAGATTGCTTACCAGATCGAAACCCTTCGAGAGATGCTTGAACCTATCTGTAAGGAATGGAATGATTATGTGGATTTTTATGAGGCTGGATATGATCGCGATGAAGAAATGGAAAAGATTGGTATGGTTCTTAAGAAGTTTGAGGGGTTGATTGATAGCATGGTGAAGGAACTCGATTTACTTATTAGAGCACAGCTCAAACAGAATAATCCTCAAGAAACATTTGTGGATCTTGAAGATGTGAGAGGGCGTCTTGAAGAGCTTGATCGCCAGATCCGTGCCATGAAGGAGACGATTGTGGAAATGGATGGTTTGCGAGTTCCAGAAGGAGTTGCTTATCGTTCCCTTCGGATTGATGAAGCCGTATCCTCTCTAACGGGTCGACTCTCTGAAGCACAGAGAGCTGGGGAAGAGATCAAGAGAATGAAGGCAGTCGCAGCCGCACAACACGCAACCCATCATTAGGGTCAGGCCACCTTTCAGAGGGTGGTTTTTTCATTAATGGAGGCTCTATGTCAAACAAGGTGATGCTTCATGAACGATACAAGCTGAACAAAGGGAATAAAAGCGAGCATCATCTTTGTAATGTA
>MGEY01000046.1:0-4206 GCA_001791615.1 Candidatus Uhrbacteria bacterium RIFOXYA2_FULL_40_9
CCTCAGCCCGCTCCTCGACCGGAGGCGCCCAACCCTCGGGGAGGATCGAACGGGTCTTCATCTGCCGACCACCACCCTGACCGTGAACGATCGGCCTGGTGGGGGGTACGGCACTGTACACATCACCCAGCTCCTCGGCGGAGTACAGCAGGGTGAGGTCGAGCTCCTCGGCCCGCACCTTGGAGGCGCAGACCTGGATCATGTACGAGTCAATGACCGGCGCGTCCTTGTTCACGTTCTGCACCTTGGGCACAGAGAGCATGATCGCGTTTTCGTGGATGTCCTTGGGTTCCGACACCACCGCGCACTCGAGCAGGTCGAGGTGCAGGTAGTAGGCCGACCCTCCGACGAACTTACCGCTCTCGCGCGTGCGAACGCGCTTGAGCACCAGGCGTGCCTTGCCCTGGATGACGGTGCCGTTGGCGGCGTCTTCGCGGTTGATGCCGTGCAGGTACACGGGGGTGTTCCGGTAGCGGATCTCCAGGTAGGGATCCATCATACCCTCGACCTTGTCCACGGCCTTGATAGCCACGTCCTTGGGGATACGGAAGACCGCAACAGGCAGGTTCTCCATGATCACGGCCTCGATGAGCCGGCTCTGCGCCGTCATTTGGCCCTTGTCGTTTCGGATCCGGTTGGTACGCGGGGCGTGCAGTGCCTCGTGCTTGCCATCATCGAAGTACTTGTCCAGCTGGGGGGCGACGTTGGTTTCCATGGTGTCTCCTTGGGGTGAACGTTGGGGCAAACGGCTGTTCGCCCTCTCTCTGGGTTGTTGGGGGGGGAGGGAAAAGATCAAAAAGACAAAATGCTGCATTTAGCAACAACATAAAATACCATAAAAATGTGATTTTGTCAAGGTTTGGACGCAGAAAACACCAATAAAATAAGCAAAAAATAAGCCATTGACAGCAAGGAAGAACCTGACTATCATCCAAAAAAGTAAGGTATAACAAAAAGGAGGAAGTTTTTCCCCTATGAATCATGTTTCGTTATGGACATTAAGACCCTTATTTCCCTTGAGCCCGGAGATAGCGTAAGTGCGTTCAATGAACCACTTCACTGCACTGGCAAAGTCAAAATTATTCTTGATGGAGGTGATGAACGCTATTGGTTGATTGATGAAGAAGGTGGCATGCTTTCTTTGGCTCCAGAAGATGATGAGATCATTTTGTTTGGACCTGTTGATGAGATATTGGAGCCACAAGAAGAAGTCATTCTTCATGGAAATAAAGAATATGAGTTCAGTTATGAAGACACAGGTATTTCAAAAGAGGTTGCAGGGGAAGTCATGGCAGAAGCGGATGATCATTTTCAATTCTCTGATTATGAGTCCACGGATGGACGCATTGTCCGTATTGTAGAAAATCAAAACACAGGGGAAATCTCTCGCTATGAAGGACAAATGATTTCTGAAGAGGACATTTCTGAGTTATAGTGGTTCTACGAAAGAGGTAAAATAAGGTACAATAAGTGAACGGGAAACCGTTCACTTTTATGTCTGAAGAAACATATTCAAAGAAAAAATGGGGAGCAAAAACAGCACAAGGGAAAGATTGGCGTGTTGAATTCTTTCGATTTGGATGTGTTCTTTTTGCAGCGATTATTGCCATGAGGTTATTTGTTCTTCAAATCATTGATCATTCTTTTTATCAAGCCCTTGCAAGCGGACAACATGAAATTTTCAAGGAACTTTTTCCTGAGCGTGGAGAGATTCTGATCCACGATTTAAAAGATGAAAGTCTTACCGCTCTTGCAACGAATCAACAACTGGCGCTTGTTTATGCAGACCCTCGAAATATTGAAGATTCAGAAAAAGTTGCTGAAGAAATTGGGGATCTTTTTGCATATGAAGAAGAACAAATCGAAGCACTTGCAGAACGACTTAATCAACCAGAAGATCCTTATGAACCAATTGCTCATGATGTTTCTGATGAAATGCTCGAAAAGATTATTGCTCTTGAGCTTCCGGGAATTGCCTATGTACGTGAATCCTCGCGTCTTTATCCAGAGATAAGCATGGGAGGACACATCACGGGTTTTGTGGGTTCTGATGAAGAGGGAAATTTACTAGGGCGTTATGGGATCGAAGGATATTTTGAAGATCTTCTTGCCGGGACTCCTGGGTTTCTTCGTTCAGAACGAGATATTGCTGGAAGGATTATTGCCATCGGAGAACATTCTCTCCAACCAGCTGTGGATGGAGCGGATATTGTTCTAACTCTTGATCGTACGATTCAATATGTGGCTTGCTCCATGCTTAAACAAGCCATGGACACCCATCAAGCACAAGGAGGAAGCGTAGTAATTTTGGAACCGTATTCTGGTCGTGTGTACGCCATGTGTGGGTACCCAGATTATGATCCAAATCATTACGGGGAAGCTGACTCCATTACTATTTTTAACAATCCTGCCATTTTTGATGCCTATGAACCTGGATCTATTTTTAAACCTTTTACCATGGCTGCAGCCCTTGATGTTGGAGCCGTGACCCCTTCTACAACGTATGAAGATTTTGGATCTGTGATGGTAGATGGCTGGTATAAACCAATCGGAAATGCAGAAAGTAAAGTTTATGGAGTAGTAGATATGACAAAAGTTCTTGAAAGTTCTATTAACACAGGAATGATTTTTGCCATGAGAGCGATGGGACAAGAAACTTTTGATCAATATGTGAAGGATTTTGGTTTTGGGCAATTAACCGGAATTGAACTTGATACAGAGATGCCTGGTGACATTAGTTCCTTAGATAAAAAAACAGAGATTTTTTCTGCAACGGCTTCTTTTGGACAGGGGATCACCACAACTCCCTTACAAATTGCAGCAGCTTATGCAGCCATCGCTAATGGAGGGATTTTACAAAAACCTTATATTGTCGATGAAATTCGTTATGATAATGGAACCACTGAGATCAAAAACACTTCACAAGTGCGCAGAGTAATTGACGAAAAAACTTCACGTCTTCTTGGAGCCATGCTTGTTTCCGTGATTGAACATGGGCATGGAGCAAGAGCAGCAGTCCCTGGGTATTATATTGCAGGAAAAACAGGAACCGCACAGGTCGCGAAAGAGGATGGAGTTGGATATGATCCTGATGCCACGATTGGATCTTTTGCGGGGTTTGGTCCTGTAGAAGATCCTAAGTTTGCTATGGTTGTGCGAATTGATCGTCCACAAGGAGTGCAGTGGGCTGAATCAACAGCTGCTCCGCTCTTTGGTGATATTGCAAAATTTTTGCTACAGTATTTTGAAGTTGCTCCTACACGGAGCCTTGAATAGAAATTCGTTCAAATCAAAAGGAAATCACCTATTTCAATGTGTATGAAAAAATTTATTCAAAATTTACTCAAAAGACTTTCTATTAAAATCATCCGACGTCATAAGCCTCTGATTATTGCTGTGACAGGTTCTGTGGGAAAGACTTCTACACGTAATGCAATTGCAGCTTTACTTGGGGCACAATTTCATTTGCGAACAAACACAAAAAATTACAATAATGAATTTGGAGTTCCTTTAACCATTATTGGAGAAAGTTCTCCGGGTCGTTCCTTTTTTGGATGGTTACAAGTTTTAATAAAAGCCGGAAAGCTTGCATGGTTTACGGATTCCACTTATCCACGCGTTTTAGTTCTTGAATATGGAGCAGATCACCCCGGAGATATTTCCTATTTGTGTAGTATTGCCCAGCCAGATATTGCTGTCTTAACCGCAATTTCTCCTGTTCATTTAGAACATTTTGGGACCATGGAATTACTCATGAAAGAAAAAGGAACCCTTTTGGAGTGTGTGAAAAAAGAAGGATGTTCTATCATCAATCTTGATGATGTTCAAGTTCGAGCATTAGCAGATCGTTCTTCAGCTCCAGTGATAACTTATGGGTTTTCTCCAGAAGCAGATGTTCATGTAGATAATCATGAGTTGCAAACACGCGAAGATTTTTCTTTTGAACCCGGTGAAGTGTTTTGTACACAATCATTTGAAGTGAATACTCATGAAGGTCAGGAATTTGTTGAATTGAAAAATCGACTTGGATCTGGATCTGTGTTGTCTGTTCTTGCTGGATGTGCGGTTGGACTTCATCTCGGAATGACGTTAACTGATTTGAAAATGCGTGTTGATCAGATCCAAGCAGAACCTGGACGAATGAATCCTATTCCAGGGATTAAAGGATCGTTTCTTTTGGATGATTCCTATAATGCCGCTCCAGCA
>MGEY01000046.1:4263-10427 GCA_001791615.1 Candidatus Uhrbacteria bacterium RIFOXYA2_FULL_40_9
CATGCCAGAATCATCCATTGAGTTTTTTGAAGATTCAAGAAAAGCAGGGCGATGGCTTGATCAACAAGTTCACAAAGGAGATGTTGTTTTAGTGAAAGGTTCACAAAGTACACGTATGGAGTTTGTCATGAAAGATTTAATGGCAGAACCTTTGCAAGCAAAAGAACTACTCGTACGGCAGGAGGGAAAGTGGTTGGAAGAATAAAAGAAAACCCGCCATTTGAGGCGGGGAGTCCACTCTTGAAAAGGGTGGATTTTTTAATCGTTTGAAGTTACACGCACAACTTCTTCCAAGGAAGTCAGTCCTTCCTTGAGTTTGGTGAGAGCACTCATCCGAAGAGTTTTCATACCAAGACGGATCGCTTCGCGTTTAAGTTCTGTTGCTGACGCGCCATTCACGATGAATTCACGCAATTCTTCCGTGATAGGCATGATTTCATACAAAGCAACTCGCCCCTTGTAACCTGTGTTGTTGCAATGCGGACACCCTCGTGAACGCATGATCTTAAACTTAGAAGCTTCTTCGGGAGGAACCCCCAAATCAATCAAATGGGAAGAATCAATCTCTACAGGTTCCAAACACTGCTGACACAGACGACGTACAAGACGCTGGGCAACAATCATTTTTAAGGTTGAAGCAACCATGAAAGGTTCAATACCCATTTGTAAGAGTCGACCGATCGTACTGGGAGCATCATTCGTATGCAAGGTTGAAAGAACTAAGTGACCCGTGAGGGCTGCTTTGGTTGCAATTTCTGAGGTTTCATAATCACGAATTTCTCCAACGAGAATAATGTCTGGGTCCAATCGCAAGAAGGAACGGAGTGCTCCGGCAAAGGTTAGACCTACAGGTTCATTCACTTCAATTTGCTTGATACCAAACAGGTTGTACTCGATGGGGTCCTCAACAGTCAAGATATTCTCTGTAGTCTTATTGAGTTCTGCCAGAGCAGAGTACAAAGTTGTGGTTTTTCCAGAACCTGTTGGTCCGGTTACAAGCACTAAGCCAAAGGTAGAATGCAAACCTTCCTTGAAGGTTGCGAGTCCGGCTTCTTCAAATCCCAATTTCGTCATATCTAGTTGCAGGTTTGTTTCATCCAAAATACGCATAACCACGTATTCACCATGCAAGGTTGGGATAATGCCCACGCGAAGATCAATGTTTCGGCCTTTTCCAAGCTTCAGCTTAATACGTCCATCTTGAGGTTTGCGACGTTCAGAAATATCAAGCTTTGCCATTATTTTCACACGGGAAATGACCGCATGACGCAGCTTGAAAGGAGGCTTGAATACATCATAAAGAATACCATCAATACGGAAACGAATACGCAACTGATTCTCAAAGGGTTCAATATGAACATCACTTGCACCTTTTCTAATGGCTTCAATCAAAATGTAGTTCACCAGTTTAATGACCGGAGCGTCTCCTGCCATTTTTGATAGATCAACTGCAGAAAGATCTTCATCAATCTCTTGTTCAAGTTCAAGCTCTGCATCGCTTAGTCCGAGTTCTTCTGCCACATCCTCAAAGTTTGCTTCTTTCAGATAGTTCTTCTCGATGATTTCTCTGATTTGACGCTCTGAAGCGACAACAACATCAATCTTTTTCTGTGTTGCAAATTTGACTGCATCGATTGCATCCAAGTCTCCAGGATCCGCCATGGCAATAACAAGAGTGTTGCTGGTTTTTGTTACAGGAATTAGGGTATAGCGTTCGACAAGTTCACGTGGGACCATTTTGAGAATTTTTGCTTCAATTTCAATCTGGGAAAGATCAACACGTGCTGCTCCAAACTTTTTTGCGAGAGCTACTACAATCGCATTTTCATCGAGTGTTCCAAGCAAAACAAGTTCATGACTGAGTGGCCCACCTGTTTGTTTAACTCGTTCCATAGCTGTTTTTAACTGCATTGGAGTTACAAGATTTTCACGAACAAGAATTTCACCGAGACGGGCATCTGGGCTGAGTTTAGCAGACATGAGGCCTCCTTTGGAATTGTGAAAGAACCGCGATTACTTTAATGGGGTGCGAAAAGAAATGCAAGTCAGAGGAATGAAAGAGAAGGGGAGGTTTATGAAAAGAAAAAAGGGAATCAGAAGCCCTTGACAGATCATGTGTAAGTATTACACTAACTATGTTGATTAGTATGTGTACTATTTACACCTAACATCTCTTGTATGACAAACCTTTTTTCTATGGACACAGTCTTTTTTACCTTTATGGGTTATCCCATGAGTTACCTTGAATTTTTTGGAACGATTCTCAATATTTGGTGTGTTTGGCTTGTTTCAAGAAACAAAATTTTGAATTGGCCTGTGGGAATTCTTGCGGTTCTTTTATTTATGGCGCTCTTTTATCAAATTCAATTATATTCCGATTTTCTTGAACAGATTTACTTTTTGATCACAGGATTTTATGGATGGTGGATTTGGTCTCAAAGGAATAAAGCGAAACAAAACAAACAAACTTCTTTAAATGAATCTATTTTGTTTGCTACGACAAAAATGCGAATTATCTCGATTATCAGTGTGGTGTTTGGAACGTTGATCTTGGGATTTATTATGTGTGATGTTCATCTTTTTCTCCCTTCCATTTTTGCAGAACCCGCTTCTTTTCCTTTTCTTGATGCCTTTACGACAGTCATGAGTTTTGTGGCAACCATTCTGATGGCTCATCAAAAAATTGAGTCCTGGATTCTTTGGGTTGCTGTCGATCTTATTGGAATTTGGCTTTACTTTGTGAAGGACGTGAAGTTTATCAGTTTGCTTTATGTCATATTTCTTATTCTTGCAACAAAAGGTTTTTTCACATGGATTCGTTTATGGAAACAACACAAGAAAGAAAAAACTCAACCCCTTTCCTCACAACAGGCCTCGTTTTAGGAAAGTTTGCTCCTTTGCATAAAGGACATCAGCTCTTGATTGAAACAGCGTGTGCACAGTGTGATGAGGTTTTCGTGCTTATTTATGATTCGCGCGAAGTCATTTCTATTCCACTTCATATTCGGGCAGATTGGATCCGTCATCTCTATCCTGAAGTGATTGTAATAGAAGGTTGGGATGGGCCGTTAGAATCTGGCGACACACCAAAGATAAAAGCTTTTCAAGAAGAATATATTAAACGAGTCCTTCCAAAGCCTGTCACTCATTTCTTTTCAAGTGAATGGTATGGGGAACATGTAAGCCATGCTCTTGGAGCAAAAAATATTTTGGTTGATCAGAAGCGTTTAACAGTTCCAATTTCAGGAACTTTGATTCGAAATAAACCTCATCAGTATAAGACCTTCCTAGATCCTTATGTGTACAAAGATTTTATGAAAAAAATTGTCTTTCTTGGAGCCGAGTCTACGGGAAAAAGTACAATTGTGCGAGCTTTGGCGGAAAAGTACCAAACAGAGGCAGTAATGGAATATGGACGTGAGTATTGGGATGCACACCATGATGAGAATGGCCAGCTTTCTCTTGAGCAATTAGTGGAACTTGCAAAAGTACATCGCGCGCGTGAAGATCGTGCTTGCCTGTCAGCACAGCAGTATGTATTTATTGATACCAATGCTATCACCACACGTTATTACAGTCAGTTGTATCATGGGTCTGTTCATCCGGTGCTAGATCGTCTCGCACGCCTTTGTTTCTCTCGTTATGATGCTTGTTTTGTCTGCGATACGGATATTCCCTTTGAGCAAGACGGAACACGGCGAGATGAACAACATCGAAATAGTATGCAACAAACATTGATAAAAGATTTGACTGAAAGAGGAATTTCATTTGATCTTTTATCTGGTTCTCTTGAAGAGAGAGTGATTCAAGTTAAATACATTTTAAGTAAAATGTGAGGGGGTTTTGTGATTCATCTGAAACAGGACATTTCTAATTCACTGTAGGTAGGACATTTCTATTTCCCGTTGATAAATGGTATCTAAGGCTTGATGAAAAGAGTCTGATATGGTATTTTGATTCGGCAAATTCCTTTGGCCCTATCGTCTAACGGTTAGGACAGCAGGTTCTCATCCTGCAAATCGGGGTTCGATTCCCCGTGGGGTCACCAAAAGGGACTGCTCATCACGAGCGGTCTCTTTTAGTTGTAGGATTAGCGACAATCTTGTGGTTTGAAAACCTTGACCTTTAAAATAGAGAATTCCTTCTGGGAAAATGAGTTTTTGGAACCGAAGTTTTAGTTCAGGTTTGAGATCGACCCATTGACGGTCGAGCTTCTCAACAAAGTGTGTCGCATAGGTGATAGCAGCAGCAACGTCCAGTTCATCGATGTTCGATTCATTCATGGATATACGCTTCGCAGCGATCTGGTTGTCAATCTCAGCCCTGCGTTCCCCAAAATCCTGTTTGCTGTATGAACCGTCCTCGCGCATTTCAAAAATTCTCTTTCGCTTTTCTTCAAGCGCTACGAGTTCTTTTTTGAGCTTCTTCGTGTCATCGGCAAAAGCTCCCCGCTTTTCTTCCCAAAGGTCGATAACGGTCTCTTTCAAAAGCTGAAGGTGCTTCATTGTTGGTTGAATCGTTCCAAGCAGTTGCACGAACTCCTTCTCGACATCTAGCTTGGCGATGGTACGGTTACGCATCTCGCACTCCTTGTTGAAGCAATGGTAGTAACCATACACACCGCCATTACCTTTTGAAGGACTGGCAGTGAGATATCTTTGGCACGTACCACACAAAATGCTCTTCTTGAGAGGAAAAAGTGGGTTAAAGGTTTTGGGAGGTTGTTTCTTGAATCGCTTACCTTCACGAATGGCAATAATGCGATACATCTCATCCTTGGTGATCATCGGCTTGTGTAGCCCTTCGATCTCCTCACCCTCAACCCATGGATTGTCGATGATGCCTGCATAAAATCTCAAATACTGACCGAGGATTTTGTCGACCATCTGTTTTGTTGTCTGTCGTCCTCGAATCTGTTCAAATCCAGCTTGATCTAGATGTGTCCCAACATCCGCAAATGCTATTTCCTGCCGAGCAAAACGTTTAAGCACTCTTTGGATGATTGGAAATAGATCCGGATCGATATTATCGGGTTCCGATTTTTTCTCCCCCTTCATTTTTGATTTGTTGCTTAGATATCCCAAAGGTGGCTTCCATGGCGTAATACCCTGTCGCACACGGGCGATCATGCCGTCCACGCTTCTTTGAGAGCGGATGGCGTTATCAAACTCGGCAGCGCCTGCAAGAACCGTTTCAAGAAGCTTTTGAACGGGATCGTTGCCAATAGGTTCCGTAACCGAATGCAAGGTCACGCCGTAGTCCAGCAGAATTTTACGAACGCTAAAGTGATCCTCTGTGTTTCGAGCAAAACGATCAACCTTTACGACGACAAAGAAATCAACCTTACCTTTGTTCTTCCGACAGAATTCCAAAGCACGTAAAAACTCTGTTCGATCCGCTGTCTTAGCCGATTCGCCTTCTTCTCGGAATACCTTCAAAACCTCAAAGCTTTTTTCTCCACAGTATTCTCGACATTTCTTCTCCTGGTCTTCAAGCGAGGTACCTTTGACCTGCTCGTTTGAGGAGACACGGGTGTAAATGACTGCTTTCATAGGCTTGGTGTTTGACTGATAATTTCTGAGAGTCACAAATGTCTAACAATTTCTTACAATGATGTTGTGTAACCAAAGGGACGGCTCTGGTTGACCCAACGCCACAACCCAAGAGAGTCGTTTTGCTGGCAGAAGCCGCCCCTTATAGCACAAAACAGAAAACTCTCTTATTGGTTCAGACATTGGGTCAACACGTATAGCATACCATCAGTGTACCTCTTTTCCAACTTATATTTCAGACTCGATCATACCCTTGTAGCGTTGTTTTCTGTATCGAATTGAGAGGCAAATTCGGCATCCAATGAGTTGATTTAACGGGTGATGAAAAAGTACGCCTACTCGACATTTACAGATCGGACATTTGAACCACAGACGTTTCCCGCCGTATCCAGTTTTGGACGTGGTTAGTTCAACATCGACTCCCAATGCTTCGAGTCGCGCATGTACGAGGGATTGTTTGAGTTCGCCTTTGATGGATTGAACCACTTCGTCAATTTTGATTTTGTTGATTTCGTCTGCTGTAAAACTTCCGAAATCATTTGGACTCAATGTTTTCATAGACCTTCTTTTTGTTACCCTCCGACGGATCGGGAGCGGTGGCATTCACTTGTT
>MGEY01000047.1:0-31049 GCA_001791615.1 Candidatus Uhrbacteria bacterium RIFOXYA2_FULL_40_9
TGTTCAGCTTGTATCGTTCATGAAGCATCACCTTGTTTGACATAGAGCCTAATATCAATATAAAAATTGTCGTTTTTATTAGGTTTTTTTGTGAAAAAAGGAAAGGTGTGTGGATTATTTTTTGTTTCTGTTTTTTAGAAGGTTTACAATGCTTGACAATACTAGATTTTTTGATAAGGTACAGAGCTTTCGAAACATCTAATCAAAAGGAGGTTGCGATGGCAGTGTCTCTTGTTCTTTTAACACATGAAGAGGGAGAACGGATTTTTCAACAGAGAATCGATGAAGATTGTACAGCTCTGCGGAATTTTTTTGATCCTTATCTAAGTCAAGTTAAAATGCAACGTATTCAAGAAGGGGGGAGAGCAACGATCCGTGACGTCCCCTTTATAATCTTGGATGCGGATGTTGAATATTTTATCGAACTGCTTGCCGGAAAGGGACCTTGGTCTCAAGAACGGCTTGAGCGGATCGAACAAGTTTTTACTCCTTTGTTTGATCATCCTGAAGCGCAACATGCCTTCATTGATGCTTGCAAAGAGGAAGTGGAAGATCCACAATGGCTTGAGAGATTGATTCAGGAATTTCAAAGAGGGCACTATCAGCGGAGCTATTATTCCCTGTATAGGACTTTTATGCTCACCATTTTCGTCGCGTTTCTTTCGACCGCTTAGTCTTTCTGACTGCGGTTTTTTCTTGACAGGAGTGTCATTTCTCGGTTTGATGGTTTCACTTTTGTTCCTTTCCACCAAACACACAGAGGTGTCCATGAACTCATCTTCAAGTCTAGCCGTTCGTGAGGAATTCCTCAGCCGTTTGGTTCAAGAACAACGTCTTTCACCTGTATCATCTCGATTTCTTTCCTTGTTTTTTCTTCCCGAAGAGAGATGGGATGAAAAGATTGTCCAAGAGATTGATCAAGCTCTTCATTTTATGAATGAGCAGGCGAGCGAAGAACAACGAATCCAGTTCATGGAAAAGGCACGCAGAGAAATACCACTCGATTATCGCAATGCCATAGACCTTGAGCACATGTTGCGACCTTTTATGACGGATAGCCGATTGGCAAGTTGTGCTGCTTACGACTTTCTTGTTATGATCGCTGTCTTCCAGCGACCTAACCTTCTTCTCTTTTGAGACCCCCTTGTTGGGTCTTTTCTTTTTCCCTTTATTTTGTTAGATTACGGTCGATATGAGCATTCCTAAATATCATCTCATTACCTATGGATGTCAGATGAACAAGAACGATTCCGAACGCATGGAGACTCTTTTGCAGGGAATTGGATTCGAGCCAACAGATCAGATTGAGCAGTCTGATCTTATTTTGATTAATACCTGTTCTGTTCGCCAAACCGCGGAAGATCGGGTTTATGGACAAGTGCGTTCGTTTCAAAAATTCAAAAAGCAAAAACCAGAATTGATTATCGGAGTTACAGGATGTATGGCAGGACGAGATCGTGATGGATTGATTCGAAAGAAATTACCAGTCGTAGATTTGTATTTTCCTATATCAGACATGACACAACTTCCCAAATGGATTGCAGAGCTTCGTCCAGATTTAGCAAATACTGGGGATGTACAAGAAGACTATTTGAAGATCAATCCACTTCGAGGTAATCTCCATCAAGCTTTCGTTTCTATTCAAACTGGATGCAATAATTTTTGTACCTATTGTGTAGTGCCTTTTGCGCGCGGTCTTGAAAAAAATCGTCCGCTTCAGGATATTTTGCAAGAAGTTCGACAGTTAGCCCAACAAGGCTGTGTGGAAATCACCTTACTCGGGCAAACAGTGAATAGTTACCAAGCACCTGACCCTGAGCAATTTTCAAAAGAAAATCCGTATAAGCAGCATTTTGCTAAACTTCTTTGGGAAGTGAATCAGATCCAAGGAATAAAACGATTGCATTTTACTGCTCCGCATCCTAATCATATGGATGATGAGGTGATTGATGCTATGACATTGCCTGCACATCTCAATTATATTCATCTTCCCGTGCAATCTGGTGATAACGAGGTATTGCGTCGAATGAATCGTCGCCATACGGTTGAGCAATATCTAGATATTATTGAACGATTACAGAAGAAAATACCTGGAATTGCTATTGGAACAGATCTTATTGTTGGTTTTTGTGGGGAAACAAAAGAACAATTTGAAAAGACCGTGGAATTGTTCAAAAAAGTGGAGTTTGACATGTCTTATCACGCGCAATATTCCACACGTTCTGGCACAGCTGCCTGCCGAGCTTTTTTAGATGATGTGAGCCGAGAAGAGAAACGTCGACGTTGGAATGTCCTGCAAGATCTTTTAATCAAAACAGTATTTGAGAAAAATCAAGCGTATGTCGGTAAAACGGTTTCTGTGCTTGTAGAGCGACATCAAACATCACGATCTGAGGATGGAAATATGAAGGATTATTGTTATGGAAATTCTCGAGAAATGAAGTTAACACGTTTTCTCTCAGAGCAACCACGTATTGGAGATATTGTTGAAGTCAAAATTTTTCGTGCAGATAAATGGCTTCTCGAAGGCGAGGTGATTTAATATGAAACCAAAAGTCATTGCTATTATTGGACCAACCGCTTCAGGGAAAAGTTCTTTAGGAATTGAGATTGCTAGGCAAGTGAATGGAGAGATTATTTCCGTGGATTCTCGACAAATTTATCGTGGCATGGATATTGGTACTGGAAAAGAACCTGGGCAGTGGGATCAAGAGAAAAATTGTTTAATGATTGAGGGGATTACTCATTGGGGAATAGATTTGGTTGATCCAGATGAAGATTTTTCCGTAGCGGATTTTCAAGCGTATGCAAAACAAAAGATTGAAGAGATTATAAAACGTGGGTACGTGCCTATCCTTGTAGGGGGGACAGGACTTTGGTTAAAAGCTTTGATTGATGGATATTCTTTGACACAAACTGCACAAGATTCAAGTCTTCGAGCGGATTTAGAGAAACTAAGTCTTGAGGATTTGTTTGCACGATATCAAAAATTTGATCCTGAAGGAGCAGAGCAAATTGATCGCAAAAATAAACGTCGGCTTATTCGCGCGCTTGAGGTCGTTCTTTTAACAGGCGAATCTTTTTTTCTCCAGCAAACAAGAAGTGAACCTCCTTATGATGTTCTGCAAATTGGTATTGAGGTGGATAGAGAGGTTCTTTATGAGCGGATTCATCATCGTGTTGATCAGATGAAAGAGCAAGGATTGGTGGAAGAAGTGAAACAGTTACGCGATCATTTCGGATGCGAGATTCCTTCTATGTCTGGCATTGGTTATCGGCAACTGTGTCGATATTTTGAAGGAGCTCAATCCTTGGAAGAATCTATGGAAGAAATCAAAAAAGATTCTCGACAGTATGCAAAGCGCCAAATGACTTGGTGGAAAAAAGATGAAAGGATTGTGTGGATAAAAGGAAGGGAAGAAGCAACAAAATTGATAAAAAAATTTATTTATCAGTAAACAGTCATACGTCTTACAGGATGTATAAGATGTATTTTTGTAAATAAATTTTGATGTTGGATGACATTTCATTCTTTACTATAACCATTCATTCTTGTTATAGTTTTAAAGATAATCATAACTATGTACAGACCAAGACAGGAACAATTTATACCTCGACCAGAAAGAGTTTTTCCTCAAGAAGAAGAATTATCAGAAAAGGATTATGAAAGATATGAGGAGAGTTTTGAAGCATATTTCCGTCTTTTACCTTCTTTGATTAAAGAAGGTTTGCATCAAACCAATCGAGGATTTCAGGTAATTTCCGCAGAAATGATTCAGTATGCCCCGGAGGAAGAGCAAGAAGCATTAAAAGAACTCTTGCCAGATATGATTAGAGATGGTTTGAATGATGAGGATCTAACTATTCAGAGAAAGGCTATTCAGATGATCCAATATGCTCCAGAAAAAGAACAAGAAGATCTAAGAAAACTTTCATTTGATGTGATTAAAGAAGGGTTAGAAAATTCAGATCCAAAGATTCGCAGAGATTTTGTCAAAATGATCCAATATGCTCCAGAAAGTGAAAGAACAGCGCTCATTCATCTAGTTTTAGGTCATGAAGATTGGGATAATCAGCTTCCTGCTGTCAAAATGATCCAATATGCTCCAGAAAGTGAAAGAACAGCGCTCATTCAGGCAGGACTTAAAGTTGATAATGTCTATGTTCGCATAGAATCTATTCAAATGGTGCAATATGCTCCAGAGAGTGAAAGAACTAAACTTATTTGTATAGGATTGAAAGATCAGGATTGGGGTATTCGCGATATTTCTACACAAATGATTGAACATGTATCAAAAAAAAGCAGGATCGAGTTCATTAAAACAATGTTGAATGATGATGATCCTGATATTCGTCAATATGCGGTTCAAATGATTTCCCATGCTCCAGAGGGTGAACGAACCGAGTTTATTCAAGCAGGACTCAAAAATAAAGACCCTTTTGTTCGTAGAAGCGTTGTTCACATGATTGAATATGCTCCAGAGGGTGAACGAACCGAGCTTGTTCAAGCTGGATTAAAAGATCCAGATAAGTATGTTCATAAAAGTGCTATTGAAATGATCCAACATATTCCAGAAAGTGAACGAACCGAGCTTGTTCACTTGGGCTTGAAAGATCAGAATCAGGAGATCCAGCAATCTTCTGCTAAAATGATTCAATATACTCCGGAAAAAGAACAAGAAGCATTACAAAGCCTTTTGCCAGAGATGATTAAAAAGGCTTTAGAAGATCCGGATTATATTGTACGAAAAAATGCGGTTCACATGATTGAATATGCTCCAGAAGGTGAAAGATCAGCACTTATTCGAATGGGTTTGAGTGATGAAGATGCGGATATTCGTTATTTTTCTTGCGAAACAATTCAACATGTTCCAAAGAATGAAAGAGAAGCGCTTTATCTCATAGGTTTGAGCGATCAAGATCCAGATATTCGTAGGTATTCTTCTCAGCTACAACAAAGACAAGAAGTATTAGATGAACACACCAAGCAGAAGGATGCAGAATCTCAGCGTCTTAGAACGTTAGCTCTTCAGACCCCTTTGTATAATAAGACGAAAGAAGGATTTTTTCGAAGACAATTTGAAAAAACAGGATCAGGGACTACATTACTTGGAGGAGATTTGAAAGAAAGGGTGATTGTGAGAAGTGTTGAACCTCAAACTTTCATGACTTGGAAGGAAGTGTTTGAGAACCAAGCATTTTGGAAAGCAAGAGGATTTGAGATTATTCCTGTTGAACCTATTGTAGGAATAAGACCTTCTAAGAAAGGGATTGAGGAAGTACATGTTTTTACCAGAGTGATTCCAGGGCCTTCTATTGACGCCTGGGAGAAAGAGACATCTCTTTGGAAAGAAGAAATTGAAAGACAAAAAAAGTCGATCATTGAAGGTCTTGCTGAATTGAAGATCAAACACGGACATTTACATGATGGCAATTTTGTTCTTTATTTTCACCGAACTCCAGAAGGAAAAGCAGATCTTACAAAACCCCCAATGGTGTATGTGATTGATTTTGACCAGGCGGTTTCAACAGGTCCATCTAAAACGTGAGAAAGAATAAAACAGCTATCCTTTAGCTGTTTTTATGAACGAATCTTTTCAAAACATTTGATCAGTTCCAAGGGATATCTCTTTCCAGCAAAATAATCATCAAAGGTGATTTCTGTGGAACCACTTCGATATTCTGATCGTCTCGTCTTTACTTCTTCAATCGGCATCCAAAGTGCTTCAAGAATATTTATATCCGTAAGAGGAACAACAAGATCATCTGTAAGTTCACACACATAAGAAAACCGAAGAGAAGGAGAATTTTGCCAAGGACGGAAATAGACACCAATCAAGGCTGTGGGTCGCACTGTGTACCCACTTTCTTCTTTCACTTCTCGAAGAAGAGCTTGTTCGAGTGTTTCATTTTCTTCTACATGTCCTGCTGGTTGTGTAATCGTGATTTTTGGACCTGTTTTTTCTGGATGAATAGGTTGGCGAACCACTAAGATTTTTCCTTCTTTTTCTACAATTCCTCCAACAGTCACACGGACTTTGAAACGTTCTTCTTGCATAGACTAAAACAGGGGATTCCCCCTGTATTATGATTCAAGTTTGACGAGTAAGATATTTTTTGCAAGTGCAGGATCGGCATTTCCTTCTGTTTCTTTCATAATCAATCCAAGAAAGAATTTGATCAATTGTGTTTCTCCTTGTTGATAGCGAAGCACTTCTTGAGGATGTTGCTCAAGCACACGATTAATCACTTCGGCAATTGCAGATTCATCATCCATCTGTCCAAGCTGACGATCTTCCATAACATGTGAAGGATCTGTTCCTGTTTCAAGCATTTCTGTAAGCACTTTCATTGCTGTTGCGGTATTGAGTTTTTTTGTCGCAATAAGAGTGATAAATTCCGCAAAGTTTTCTGGAGTGATTTTAAGGATGCGAATATCAATAGCTCTTTCTGCCATAAGTCCTCCAAGTTTTGAAAGTAACCAACCAGCAATAAGTCGAGCTAATTGTGTTCGTTGTTTTTCAAAATCTTGTCCTTCTTCTTCAGAGAGAGATTCAAGCCAAGCTAAAAGTTCTGAGTAAACCTGTTCTGTATAATTTGCCAAAGCAGGATCTTCACAAAGATGTCGAGCATCTTCGTGCTTAAATCCATACTCTGTAACGAACCTTGTGCGTTTTTCTGTAGGAAGTTCGGGAAGTGTACCTGTAAGTTCTTCTTTTAAGGTTGTGAGATTGAGTGGAGGGATATCAGGTTCAGGAAAATAGCGGTAATCTTTTGCTCCTTCTTTTGTGCGCTGTTCAATCGTTGTTTGTGTTTTTTCATCCCATCCTCGAGTCGTTTCAACATCTGGTGGAGTTCCTGCTTCCCAAAGTTCTGTTTGTCTCTGGATTTCATAATTCAATGCACGCTCTACATGACGGAAAGAGTTGATATTTTTAATTTCTGTTTTTGGATGAAGACTTGGTCCAATAACTTCTCCTTTTTTATCAAGTTCTCGCAAGGAGATGTTCACATCACAACGTAAATGCCCTTTTTCCATATCTGCATCGGAAAGATTGAGATAACGTGCAATAAGACGAAGTTCTTGAAGAAAGGCTTTTGCTTCTGGAGGAGAATGAAAATCTGGTTCTGTCACAATCTCGATGAGGGGAGTCCCCGCACGATTAAAATCAACAAAGGTTCGTCCATCCTCTCCATGAAAAGATTTTCCTGAGTCTTCTTCCAAATGAACGCGTGTAATACCAAAACGATGAGGATTGAACTCACTTCCAAGTACAATCATTTCTAAAAAACCTTCTTTAGCGACAGGGAGATCAAATTGAGAGATTTGATAAGCTTTTGGAAGATCAGGATAGAAATAGTTCTTTCGATCAAATTTTGAATGTTCCGTGATCGTACAATGAAGAGCAAGACCCATCAGAATACCTGCGCGTACAGTTTCTTGATTTGGAACAGGGAGGGTTCCAGGATGCCCCATGCAAATAGGACAGATGTGGGTGTTTGGTGCAATTGCTTGGTCATGGGTTGGACAACTACAAAACATTTTTGATCGCGTTTTGAGTTGTAAATGGATTTCGAGTCCAATAACAGGTTGGAGTTTCATAAGAAAACTACTTTACGTGAGGAAAAGGAAGAAATCAATCTTCTGGAAGAGGAGGAAGAGTAGCTTGGAAATCTCGGTAAACCAAGGTTGCATAGATCAAGAAGAAAGGAAGAAGGAATATTTGCACAACGCCATCAAGTGTTTCTAACCAAAGCGGGATACCTTCGACTAGGGAAGCAGGGTCTTGTCCTGTAATGGTCATGTATAAAGAAAGGAGAAATGCCATGACAAAAGAATAGCTGATAAAAATAAAAAAAGGACCAGCAAGATTTTTCCATAATGCGGTAAAAAAACGACCGCGCACAAGGTATCGACTATAGGTGAGGGCATTGAGTCCTCTACGATGATTCAAAATAGCCGCCGGCTGAGCAAAAAGAAACCACCCAAGAAAAAGAAATCCAGGGATGAAAAAAAGAAGGAGCCCCCCAGAAATAATGAGAAGTTGAAGAACAGAGACAACCGCAATGGGTTTGATAAGTTTCCACGCGTCTTCTTGTAGTGCTTTTGGTTCAATAGTGTCAAAAGAGAGAATTTTTCCTGTTGCACGAACAAGCAAGATCCCTATCCAAAAAGATAAGAAAAATTGAACAAAGGAAAAAACAACCATTCCACTCGCCAAAATAGTCGTTGGTAAGGGAATAAAATTCAGCAAAACAATTCCTCCAAAAGGCAAAAGAAGCCATGCCACATATCCTGCAAAAAAAGAACAATGGCTTCGGTAAAGATGAACGCTTGTTTGAAGCAACTCAAAAACGGAAAACAAGTTTCGTTTCATAGATTACGTCGTCTCTTTGAGATTTTTGTAAAGAATAACATCAGCAAGTACAACCATTGGATTGATCAAAATAGCAACAATCACAGAAATGATTAAACTCATGATCGTTTTAAGGCGAAGGAATAGATCGATATTTGTTCCTGCAAGAACATTGATGACTAGAGAACTAAGGGTAATGAGAATCCACATGATGATAAGACCGATGACAATAAAAAATATTTTTGGCACTGCCACACGCAAAAAAACAGACCAAAAACGACCATCCACCAAACGTCGGCTTTCCTTCATAGCTTTTTTTCCATGCATATCATCCATCAATAAAGCATAAGGAGCCATAATATAGTGCAAAGACCAACGGAAATTAATGAAAAGAGCAGCAAAGACTCCAAGAACAATCAAGATATTTGCAACGATCATGAGAATACTGCTTTTGAATAAGTAGGCAAGAAGCCAGAAAAAGAGAGAAGGAGCAAAACCAAGCAAGCCACCAACGATAAGCACAAGAATCATTAAAACGCTAATAAGAAGACCGGGAAGAAAATAGATTAGACCTTCTTTTATGGCTTTAGAAGTTTGAGGACGTCGTAATCCACCTTGCATGTGAATAAGACGTGTAAGAGAGACAAAGATCCACAATCCTAGAATAGGAGCAAGAGCTAAGGAAGAGAAGGCATAGAGAGTCACACCGAATTGTTCCCATCCTGTCAAAGGAAGTTCAAGAGCAAGTGTGGTTGCAGTGGGATAAAAAAGAAGAGAGATGGTTTCAATAATAGCGAGTATAAGAAGCCATCCTGAAACACTTAGAAGAGAAGGATAGTGGGCTTTGTATCGTTCCCAGGTCATGTCAATGATGGTTCCTAAAGAAAGAAGTTGTTTCATAGAGAGAGAATCAAGGAACATTACGCCTCTAAAAGGGTTGAGAGACGGTTCCAAATTTTTTCATGAATGGTTTGAGGGGAGAGAAGTGTACCTTCGTGGATACAATCAATACGTTCAAAAACGTCAAAACGTTCTGTGAGATCAAGGTAGGCTTGTGCGGCCGCAGAAAGATGGTGGTGGTTTTCTTCATGGATATCCTTTTTTAAAGTGTGTTTATTTCCTTCTATGGCGTTTCTTTGTTCAGCAAGTTTTATGGAGATTTCTACGGGGACAAACAAGACAAAGTTAATCGCTGGTTCTGGGAGGGAAAAGATTTCATGTTCAAGCTGATGATTCCATTGGTAATAACGAGCCCGTTCTTCGGGATCGGAAATTTTTCCTCCTTGATGTCCCATGTTTGAACCCACATAACGATCAGCAATTACAATTTTTCCTTCCGCTAACCATGCATGAATTTGAAAAGACGCATCGTAGCGATCAACTGCATAAAAGATTGAAGCTCGGTAAGGACCAATTTCTTCTGCTCCTCCGTATTTTCCTTCTAGATATTCTTCTACTAATCCACAACTTTTTTTCCCATATTGTGGAAAGGCAATAGTTTCAACAGTAAATCCTTCTTGGTTAAGACGTTCAACCAGAAGACGTGTTTGTGTGGCTTTCCCTGAGCCATCAGTTCCATCAATCACAATAAGTTTACCTTGTGTTTGCATAATCCTATTATAACAGAGTTTTCCTATGGATCCGAATAAATTGAATAACAAAAAAGGGGAAAACAATTTTGATGATTAGACAAAGAAAAGAAAATTTCATCCACAGGTTTGAAGAGATGTGCCTATTTTACCGTAAGAAGGCATGGGTGGAAACACAGCTCAGGAACTGGTAAGCTTGTGGGTGATAACGAGTGATTTTTTTCTTATGACAACTTTTGATCGGCTTTATCGTGATACACTCCATCACATTTATTCTGAAGGAGAGGATTTATTTTCTCAGCGTACGGGAGTTCATACAAAAGCCGTACCCGGATATACCTATAATATTGAGCCTTCAAAAGGGTTTCCTCTTCTTACTTTGCGCAAGATTCCTGTGAAGCT
This sequence comes from Candidatus Uhrbacteria bacterium RIFOXYA2_FULL_40_9, assembly GCA_001791615.1. Lineage (GTDB taxonomy): Bacteria > Patescibacteriota > Patescibacteriia > UBA9934 > GWF2-40-263 > UBA12396. The sequence goes on from MGEY01000047.1 coordinate 10,349, forward strand.
TTTTTGCGCAGAAGTCGTGTGGATGATTACTGGAGAGAAACATTTAAGTTTTTTAAGGAAGTTTACAAAGATTTGGGATGATTTTGCCGAAGAAGATGGCACAGTGGAAGCTGCTTACGGGCATCGTTGGCGTGTTCATTTTGGGCGCGATCAACTCATTGATCTTGTGGAACATTTACGAGAAGAACCCTCTTCACGCCAAGCCGTTGTAGTGATGTGGGATCCTGCTTCAGATGGTTTACGCTCAGCAAAAAAGAAAAATGTTCCTTGTCCTTTTACTTGGGTAGCAAATATTATTGGGGATAAACTCAATCTTCATCTAGTGATTCGTTCAAACGATATGATGCTTGGAAATCCTCATGACACTGCCGGTTTTGCCCTTCTTCAAGCTATGATTGCTCAAGAGCTTGGGGTTGCTGTGGGAAAACTTACGATTTCCATTTCTCATGCACATATTTACAGTAATCATTTTGATCAGCTTGAAGCCTTGCTTGAACGAGAAGAACATACGCATGAAGAGATCTATTGTCGTCTTCCTGAACAAAGTTTTCAACGAGCGCTTCAAGGAGATGAACAACTTGTTGAAGAGCTTTTCCAAATGTTTAAAGCACAATATCATCCAGCTCCTTCAGTTGAACGGATGCAAATAGCCCTTTAAAGCCATACTTATGAAAGTGATTTTACTTGCAGCTATTTCTGTGGATGGAAAAATTGCACAGTCGCGTGAACAAAACTCCACGGATTGGACTTCAAAAGAGGATGTCCGATTTTTTGTAGAAAAAAGTAAAGAGATCGGCGCTTTGATTATGGGAGAGACCACGTATCAAACTATTGGACGACCTTTGAAAGATCGAACGATTTATGTTTTGACAAAAAATCCTGATTCTCAAGTTTCCAAAAAAGGAATCGTTTTTACCGGAGGATTATTACAAGATGTTTTGAAGCAGGTTGAGAAAGACGGTTTTTCTTCTGTCTTGATTGCTGGAGGAGCCTCTGTGTACTCTCAATTTTTAAAAGAAGGCCTTGTGAATGAACTTTTTCTAACGGTTGAACCTTATCTTTTTGGTCAAGGCATTCCACTTTTGACAGATTGTCCTTTTTTCTCTTTAGAATTTGTATCAGTAAAACCTTTGAACCAACAAACTCTTTTACTCCATTATCGCATTCCCTCTGTATGACCATGAAACGAGAAGTTGATTTTCTTTATGAAATTGGTACTTTGCGATTTATTCCTCGCGCGTGGATTCAGTTTTTGAACGCGGATTTTGCAAACTTGGCAGAGCATACACTTCGAGTTACTTGGATCGCTCTTATGATTGCTAAGTACGAAGGGGGAGACACAGGAAAGATCGCAAAAATGGCTCTTGTTCATGATATTACAGAAAGTCGGGCTTCAGATGTTCATTATGTCACACGCCTATATGTTGAGCGAAAAGAAGAAAAAGCGCTGGAAGATATGCTTGAAGGAGTCGCTTTTGCAGATGAATTTAAGGCTTTGTGGGAAGAATATGAAGTGCGAGAATCACTAGAAGCAAAGATCGTGAAAGATGCAGACAATCTTGAGGTCGATTTGGAACTGCAAGAACAATATGCACGTGGGCACAAATTGCGAGATGATTTTTATCCTATGCGCAAAAATGCGGTTTATGCACATAAACTTTATACAGAAACCGCAAAAAAATTGTTTGAACAAATTTATGAAACCAATCCTCATGACTGGCATGTCAAAGGAGCAAATCGAATGAGTCAAGGTGATTGGAAATTACCAGAGGAACAAGCCTAATATGCCAAATTATCCTTACCTTCCAGAAGGGCGTACATTCCTTTTTGTGCCAGAAAGCCATCCATTTATGCAAGAGGCCCAAAGGGCTAGAGCAGAGCGTGCTGGGGATCCTATTTGGCCTAATGGGGCTGTGCTTGTGAAAGATGGAAAGGTTATTGCGAGTGCAGGGAATGGATATAATCGTGGATCTCATCTTATCCATATTTGTCCACGTATTGTGCATGAATGTCCAAGTGGGGAAGGATATGATCTTTGTGGACTTCACAACAATCCTGGGCATGCAGAACAAATGGTGATTGATGTTGCGCATGAGGCAGGAATAGAAACAGAAGGGGCGGATCTTTATATGTATGGTCATTGGTGGTGTTGTCAGCCCTGTTGGGACAAAATGATTGAGGCAGGAATTCGTAACGTGTATTTGCCAGAAGGGGCAGATGAATTGTTTACACGAGAAAAAGTTCATGCACCTTATTTGGAACCATCAATCAAAAAAGCCTATGTCCATATTGGATCAAAAGATGAGAAGCTTGCTTTGCTTATATCGGAAGTCTGTCAGGGAATTGGATGTGAAGCTATTTTTTCAGACTTTTCTTTAGATGGGGGAGATGAACGACAATACTTTGAACAGCTCCATCGTCACTTATCTGACCAAGAGGTCATCATTATTGACGTTTCTACTGTGTCTTTCGATTTGATGAGCGAGCTTTTAGTTGCTCATCGGTTGGCAAAACCCATTGTGCTATTATCTCAGAAGGATTTGGGAGTTAAGCGATTTTTTCACGATCATCCATCTGTGGTTTATCATGTGGAATATGAGGATTTGGATCAAGCCGCGCGCATGCTCAAGAATGTCCTGATTCAGTTATAAAAGAAAATAAACAGGCAAATCATTGACAAAAAGCCTGTTTTTTTATACCAGGAAACCCCGGGCTTTAGCCCAGGGAGGAGCATAATCCGTCACTTAGTGACATAATCCGTCACTAAGTGACGGATAAGATTATAAACGAAAAAGTCCCGCACAAGGGCGGGACCGGTCTAAGAAAGAGATATCTAAAAATGGATTAAAGGAAGCAATCGTGCAGAACAGCCATGTGATCCACGGGGATTTTTAGAGCCAGCTTGTAGAGTGTTCGAACAAGATGACTCCACTGAATGTAGAGCTTGCGATACAATTCTCGCAGTGTCACCAATCGTTCATTTTCCGTGGCAATCAAATCATCGATGATGTCCGCCCAATCAGGGTCCTCTTTCATCTTTTGATCCGCTTCGAGCCTGATAAGCGCGCAAGGAATTTCGATTGTTCTCAAACTGTCTAGTCTGTTTTTGAGTGCAAGGATTTCCATGGTCAATTCACGGCGAGGGCGATCTGCTTCCCACCGAGCTTCTGTAGCCTTGAATTCCTCCTCTGTGGGCCATGGGAATTGCAAGGTGGCATTGGAACAGCCGTATTCGACGATGTTCTCAGCGACATAGCAATCGCAGAAGGCATCAGCTTTTTCTTCTGTGTCGAATCGTACGATGTCCCATCCGATCGTGCGCAATTGCATGATCAGGGTGTCACAGAGCTCGCCGGTCTTCCAGTCATCCTCGTAGCAGAAAGAAGAGAAACTAGCGTCCATTACGTGCCACTCGAATCCTTTATCATCACGACGAGGGGACTTGATGCACAGAAGGATGTTGTCTGCAGACATTTGGATGTCTCCTGAGGGGGGTAGAAGGAGCGCAAAAAACATTCTACGATAATAGAAAAATCTTATTTTGTCAATGGTAAAACAAGGGAAAAATCAAAAAACAAGGCTTTTGAGCCTTGTTTTGTTTTCAGAGTTTAGGTGCTGAATCGATTTTTTAATTCATCTAACTTTCCTTCAATCAATAATTTACGTTCGTCCTCTTTATCTAGTTTGAAAGCAGATGATCCAACATCACTATATTTTGCAACTGTTAACCCATGAAGATTGGCTTCTTTTTGTGAAAGTTTTGTGGTTAATTCTTGAAAAATAACTTGGCATATACGTTCTCCTGGAAAAATACGAATCACTTGGTTTCCTGCTTCATTTTTCATGGGGAAGATGAGATTGCCTTTATATCCCGTATCAATAATACCTGAAAGGGAAAGATTGATCCCTCTTCGATTTGTGGAAGTGCGAGGAAATAGGATTGCCATGAGGTTTGGAGCATTCATTTCAATTCGTTCTAAAGATGTTGCAATCACGAATTCATTCGGAAGAAGATCAAAGCATTGACCTGGTTGAAGTTGTACTTCATCAAACTGTTCTTGGTGAATAGAGGCATCATCAATAGACACTGTAATAGCTTGACGTCCTTTTTCATCCACAGTCCAATTACGAGGAATAAGGAATTTGTAGCCAAGACGTAGATCAATGGCATGAGGTTGAAGTTGGAATTGATCAATCGTCGGAGAAAAAGTAATGGCTTTTGTTTGAATGGCTTCGATAATTTCTTTTCGAGTCAAAACGGCCATAAAAAAGAGATTCATGAATAAAGAGAGGATAAAGAAAGGATAACGGGTTTTTTGTGGGTTCGCAAGCATAAGGGATTGACGTTTTACCCATTTTCGCGTACGGTGTTTCACTGTTCTTTTTATCTTCACCTTCACCCACAACCTCAGAAGGGCGAACAGCCGTTCGCCTCTACACTTACCTCAAGGAGCCACACATGAGCACTGCTACACCGGTTACCACACAGGCCTGCCAAACCCCTGCTGATTTTATTTACGTTTTTGGTCCAGATGCTCGGGGAGCGACCCCGGAAGCTTGTGCAAAGTCGACTAGTCGTAAATGGGTCCGTGATCAGGATCATCTGGCCGTGTTCACAGAGGGAGCAACAGGACTTGTGATGTCCTCTCAGGATGCTCTTCGCATTTTTGGCCTAAAGAAACTAGAAGAGGCCATTGAATACGGATGTGCCATTATTGTACGCAATCACGCTGAGCCAGCAAATTCTCTTCGCCAGCGTCGCTATGAATGTGATTTGGATCAACATCAGGTTGCCCAGAAGACTGGAATGAGCATTGAGCAGGTCAGAGACTGCGAGAATAGCAGGACACGTTCAGATATCCATCTTATTGCCAGGATCTGCCACGCATTGGGTCTGGATCCACTTTCTGTTGGTTTTGTTCCTTCTCGTTCAAACGATCTTCCTTCCCCAAAAAAAGGAGTAAGTCCATGAATACAGGGAAAGGTGAAAAAGATCCTCGCGTTGATTTGGTTGAGTTTTTGCAAGTTGTTGCCAATGCGGCTGTACGCGTTCGTAATGGTCAGTACGATCCTGCTCAGCTCCATCTCCTTATTGTCCTTTTGAGACGTTTTGGATATGGCACACCTTTGGGAGTGACTTCTGTAGAAATCGGAGGGCTTGAACAACAGAATCAGTTCCGTGAGCAAATCGTCTATTTGGTTAAGCAAGCGCGACTGTATGAGCGTGTGCTCAATCGAGAAATGACGGTTCGGCAGTTTGTAAGGGAATATCTTGGAACAGAGGATGCTGTTCTTTCTCGATTCCTTCTGGGGCTATTTGCTGATCTTCAAGTCTTTGATCTGCTTGAAAAGGCTAAGGATGAAATTTTGGGCAACTCCATTGCCTCCAAAGAATATGCCTCTGATGAAGAGACGTTGGAGCGAATGGAAGAACATCTTCAGAAAAAGTTTGGTTTTGTCTTTGAAATGAGTGCCAGCAAAATCACGTCTCTTTGTGAGGATCAGAAAGATCGATGTCAGGAAATGCTCAGTGTCGGCAAATCAATTCTTTCTGGAATATCTGCTCCGTCTTGATATTCTTTACGAAAACAAAACACCCTCCCGTGCGGGAAGGGTGCTTTTTTGTTTTTAGGAAATGTCGACTTTGATTCCAGGACCCATAGTAGAAGCAACAGAAGCTCCTTTGAGATAAATTCCTTTTGAGGAACCCGGTTTCAATCGTTTAATGGCATCAGTCAAGGCTTTGAGATTTTCTTTAAGTTGTTCTTCACTCATGGAAGCTCGGCCAAACACTTGGTGAATATTACTTGTTGCATCGTTTTTGTAACTTTCTTTTCCTGCTTTTTGTTCTTCGATCATTTTTTTCACATTTGGACTCATGGTATCGGTCTTTGGGTTAGGCATCAGACCACGAGGTCCAAGGAATCGTGCGAGCTTTGCAAGTTTTGGCATCATGGTTGGAGTTGCAACAGCAACATCGAAATCAATTGTTCCTTTTTGTACCATTTCAGCAATGAATTCTTCATTTCCGATAATATCTGCACCAGCTTCTTTTGCCTCAGCTTCTTTATTAGGATCAACGAAGGCAGCGATACGTTTTGTTTTTCCAATCCCATGAGGAAAAGAGATGGTTCCACGGACTTGTTGATCACTCTTTTTTGGATCAATCCCGAGCTGGACATGAAGTTCAATCGCTTCATCAAACTTACTCGTGGCCATTTCTTTGACAAGCTTTACTGCTTCATCAACAGAATGGATTTTCTTTTTATCAAATTTTTCTTTCAATTCCTTGGTTCTTTTACTTGGCATACTTATTGTGGTTCAGGCGCCTTTATGAAGGCTCCCACGAAAATAATTATTTAATTTGTCCCCCCATTTGTCGAGCTGTTCCAGCCATGATTTTCATAGCCTGTTCTACATCATTTGTGTTGAGATCAGGCATTTTCTTTTCTGCAATCGCTCGAAGTTGATCTGTTGTAATAGTTGCCACCTTTTCTGTCAGAGGTTTACTTGAACCTTTTTTGATTCCCGCTGCTTGTTTGATAAGTTCAGAAGCAGGAGCAACTTTCGTGATGAAATCGAATGTTCGATCACTATAAACATTGATTACACAAGGAACAACTTCTCCTCGACGTTCTTGTGTGGCCGCATTAAATTGTGTGACGAAATCTCCAATAGGCAGACCGTGTTGACCAAGGGCTGGTCCAACTGGTGGGGCTGGAGTTGCAGCTCCTCCTTGAATTTGTAACTTGATTTGAGTAACGAGTTTTTTTGCCATAGCAATTTTTTTAAGTGGATTCCCTCAAAGAGAGCAACCACGGCTATTAAAAAGGTTAAATCTTTTTGACTTGTAAGAAATCTAATTCCACAGGGGTTTCTCGACCAAACATGGAAACAAGTACTTTGATTTTTCCACGTTCTTGATCAATTTCACTCACTTTTCCTTGCTGATCTTTGAATGGTCCATCTGTGATGACAATAGGGGATCCCATTTCAATATCAAGGGTGTATTCAGGTTCTTCAATTCCCATTCGTTTTTGTAGAGCTTCTACTTCTTCTAGGGCAATAGGGGTTGGAGTTGTTCCTGCTCCGATAAATCCTGTAACGTTTGGGGTGTTGCGCACCACGTACCAAGAATCGTCGGTTACAATCATTTCCACAAGCACATATCCTGGAAAAATCTTTTCTTCAATCGTTTTTCTTTTTCCGTTTTTGATTTTGATTTTTTTTTCTTTTGGAACAAGAACACTAAAAATTTTGTCTTCCATGTCCATGGTTTCAATGCGTTGAAGAAGATTTTCTGCAACGTTTTCTTCATACCCAGAATAGGTGTGAATTGCGTACCAGCGACGTCCGTGTTTTGCTGTCTGTTTTGCCATAAGGTTTCCTCCATCGATTCCAAGTATTTTGGAATCTTATATGAATAAAGTGAGAACGGGTTTAGATTTAGGAAACAAGAGTAATAAGTTCTTGAACTCCTAGATTAAGTACCCAATCAAGTCCTCCAAAAAAAGCCGCAATAATGACACTGATCGCAATCACAAGGATAGAATATTTCATGGTGTCTTTTTTAGAAGGCCAAGTGACTTTTCCTACCTCGGATTTTGCGTCTCGGAAGTATTGAAAGAGTCCAGAAATAAGGCTTTTTTGGCTTGATGATTCCATAATGAAAGATTTTTAAAAACCCCTTTTGAGGGGCAACGCAAATACTATATGCCATTTCCGATATTTTGACAAGAGGAAAGGGGAGGATAACCACAATAAAAAAACAGCATTTTAATGCTGTTTTTTGTGGAATTAAACATCTAGATTTTTGACCATTTTTGCATGTGTTTGGATGAAACGTTTTCTTGGGGCAACATCTGATCCCATGAGAATGTCGAAAATTTCTTCTGCTTTCTGAGCATCTTCGATCGTGACTCGTTTCATTACACGTGTTTCTGGATTCATGGTGGTATTCCAGAGTTGTTCTGGATTCATTTCTCCAAGACCTTTATATCGTTGAATGTTTACTTTAACTCCACTCACTTCCATTTCTTCTGTTTCAGATTCTGGTTCGCCTTCTTTGGGTTCTTCCGTTTCTTCCATCATTTTCTTTTCTTCCTGTTTATGTGTTTTTTTCTGTCCAGCTTCTTTTGTCATTTTTTCAATCACAGCCTCTTTTCCTTCTTCTGTATAAACGTACTCTGCTTTTTTTCCAATTTGAATGCGGAAAAGCGGAGGCTGAGCAATGTAGATATGTCCTTTGGTGATAAGGTCTGGGAAATAACGGAAGAACAAAGTGAGTAACAGGGTGCGGATATGAGAACCATCTACGTCTGCATCAGTCATGATAACAACACGATGATATCTTAAACCTTCGATGGAAAACCCTTCTCCAATATTTGTTCCAAGGGCGATCACCAATGCTTTCAATTCATTATTAGCAAGCATTTTATCCAAACGAGCACGTTCAACGTTTAAAATCTTTCCGCGCAGCGGAAGGATGGCTTGCGTTTTTCGATCACGTCCTTGTTTCGCGCTACCACCAGCAGAATCTCCCTCTACAATGTAAAGCTCAGAACGTTCAGGATCACGTGAGGAGCAGTCAGCTAATTTTCCAGGTAAGGTCAATCCTTCAAACGCTCCTTTTCGTAAAACAGTTTCTCGAGCTGCACGCGCCGCACGTCGAGCTTGAGCGGCAATTAAACATTTCCCAATAATCGCTTCTGCATCACGAGGATGTTCTTCTAAATAGATTTTGATTGCTTCTCCAAAGACAGACTCTACAGCTGTACGTGCTTCTGGGTTTCCAAGTTTTGCTTTTGTTTGACCTTCAAATTGTGGATCAACAATTTTAACACTAATGATTGCGGTTAATCCTTCACGAACATCATCTCCAGAAAGGTTAACATCTTTTTCTTTCAAAAGGCCTTTTTGACGTGCATAGTTATTGAGTTCACGTGTGAGAGCACTACGGAATCCCACCAAATGCATTCCACCCTCTGGGTTGATAATGTTGTTGGCAAAACAGTGAACAGATTCGTAATATTCTTCTATGTATTGAAGAGCGATTTCGACGTCAATATTGCTTTCTTCATCATGTTTGAGTATGTAGAAAACATTTGGATGTTTTGTCTGTTTTCCATGGTTGAGATGTTTGACATAAGAAGCCACTCCTCCTTCAAAATAAAAGATGAATGTACTTTCTTTTCCTTTTTCCCTTTGGTCATTAATGATCAATTTAACCCCTTTTGTAAGATAAGCTCGTTGGCGCAAATGACTAATAATTGTCTTTATGTTGAATTCCGTTGTTTCAAAAATAGAAGCATCGGGTTGAAAGGTAATTGTCGTTCCAGTGCCTTTAATGCTTTTTAAAGGTTTGACTTTTGCTTTTGGTCGACCTTGTGCATATTCTTGCATCCACAATTTTCCATCACGTTTGACTTCAGCTTTAACATAGGTGGAAAGGGCATTAACCACGGAAACACCAACACCGTGAAGACCTCCAGAGACTTTATATCCTCCACCTCCAAATTTTCCTCCTGCATGGAGTTTAGTCATGACAAGTTCAAGAGCGGATTTTTTGAATTGAGGGTGAATATCAACAGGGATTCCACGTCCGTGATCTTCCACAGAAACCATATTGTCTGGAAGTAGACAAAGGGTGATTTCATTTCCATATCCGGCCATGGCTTCATCAAAAGAGTTGTCCATGACTTCCCAAATAAGGTGATGGAGTCCTGTAGTTCCTGTTGATCCAATATACATTCCTGGGCGTTTTCGGACTGGTTCAAGCCCTTCAAGTACTTGGATTTGTTTTGCCCCATAATCGTTTTTTTCTGAAGTAGATTTTTTTGGTGCTTTTTTGACTGGCTTTTTTTCTTTTGTTTTCGGCATAATAGGTTGAATAGAAACAGGTCAGGACTCTCGTCTGACGTTCAAATAACGCTTCTAGAATAGCATCATTTTAGGAAAAGATCCATGGGTCTTGTCGATTATTTTCCCCACCTCTTTCTCCTGAAAAACAAATACGCATGCTATACTATTTCTATATGGAGGATCAGAAACTTCTTTTAGAACAAGAGAAAGAATACGAACGAGAATATCGACTTTCTCTTTGGTGGGTTGAACACCGCGTGTTTCTTCGAAGGGTCGGCTATGGACTCTTTATTGCTTTTGATATTTTTCTTTTGTTCTTTGTTGTTTGGAGTTATCTTGATGCATTTGTCGTAAGCTATGACAAAGAGCAGTATGCGGTTGCAGAAATGGTTGCGTATGGGCAAGAAGATCTACATGCATATACAACCTCTGAAGCAGCAAAGAATTTAGAGACTTCTTCAGTGCGGGTGTTTTCTCTTGGAGATAGCAAATACGATTTTTATACCACGGTTATAAATCCAAACTGGGATTGGTGGGCAGAGTTTGATTATCGGTTTGCTTCAGGGGATCAAGAAGAAACAGGAACCAGTTTTATTCTTCCTGGAGAAGAAAAACCTGTGACCGCGCTTTCTGTGGCTTCTTCAAACCCACTTCATTTTGCCGAGGTTGAGATTGAGAATATTCATTGGCATCGTCTTGATCATCTTGTTGTGGGGAATTATCCCGATTGGTTTGAAGATCGATTTCGGCTTGTGATAGAAGACGAAGTTTTTGATCCAAGCTTTGTTTTGAACGAACAAACAATTGGACGCATTTCTTTTACTGTGACAAACGAAGGGGCTTTTAGTTTTTATAATCCTGTCTTTTATGTGGTTTTGTGGAGGGGGACAAGTGTTGTTGGAGTTACGTGTACGACGCTTTCTTCCTTGGAAGCAGGAGATTCACAAGAGGTTGTGGTGAATTGGTTTGGTCTTGTGCCGTCAACAAGCAAGATTGAAATTATTCCAGAAATAAACATTTTTGATCCAGATGTTTACAAATCTTTGGAAGGGAAGCAAAGTTTAGATCGACAGACAAAATAAAAAAAGAAACAAAAATAAGGTCACTCTTTAAAAAGGTGACATTTTTGTTTAAGCTCGTTATGATTTGAATCAGATTATGTTGGAAAAGTATACAAACTATTTTCGTTCCAATGATTGGTGGCTTCTTACAACCATGCTTGTTTTAGTCATGTTTGGGCTCGCTGCTATTTATTCTGTGGAGCTTTCTCAAGAAACTGCAGGATTTTTAAACATCAAGAAACAACTCATCGCACTTGTTATTGGTTTAGGATGTTATTCTTTTTTTGCGTATTACAATTATCGTCTTCTTCAGAATTACAGTGTTTTGTTGTATGTCATTGGTTTGCTTTTGTTGATTGGGGTATTGCTTTTTGGTTCGACCATTCGTGGAACAACCGGATGGTACAATCTCGGTCCGTTTGGTTTTCAACCCGTAGAGTTTATGAAGTTAGCTTTGGCAATCGCTCTTGCCACATATTGCAGTCAACGAGCACGGAGACTTTTTGGTGTGCGAGAAATTCTTGAAACTATGGCCATTACAGGGGTTCCCGTTTTCTTCACACTTTTGCAGCCAGATTTTGGTTCTGCCATGTTACTGATCGGGATTTGGTTTGTCGTTGTTTTATTTGCAGGAATTCAACGGAAACATTTTCTTTTTTTAACACTCTGTGCGATTTTGTTTGGCATTTTTGCATGGTTCTTTCTTTTAGCAGATTATCAACAGGCTCGCATTGCCACCTTTTTTGATCCTTCTTTAGATCCTCTCGGAGAAGGTTATAACGTCACACAAGCCGTTATTGCTGTGGGGGCTGGAGGATCGTATGGAAGTGGTTTGGGGTTTGGTTCACAAAGTCAATTAAAGTTTCTTCCAGAAAGCCAAACGGATTTTATTTTTGCCGTGATTGCTGAAGAATTGGGATTTGTCGGCGTTTCTATTGTGTTTATTACTTTTTCTCTTCTTTTTTGGAGAATTCTCACGACTGCAAAGCGAGCAAGAGATGATTTTGCTCTTTATTTTGTTCTGGCTATGGGAGGAAGTATTTTTCTTCAATTTGTGGTGAATGTGGGAATGAATTTAGGAATGTTGCCAGTGACAGGTTTAGGATTGCCCATGGTAAGTTATGGAGGAAGTTCATTGATTTTGTTTCTTTCTATGCTTGGTGTGATCCAAAGCAGTGTGATTCGATCTAAACATTTGTCTCAATCTTCTTTTTGTTCTTGAGGTCGCGAATGTGGTATGATCAACATGAAAGGTAATTGATTTTTTCTATGTCGTCATCACTTTCTCCTTTTTCAGATTTTTGGCATGAACGATTACAAATTCTATCGTTTTGTCCGATTTGTGAAACAAAACAACATTCCATGCAAGCAAAGATTCTTGAGATTGAAGGGAATCACTGTTTGGTACATATGACCTGTCGCAAATGTCACAATGCCATTCTTGCTCTTGTTCAAACAAACGCTTCAGGGGTGAGTTCCGTAGGAATGATGACTGATCTTTCTTTTGAAGATGTGGTGAAGTTTCAGTCTGGATCTCAAATTACTCTTGATGATGTGATTTCTTCTCACACCTATTTTTATACAGGGGCATGGAAGGAATTAATGGAAAAGAAAGTTGTAAAGAATTACAAGAGTACAAAAGTAAAAAGAGTATCAAAAGAGAAGAAAAACTCTTAATCTAAAGGAAAAACGCAGACCCACAGGGTCTGCATTGACATTTTTACAGAAATTCCGCACAATAGCGACCGATTCAAGAATTTTTATTTTATCTATGTTAGAAGCAAAAACACGTGAAATCCGCGGACGTAAGACTTATGAGCTTCGAGGACAACGTCTTGTTCCTGCCGTTGTGTACGGAGCAGGGATCGACCCAAAGATGTTGACTATTGATCGCAATGAGTTTGTGCGTCTTTATCAAGAGGAAGGAGAGAGTTCACTCTTTGACCTCGTGATCGATGGAAAAGAAACATTGAAAGTTATTATTCAAGACTATCAGCTTGATCCACTTCTCAATGAAGTGATTCATGCAGACTTTCGTGTCATTGATCTTACAAAACCAATGGAAGTTGATATTGAACTTGAATTTATTGGAGAATCCCCTGCGGTAAAAGCTTTGGGAGGTACTCTGATTAAAACTCGCGACTTTATTACTATTCGTTGTCTTCCAGACAGATTACCAGAAAAGGTGGAGATTGATTTGAGTAAATTGGAAACATTAACAGATTCTGTTCATGTTCGAGATCTTCATCTTCCAGAAGGAGTTGAAATTTTAGATGAAGCTGATCGAACTCTTGTCGTGATCAGTGCTCCGCGTTCTGAAGAAGAAATGAAAGCCCTTGATGAAGTGGCAACAGAAATTATTCCTGCTGAAGAAAAGAAAGAATCAACAGAAGAAAAAGAAGGGCAAGCCTAAATGGGGCTCATTCATGTCAAAGAAAAAAGGGAGGACAATTTTAAAGATTGAAAATAAACACATCATCGTAAGTGCCATCGTGGTTTTGCTTGCGATGATGTTTATTTTTAGCCTTCCTTATCTCAGTGAAACAATGCTTTTTTCACAAACAGAAGAAAACACTTCTTCAGAAAAGGAGCCAGAAGATTTATTTCGGCATCCTCTTACAGGAGTTTGGGGATATGAAGAAGTCATAGAACTTCCACATGTTTATGGAGTCATGATTGAGAATCATATTGATGCACGTCCTCAAGCAGGTTTAGATCAAGCTTTTCTTGTTATTGAAGCCCCAGTGGAAGCAGGGATCAGTCGTATGATTGCATTTTATTCTGAAGATCAAGAGGTAGAGAAAATTGGTCCTGTACGTTCTGCACGTTCTTATTATGTGGATTGGGCACACGAGCTTGATGCAATGTATACTCATGTTGGCGGCTCTCCCGAGGCTCTTGATCAAATCGCAACAGATGGAACATTTGATCTAAATCAATATTGGAATGATGATTTTTTTTGGCGATCAAGCAACCGAAACGCTCCTCATAATGTGTATACTTCAACAGATTTGCTTTCAGAGGCTCTAGCTTATTATGAGGGGAGAGATCGTGTTCCAAACATTTTGTATGGACTCTGGCATTTTAAAGATTCTCAAGTCATTATTCCAGAGAAAATAGTTGGGGTGAGTATTGATTTTTCCATTTATGATTGGAATTTGGTGAGTTGGGAATTCGATTCTTCACTCATGCGATATTCACGTTTCCAAAAAGGAATACCTCACACGATGGAAAGTGAAGATCAAATTTTTGCAGACAATATTGCTATTATCGTGACAGATGTGGAAATACTTGATGAAATAGGACGTCGATCTGTGAGAACGATTGGAAAAGGAAATGCTTTTGTGTTTCAAGATGGCCTGATGCAAGAAGCTATCTGGGAAAAACCTTCTTTGAGTGAAAGATTAATGTTTTACACAAAAGAGGGAGAGGAAATAGAAATGAATGCAGGGATCACTTGGATAGAAGTTGTCCCAAATGAAGAGATACTGACATTTGAATAACAATGAGTTGTTTTATAAAAAATCAGGTATGCCTGATTTTTGTTTGTTTAGAGATGAGTGACGATCAGTCTGTTATGACCCTCTAAATCTTGATAGATTTCCGGATAACTGCTAGGGAAAGATTCATAAATCAAATCAATAGCTCTGGTGACTTGTGAGGGATCAATCTCTATCAATGTTGTTAGATGATTTGGAAAAAGAGATCGATGTTTTTTAATTTGTTGAAAAAGTTTTTCATAATAATCAAGCCCCTCTGATCCAGCTTCTAGGGCAAGACGTGGTTCATGTTCTCGAACATTTAGTTGGGTTTTTTCCCATTGAGTTTCTGAAAGATAAGGAAGATTCGCACAAAGAATAATTTCATCCATAATCACTTGATCTGGGCAATCTGTTTTATGTTTTTTCAATTTTTCAAGAATTAGGAGAATAGGTTCAAGAAGATCCCCTTGGCGAAAATCAATTTTTTGGTCCACATGATGGGCTAGGGCATTTCGTTTAGCTACCTCAATGGCCTCTTTGCTAATATCCGTTGCAATGACAGAGATGGCTGTTTCTGTTGCAAGAGTAATCGCAATGGCTCCAGATCCTGTTCCAACATCAAGAAAAAAAGTAGTTTCTGGAGGAGAATCTTTACATAAAGAAATCGCTTGTTCGATCATCAGTTCTGTAGCAGGTCGGGGAATAAGGACCGAAGAATTAACTTCAAACTCACGACCATAAAAAGCTTTTGTTCCGAGGAGATACGCAATAGGTTCATGTGTGAGGCGGCGTATAATAAGTTGAGTGAATTGATCTGACTGTTCTGAGGAAAGAGGTTCATTTATGTGAGCAAATAAATTTGTCTTTGTGGTTTTTAAAACAAACGAAAGAAGAAGCTCGGCATCAAGCATGGGAGATTTATTAGTTTCTTTTAGATTCGTTTGTAATTGTTCTGATGCCCATTTAAGCGCTTCCACGATGGTCATAGAGGAGAGATTATCCACTCATGTTTTTTTCAAGTTCAGCAAGTTTAAGAGCTGTAATGATGGGATCAAGATCTCCACTCATGATTTGTGGAATGCCATGAAAGTTTTGATTGATACGGTGATCAGTGATCCGATCTTGAGGAAAATTGTAAGTACGAATTTTTTCTGATCGATCACCAGTTCCAACTTGTCCACGACGGGCTTCATCCCGTTCTTTGTGCAAGCGCTCTTGTTCAAGAGCAAAGAGTCGCGCTCGCATAATAGACATCGCTCGTTCTTTATTTTGTTTTTGTGAACGTTCCTCTTGGCAGTACACAATCAAACCAGTAGGGATATGGATAATGCGCACAGCTGAATAAGTGGTGTTGACGCTTTGCCCGCCAGCTCCAGTGGAAGTTGTGGCTTCAATTTTTAACTCCTTTGGATCAATTTTTAGATCGACCTCTTCTGCCTCTGGAAGAATTGCTACTGTGACTGTGGAAGTGTGTACACGCCCCTGTTTTTCTGTTTCTGGAACTCGTTGAACACGGTGTACTCCACTTTCATATTTCAATTTGCTAAACACATTTTTTCCTTCTATAGAGAAAATCATTTCTTTAAATCCTCCTAAATCGTTTTGACTCGAAGAAATAATTTTTGTTTTCCATCCTTGTTGTTCTGCATAGCGGTTGTATAAACGAAAAAGCTCTGTCGCAAAAAGAGCAGATTCATCTCCACCAGCTCCGGCACGAATTTCCACAATCGTATTTTTTTTATCAAGTGGGTCTGGGGGAACAAGGAGTAAAATAACCTGTTCTTCCAACCGTGAAACTTCTTTCTCAAGAGTTTGAATTTCTTGTTCAGCAAGTTCAATCATTTCCGGATCGTTTGTTTCTTCAAGAGTTTGTTTGGCACCCTCAAGTTCTATTTGTTTTTTTTGATAGTCTTCTCCTAAAGCTACTATTTCTCGAACATCAGCAAAGGCTTCATTTATCGTTCGTAATTTTTCTGGATGAGAAAGGACACTTGGATCCATAAGTTGAGATTCAAGTTCTTTTGATTGTTCTTCATGTTTTTTGAGTTCCTGGAGAATATTCATACACCTCTATCATAATGGATAACAAAAAGCACCTCAACATGGGTGCTTTGTTTTTTGGTTGCTATTTTTCTACTGGAGCTTCTTTTTGTTTCTTTTCTTTTTGTGCAGCACGTTTGGTCTTCTTTGCTTTCTTTCCTGTTACGGTCTGTTCTTTTTTTGCAGCACGCGTATGGAATTTTTCTACACGTCGAGCAGTATCTAGAATTTTTTGCTTTCCAGTATAGAAAGGATGACATTGTGCACAAAGTTCTACCTGAATTTCAGGCATGGTTGATCCGATCGTATAAACGGCTCCACAAGCACAAGTAATGGTTGCCTGATCGAAATATTTTGGATGAATCGCTTTTTTCATACAAGGTGTTTTTGTGGGCGAAAGTGTAACAAGAGAAAGGATTATTGTCAATAGAGCAAACTTCCGTCATCATAGGGGACATATGAATGTTTCTACACCAATCTCTCTTTTTGATTATGATCTTCCTCCAGAGTGTATTGCACAACATTCGGTGGCACCACGTGATCACTCAAAGTTACTTCTATTAAATCGACAAACAGGAGAGAGAAGACATCGGTTATTTTTTGAGATCATTCAAGAATTACACACAGGAGATGTTCTTGTTTTGAATCAGACAAAAGTGTTTAAAGCACGTTTATATGGCAGAGTCCGCGATCATGAAGTGGAAGTTTTTTTATTGAAAGGAAACGGACAAGAATGGCAATCACTTCTGAAACCAGGTCGACATGTGAGGGTAGGAGATCACATCCTGTTTAATGATTTAGAAGCGATTGTAAAAGAAAAAACTAAAGATGGTAGAGTGATTTTACGATTTCCTTTCGGAGTACAAGAGATCATCACTTATTCTCAGACCCATGGGGAGATTCCTATTCCTCCTTATGTAAAAGAAACTCCAGAAACGCTTGAGCACTATCAAACTGTTTATGCAAAAGAGGTTGGGTCTGTGGCCGCGCCAACAGCAGGTTTTCATTTTACAGAATCTTTACTCAAACAGATTCAAGAAAAGGGTGTACAAATTGAATATGTCACACTTCATGTTGGGATAGGAACGTTTCGTCCAATCAAAACACAAACCATTGAAGAACATGAAATGCATGCAGAATTTGTTCAGATTGAAAAAGAAGTGGCACAGCGCATACATCAAGCGAAACAAGAAGGGCGAAGAATTATTGCGGTTGGGACAACAAGTGTTCGTTGTTTAGAAGGAGTTACACAGAAGTGTGGAGGAACACTTTGTTCTGAAGGATTCTCTGGAGAGATCAATCTTTTTATTACCCCAGGTTACACGTTCCAAATGGTCGATGCTCTTATCACAAATTTTCATCTTCCAAAATCTTCTCTCCTAGTTTTAGTCTCTGCTTTTGCAGGAAGGGAAGCCGTCCTTACCGCTTATCAAGAAGCGATTGAGAAAGGATATCGTTTTTACTCTTTTGGAGATGCCATGTTTTTTTATTGACTTTTCTTTTGCTTTTCTTTATACTTTCGCGCGTATTCTTATTAATCCATCAGGTGGAAAAAAACGGATGAACATCCTCTGCTAGGTTTCTAGTGGGTTCAAACGTTCCACTGTCGTAAAAGGAAAAAAATCATCTATGTCTTTGATCCCAACCTTAGTTGAGATGCTTGAGTCCGGAGTTCATTTCGGACATCGAACCTCTCGCTGGCATCCAAAAATGTCTGAGTATATTTTTGGGGCTCGCAGTGGCTTCCATGTGATTGATCTTGAGAAAACACAAAAGGCTCTTGAGGAAGCATCTACTTTTATTAAGCAAGCTGTGTCTCGTGGGGGAAGTGTCTTGTTTGTCGGAACCAAACAACAAACAAAGAAAATCGTCGAGAAGTACGCAACAGAGTGTTCCATGCCCTATGTGACTGAACGTTGGCTTGGAGGAACCCTCACAAACTTTACACAAATTAAACGAAGCCTAAAGCGTTTGAAAATGTTAAAAGATCAACGTGATAAAGGAGAACTTCAAAAGTATACAAAAAAAGAGCGTTTGCTTATTGATCGAGAAATTGAAGAAATGCAAAAGAAACTTGGCGGAATTGAAAATATGGAACGTGTGCCAAATGTAGCTTTTCTTTTGGATGTACGTGTTGATAAAACAGCCCTAGAAGAAGCAAAATACGTAGGAGCAAAAGTAGTGGCTTTGTGCGACACAAATGTGAATCCTAATTTTGTAGATTACGTGATACCGGCAAATGATGATGCGGTTAAATCTATTGAATTGATGTGTCGTGTTATTTCCGATGCAGTGAAAGCAGGAAATGCCGAAGCACAAAAAAATCGCATGGCAAAGAAGGAAGAAACAGCTCCAAGAAATGCAAAAACACCATCTCACAATTAATTTTATCAATCCGGAGTATCCGGGTCTTGCTTGTTCGGTATTCAGAAGCATCACAAGCAGGGGAGGAACAAAGAAACATTATGGTAATTGATGCAAAACAAGTCGCGCAACTGCGCGCAATGACGGGTGCTGGCATGATGGATGCAAAAAAAGCACTTGAAGAAACAGGTGGCGATTTAGAAAAAGCCACAGATGAACTTCGTAAAAAAGGAATAGCGAAAGCAGAAAAAAAAGCAGATCGTGCTACAAAAGAAGGATTAGTTTATGCCTACGTGCATGCAACAGGAAAACTTGGAGCTATGGTAGAAATTCTTTGTGAAACAGATTTTGTGGCGCGCAACGAAGCTTTTCAAAGTTTTTGTCATGATGTTACCTTGCATGTGAGTGCTCTTGATCCACAATATCTGACACGAGAAGAGATTCCTGCGATGGAAGTGGCAAAGCAGAAGGAAATTTTCGTGGAGCAAATGCGTCATGAAGGAAAACCTGAAGAGGTGATTGAAAAGATTGTCGAAGGCAAGTTGAATAAGTGGTATAGCGAAGTAGTTCTCCTTGAACAACTTTTCATCAAAGATGAAGAGAAGACCATTGAAAGTTTGTTGAAAGAACAGATTGCTATCCTAGGAGAGAACATGCAGATTCGTCGTTTTGTACGATTCAGCATTTAAATTTTTCTGAAAAAGAAAAAAAAGAGACCGGTCCCTTGTGGGGCTGGTCTTTTAAGTTAGCGATTTTTTCTGCTTTTTCATCCGTCACTTAGTGACGGATTGTGTCACTAAGTGACGGATGAAAAGAAAAACCCTGGGCAGCAATGCCGCCCAGGGAGTTCAATACGTTTTTTAGAGAAGCACTTCAGGAATGCCTTCATAGCTTTCCCGCAGCAACTGCTTCATTTCTTCAATATCTTCCTCCATCACTTCCATCTTGAACAGCGGGTGTACCGAGATGTCTCGACCACTGCGCACACCCAAGCGGCAAACCCAGGTTCCGCCATTCTGTACAGTAAGCATTTCTTCAAACGGGACAGTGTATTGGTAGATGCCTTCTTCTGCCGTCGGACGACCGAGATCATCAGTCTTTCCGGCAAACTTCAGCACCTTCACCTGTCCGGATCCATGCTCTGTCTGAGCCTTCTTCATTTGCTCTTGCAAAACCAGATGTTGTGCCTGCATTTCTCGTAGATCACTCAGGTTTTCAACAATCTCATCATGCTGGTCAGCAAGCTTAGGAGGCAAGATCGCCTGCAGGGTGGTGATGGTAACCTTCGAAAAGGTCTTACCCACCCAAGGATGCGAATTCGCCACTTCTACACTCATCATCACTCGTCCATTGCGCAGTTCCACCAGAGCGATAAATTCACCACGATCCGTCTGAATTTCTGCAATCGCATTGTCACCACTGTCCGGATCCAGAGGAACGAGTCGTGCAGGAGAATGTCCGTCCGCGTTGGAACACTTCAGGACACGACCTTCACTCACCCAAGCCTGACCGCACAGAGGACAAACAGGGTACTGCTCGCGCAGCTTGGTCCAGATGATCGTGGTCAGTGCCAGTTTTTCGCTTGCCTTTGCCTGCGCGACCCGAAGGGCCGATTCCACAGACTCCAGAGGGCGCTGAATCCACACTCTTCCGTAAGTTTCGCCTTGCAACATCCGACCAACACGGTGGTATGCCTGTATGGTTTCGATATCAAGCAGGCCAACATAGGCTCGGAAGCTTTCCGCCAAGGCTTTATAGCGCTCTCTCAGGTCTTGAATTTCCTGTTCGCGTGCCGTGGCCTGAGCTTGCGTTCGCGCATTTTGCAAATCACGCATCTGCTGCTCGTAGGCAGCGCGGGCACGAATTTGCTCTTTCTGTTCGGCAACCTGCTGT
>MGEY01000047.1:31131-34411 GCA_001791615.1 Candidatus Uhrbacteria bacterium RIFOXYA2_FULL_40_9
GTGGTGAGATTTTCATGCAGAGCTGAAGGATAATCGGAGCACGCTCGACAGGATCCATCCAGTACAGAGATCTTCCACCAAAGCGAATTTCAATGATCTTCTGCCAGATTTGCCTGAGGGCAGCTACATTTGCAACAATCCTGTCAGTTCCATAACCGATCCCAGTGATCGTTTCCGCAATCTGGCCCGTGATTGAAGCCAAGGCATCCTTATCATCCCAAGGGAGCTCCTCAGAACAACGAGTGCTTTGCAACTCCATTCCTTGCCAGGTCACGGTCTTACTCAGCTCCAAATCGTATGTACTGAGAATACCTGATGTCACACGCCACTTTACGACAAGCTCGCTTGCCGGAATCAGTTCTTCGATCCACGCTGTTTCAATCGCACTACAACCACGGGCAAACACCTTGCTGGTTTGTACCATCTCACTACAGACCATAAATTCAGGGGGAAGCTCCACGCCACCACCGGTAAACAGGGCAGAGCCTGGGTGAATGAACACGCCAGAGCCATGAGCCCACACATAATCAAATCGTCCATTACGTTTGCACAAGTTCACGATCAGTCCAGAAGCCGCAGCCTTGCGGATCGCAGTCTCGTCTGTGTTGGACGTGATTTCGATTCCAAGCCGTTCCAGCCGATAGAGCAGTTCGTCTTGTGCCCGATCGATTTCTGAAAGAGCCCTGGAGGACAAATAGTTCTCCTTAGCCCAGTTCCACCAAGCAGTTGCACGATCACGTTCTTGCTGATAAGCCTGCCAGATCTTGAGAGAGGTGAGAACATCACCAGTCGGATGCTTGAAGGCCGCTTGCCGAGTATTCGCTAACATTCTGTCCTCTTCTGTTCTGCCACGAAGCATTACACTGCGTCCAGCTTCAAATGCCACGACTGTAGCCATTTCTTTCACGCAACCTCGCGCAATCCCAGAGAGGATCATGCGACCCAACATGGGAGACACAGGGAGACGATTCAGAAGACGACCATCAGGTGTGACTTCATTCTTTTCATTGAGCGCGCCAAAGGTCCGGAGTCGAGCCTCGGCCTCGCGCCACCGCTCCTCGCTGGGAGGATCAGGGAACTCGAGGGCCAAGATCTTTTCCATGGAGTATCCAAGGCAACGCATTTGCAACAGGACTGTATCGAGGGATACACGCAGCAATTCTGGCGTGGTGTGTCCCTGGCGATCTTCATACTCAGAACGAGTCATCAGGCGGTGACAAATGCCCGGAGCCGTGCGTCCTGCACGTCCGCTTCGTTGTTCACAACCAGACCTGGAATGATCCGTAATTTGTAGGGCACTCATGGCCGAGTTGATGTAAACGGTCTGTTTGATGAGACCGCTATCAACAACATGGCGTACACCGTCGATCGTGACTGAGGTCTCAGCGATGTTGGTGGCAACGATCACGCGTCGCTGACCATCCACAACAAAGACCGCTTTTTGTTCATCCGAGTCCTGGTTTCCAAACAAAGCATGTATACGAACTGTCTTTGGAAGAGCCTCTTCCAGTTCATTGCAAACCTGACGGATCGTTGCTTCATCTGGCAGAAAGGCCAAGATGTCACCGCGCTCATGTACAATCAGGTCCTTGATCTTGTCCACGCACACTTGAAGCGTTGCGCGGAGCGAATAACAAGGATTGGACTCGTAATACACTTCAACATCGAATAGGCGTCCAGGGATTTCAATCACTGGAGCGTTGTCAAAGTGCTTTGAGTACTTTTCCGTATCCAGAGTCGCACTCATTACGACCAGCTTGAGATCCGGTCGCTGACGCAGTACGGGTCGCAGCAGAGCCATGACAAGGTCGATTTCGACTGAACGTTCATGGACTTCATCTAGCACGATCATCGCATACTTGTGAAGCAGCGGATCAGACTGAAGCTCACCCAGGAGAATGCCGGTTGTCATGTACTTGACGCTCGTGTTGGGTCCGAAGAACTCACGCACGCCGCCAATATGGTAACCGATGACATCTCCCAAAGGTGTTCCATGAAGGTTTGCGACCCACTCAGAAAGCAGTTGGGCAGCAACACGTCTGGGCTGAAGCACACCGATCATGCCGTGTTTTGCCAGTCCAGCATCCAGAGCCATGAGTGGCAACTGGGTGGACTTGCCACTGCCGGTAGGCGCAGCAAGAACCGTTGTCTGGGAATCAAGAATGGTGCGAACGATTTCGTCTGCTTTGCTGTAAATCGGCAGGTCTGGGCGATAGGTCACGACTTCATGAAGAGTTTTTTCAGATGTTGGACACTCAGAAACATTCCGCTTGGGAATATCCGGGAGTCCGCCACGTTGGGGAATACTGAAGCTGGGAAGGGAAGGGAACATTGGAACCTCTTTTGGAAAGGGGGATGTGTTGAAGGGGGGAGAAGAAAGGTTGTAAGGAACGTGACCCAGAGTTTGGGTCTACGCAAAAAAGATCGATTTTTCCCTTTATTAAATGGGAAAAGCCGAAAATTTTTACCCCGTACTATAGCACGAAAATGTGATTTTGTCAATGTTTATAGGGGTTTTTACAAAAAATTCCCTGAAAATGGGGGGAAGGAAAAAAGAAGAGATGAATATAAAAGATCAAAAAAGTCGCCGGAAAAAGTATCGGCGACTGAGAACATGAGTACTTTTGTTCTGCTAGAAATTTTAAGGTTCCGTGATTATAGCAACAACAACACTCAAGAGAAGTAGAACAATGCTGAGAATAAATGAAATAAAGCTCAGCTTCGTGTAAGGGTAAAACGAAATTCCACTGGGGTAGGAATAAACTACTTCACTGACGCGTGTCAGCGCCAGGTCCTGTTCTTTCGGGTCCTCACTCAGACTCTCAAGGTGTTGAATTTCATCCATGAGTTTCTGGTGGTAGATACCCAGATCTTTATCATTTGTTTTCCAGAAAATACCCGTATTTCCCTCTGTTAGTTTATGTTCTTCGAGGTAGCCCATAGCGAGCTGGAGTTCATCAACAGCCATGACTACTGTTGATGCATGAGAAGCAACACGCAGATGTGAATCAAAATTAACATTCATTCGATGTTCGATCGTCAGCATAGTGATTCCGATCAAGACCATAGAAACGAAAAAAGCTATCGTAGAAAAGAGGCTGACATAAAAAATTGTTTCTTTGGGTGACTTTGCCATGTTTGAGGCTCCTCTTTGTTGTGTGGAAGGAACATTTGAAACAAAGTAATCTATCAAAAAAAATGAATTTTCTGGATCACACGTAAATCCTGTGGAGCAGAATGTTCTAAGCATAGAGTTTCGTTACTCGAAACAGGAAGAACT
>MGEY01000048.1:0-2987 GCA_001791615.1 Candidatus Uhrbacteria bacterium RIFOXYA2_FULL_40_9
TGACGTGTGTGGTTAGAGATGAGTGAATACTTCCCTAACTATAGCGTCATGTTTTAGTTATACACCACCTTGTTTAGTATAGAGCCTACAAGTGATTGACAAAATCGTCTTTTTTTATTATTCTTTGATGTTGATGTTTTGAGAGGAAGATTTCTGCGAAAATAACCATTTTTTCTTAGAAACCTTCATCCCAAGCGTTCTGCAGGACAAGGAATGAACTTGACCGTAGTGGTCGTGCTCTAGGCACTTTCGTGTCGCCCTTGTCGCTGGTTCGCTTGTTTCCCATGCATGGTCCTGATGAGGAGTGCAAAAGGAGGTTGGTATGGAGGAACCTAGAGGTCGGCCTATTGACGGCTGGATCGGAACGAGAATTTTCACAACGGTTTTTGCAATCTGTATCGTCTTTGGCTTGTGCCATGAAGAAGGCCATCTGAGCACAAGATTTTCTTGGGTTGTGGCACTATCTGCAGGCCTTCTCCTCCTTATCGCTCTTTTTACCAAAACTGCACGCGAGCTGTATCCTCGTCTGAATGGATGGATGTACGATGTGGAGAGCTATTGCCGCAAGGGCAAAGTTCTTCACACAATGTGGTGTGTGACCATCGTTATGACATTGTTTGGGGCGACTCTTTCTTATCTTGCATGGATCGCCTTTAAGGCTGGTCATTACAACCTTTTGTCCATGCTCATCTTGATTATCGGCTTTGCCACAGCAGCTTTTACCTTTTTGTTCGGTCTGTATTACCGAGAGAAGCTCGATCGTGAAAAGGCAGAAGATGCACACAGGGTTGTTCAAGGGCGTGTCAGAACGCTGATCGAGCAACTTGTGCAAAAATTGCCTGAGAATGCGCGTGCAGGTCAGAGTGATTGCGAACCAGCTTTTTGGGGCATAACAGTTGTAGCGGTTGAACGGGAAATAGATTTCCTTCGACGCGACATGCTGGAAGCAATCCGCTTGCCATTTGAAAGAGATCTGTACGGTCGCGTACCCATTCCCCAGAGCGTTCAAGATGCACTTGAAGCGGGAGATCCGATCTACATGGATCCGGCGGTTCGTGCCCATGTGATGTCGTATTTGAAGGCACATCTAGCGAGTCGTTTCAGTCAGTTTCATGAGGGTTCTAAAAAGACCGAAGAATTACTCCGAATGCTTGGAGTCGAACCTGTCTGGCTTGAAAAAGTACAAAAGCAGAATGTGCTGAATCTGTCTCAGTCGATTTTACGTGTATCAAACTGTGTTCGAGATCTACAAAATGATCTGGCAGTTCTCAGAGCAGGCAGAGATCATTCTGCACGCACTACTCTCGAAATGCTCTGTGAAGAAATTGCCTTCATTTGGGGCACGCGTCCTGAAAAGAAACTGCACAAGATGAGTGAAGATGAACTCAGACAGGAGCTCAAAAATCTGATGACTTCACTGCGTTTGCACCGTGAAAAATTGGTTACGTTGTTTTTGAATCTTGCTCAAGAGAACAGTATTCCTTGTTTGGATCTTATTGAAGAGCGCGATCTTGCAGGAGCGTTTCGTCCGACTATTGAGAATATGATTCGTGCAGGGATGCTCATTGAGCGTGCGAATGGCGCACAGCTTCATCCAGATGCTCATGCCTTGATCGCCTATACGATGATTCCGTCTACAGCACCAACAGAGGATGAAACAACAACTTAAAAACAGATACGCTGTACGTTCTGTTTCCGAGATCCGGTACTCCGGATTTTTTTGTTCTATGTGTTGTGTAGTTGGGGTCTGTGTTGTAGTTGGGGTCAGGTCTTGAAATGACAGTTTGTAAATAAAACCCAATAAAATACAAAAACTGTCATTTCAAGACCTGACCCCCTGCATCTGCTGCATCAAATCTAAATAGATAAACTTCTCCATCTCCAACACTCAGCCATGCGTCTGCTGTGCCCTTGGCTGTTTCGATGATTCTGGCAGATTCCCACCAATAACGATCAACGACATAGAAAATCGATTGAGCTTGCTCTTGATCACAATTAACCGCTTCTGTGCAAAGAGCATTGATAAAACCAAGAGCTTCGAGAGCTGTTTCTTTTGTAGGGGCATTATTCATGTTTAAGAAATAATGGTAGAAAGTTTCCCCTGTTGGAATAGGGTAGAAATATTGATCTCCAAAATAGTGATCAAAACCGAGGTTACGAATTGCAGCTGCGGACACAGATTGATTTGCAAGCACAACATAAGGTTGTTTAGCAATTTCATCAATCAAATAAATTACATCAACATCAGACTGACTCACATTAATCCCGTGGCCTGTTATATAAGCATCATCACGTGGATAGGTTAGATAAATATTACTGGTTACAATAGCTGCAAGAAGGACAAGTACTGTGGCTTGAAGAGGGAAAGGGGATTTTTGTAATCGTTCAAGAAAATACCCCATTCCAAGAAGGAAAAAAGGAACAAGAAAAAAAACAATCAATGGAAGGAGTCGATCAGCATAATTAAGGCGTTCGTAATCAATCAAAAAAGAAAAATTAACAACGGTAGAGAGAAAAGCAATATTTACAAGGAGGGCAAGAGCCATGAGAGGAAGCACATTCATTCGAGACGGGAGTGTTTTATGCTGAAACAGCCAAGTAAAAACAGCAATAACAAGAATAAGGAGGAAAAGATTACTTCCGAAGAGATAGGTTGCATCCAAAAGAGGATGGAAGTGTTGTTCAAGAAAAAGACCAAAAGGAAGTGAGGAGAAAAAAGTTTGGAAAGAAAGTTGTGTAAGATCAAGATGTAGGGATTGTCCAGAAAGAAAAGATTGAAGGGCAAAACTGAGCGGAAGGATAATACAAGCAATCAAACTGCTCATCCAAAAGAGAGTTCGAGAAAAAAAGGGGAAACGTGAATGTCCTTGCCAAGAATGGAGGCAGAGCAAGATCACAAATAAAAGTAAAGGCAATCCGGCGATCGGATGAATGAGAAGAGTTGAAAAAGCAAGAAGGAAGAGGAGAAAAATATTTGGTTGATCTTT
>MGEY01000048.1:3195-8974 GCA_001791615.1 Candidatus Uhrbacteria bacterium RIFOXYA2_FULL_40_9
TCTTCTGTAGCTTGATGAATAAATGAATCAAACCCATACCCAAGCGGGTAGACAAATAATGCTACGGCCACACAGCAGAAAAGAATCAGTGAACTAGAAGTGAGGAGGAGAGAAGGAGATTTTCCACGAAGGAATAAGGCAAAGAGAAGAAGAAATGCGAGGAAAAGAGCAAGGAAGAAACTTGGTGACACTACTTGCCAGGGAGAACGAATAGCCTCAAAAGTGGTTGATTGACTAAGGATCATGAATGCCATGATCACACAAAATATGAAAAAACATAGAGCAATCCAAACAGGATGAGAAAGCTTTTCCGTGGTTTGTTCTTTTTTTTTGTGAAGCCAAGAAAAAAAATGGTGAGGAGATTTTTTTGAAGCGATCCACCAGGTAATAGGAATCAGAAGAAGCGCGAGAATAAAACAAACCTCTTTTGTAAAAGGAATCAGAAAGTAAAGAAGAGATCCACTTACAATCAAAAGAGAAAGAGTCACAACTATTCCTTTCCACCAATTTTGTAAAAGAGTTTCTTGAGGGGCGATTCCCTTTCCTGTCCAAGCACCGAATAGAAAAAAAGCACAGACTAGCAAAATTCCGCCAAGCAATGGACTCTGTAAAAAAAACCAGTTTACTAACAGAACACCTAGGAAGAGAAGACTGAACATGGTAGAGTAAAGACGAAAGAAACCGTGCATATAAAAGTATTGTAGCAGGAAACTAAGAAGAAATGATAGGTGTATTTCTTTTTTATGTCTCATCGTGATCCACAAAAATGGTATCCGCATGATTATGTCATGAGGTATACCATTATTCCTTTTATCCCTCGCTGGATTTCTCCCAACATGATTACGTGGGTGCGTATTTTAGGAATCCCTTTTGTTTTGTATACCTTATATTTTGGTTTTTACAATGTTGGGGTTCCTCTTTTTATTTTTCTCGCTTTTACGGACGCCCTTGATGGAAGTGTGGCTCGTATTCGGAATCGTATTACTGATTGGGGAACTTTGTATGATCCTTTGGCAGATAAGATTCTTATTTCCACGGTTGTTCTTCTTATTGTTGTCAAACATATTAATATCATTTTTGGACTTTTGATTGTGATCATTGAATCCATCATCGTTCTTGTGGGTTTTTATCGGAAAAGTAATGGAAAGATTACCTCTGCCAATGTGTTCGGAAAAACAAAGATGGCTCTTCAAGTGATTGGTGTTTCTTTGCTTTTAATTGCTGTGTGGGCAGGAGTAGATTTGTTTATTCCTATGTCCATTGGCACCCTTTCTTTGGCAATTATTTTTGCCGTGGTTAGTTTGTTTACTTATTCTCTTTAGTCGTTAGAAGAAACATGCGACGTTTTGTTTTTTGGAAGACTTCTTGGTTTTGGATTACCACATTTGCTCTTGTGGTTTTTTTCAGTTGTTTTGTTTTGACAAGATACACGTCGATTTTCGTGTCTCCAGATGAAACCGCAAATGCTTATTTTGCACAAACCTTCTCACAAACTGGAAAACTTTTTACTTATGATGCCTTAAGTCAACGATTTAATGATCTGATTCATCCTCGGAGCATTATTTCTGTAAGTGGTCGTTTGCTTCCTGGAAGCTTTCTTGGGTTACCTGTTTTGTATGGAGCAATTATTTCTGTGATAGGGGAGTGGTCACTCCTTTGGCTCACTCCTTTTTTTGCTTTTTTGGCTGTCTTTTCTTGGTATGCTATTTTGAAACAAATTTTCGCAAAGCAGATCGCTTTTTATGGCACCCTTTTACTCGCCATTCATCCAGCTTGGTGGTATTACACAAGTCGATCTCTCATGCACAATGTTCTTTTTTTATGTTTGGTTTTGTTTGGTGTCTTTTTTCTTGTTGTTCGTCCTGTTCATACTTTGGGAAAAAATGCACGATGGTCTTTTTTGACTTCCAGTGATTTTGCTTTTTCTGCCATTTGTTTTGGACTTGCCCTTTTTGTTCGTCCTTCAGAAGTTTTTTGGCTTGCAGGGGCAGGAATACTCACAGCTCTTTGGTTTTGGAAAAAATGGAAAAGGAAAGAAGCTTTCCTTTTTTTGATGACTTTTCTGATTGCGTGTCTCCCTCTTGCTTGGGGAAATTTATCAACCTATGGAGGTGTCTTAACATTTGGGTACACAAGCGGACAAGAAGAACTTTCTGTTGTTCAAGAAATCATCATTGATCCTACAAATGTTTTTGCTTCAGCTCGGACGGTTTGGTACCAGGTGTTAGATTTTCCAGTGATCAAACAACTTTTTCCTTTTGGAATTCACCCACGAATAGTATTTACACACATTTTCCATTATGTGTTTCTTCTTTTCTGGTGGCTCACCATCCCTGCTCTGTTTGGTCTTGTTATTCTGCTCTTTCGTATTAATCTTCCAAAAGAAAAACAATTTTTGCAACAGTGGTATTTTGTATTGTTTCTTTTTGTCACTTGTTGGCTTGGGATCATGTATGGCAGTTGGACTTTTTCTGATAACCCTGATCCTACACAGATCACCATGGCAAACTCGTATGTGCGTTATTGGTTGCCGATTTATGTGTTGAGTACCCCGCTCATCGCTTTAACCCTTCATCGTTTTTCACAAAAAGCGGTAACGGCTTCTGTGCGAAAATGGACAGTGGTCGGAGTGCTTTCAGTTTTTTTTCTTGCAAGTACGTATGCTGTGTTTTTTCAGGGAGAAGATAGTTTACTTGCGTCATCACGAACACTTTCTTCTTCTCAGCAGATTCGAGAAGTTGTGCTTGATCTCACAGAACCTGAGGCATTAATCATTGTTGATCGTGCAGATAAACTCTTTTTTCCTTACAGACGTGTTCTTTATCCTCTCCGCTCAGAGCAAACCTATGCATTGATGCCCTCGGTGATTTTATATGTTCCTTTATATTATTATGGCATTACGCTTCCTCCGCAGGATTTAGACTATCTAAATACAGACAAATTGAAGAAGGACGGATTGTTTATTGAAGTGATGCAAACTTTTGAAGAAGAAACCCTTTATCGTATTGGAAGTTTATGAAGTGTTTGCGTTTTGCACAATTTTTTCTTTTTTTGTGTCCTTTAGCACTTTTTGGTTGGCTTCTTTGGCAAGAGCTTGTCCCCACAGGAGTATTTGTGATGGAAAAAACCGTGCAAAAAGATTCTCCTTTTATTGACGATCTTCTTCCAGATCAACGTGTAGAAGCTCCGGAAAAAACTGAAACGGGAGAGTGGATTCAATGGCTTATTGGAGACCCAGTCTTTTTTTTCGTACATCCTCACCGATTTTTTGATCGAATCCAAGCAGAAGTTTGGTTTATAAACGAAGGACAGCCTATTGTAGAATTAGGGGGGTTTGCTTCGCTTGCTTCTGGTGCTTATGATCTTTTTTCTTTACAAAATCTTTTTCTTGATAAAAGTGATTGGTATCGGCTTGAAGAAAAGGGAATGATCTTATTGTCGCGTGATAAACCTATAGATTCTTTCGAATCTTTTTATCAGAATCTTCCAGAAAGAAATACCATTGCGACGTATCACGCACAGATAGAAGAACCTTATCGGCTAGCTTCTTCTATTCCGTCTCAGACTCCGCAAACAATTGAGGTGAGTCTACGTGGCTATCATGCAATCAAAACTTATGTGAAGGATGAAGATCTTTCCATGACTTTTTCTTTCATGGATATGAATCGTGAAGAAGGGGATGACCCTGTTCATATTTTGGTTTTCAACGAGCAAGAACAAGCCGTCGCAGAAGCAAGGTTTCCTGATGATGGGAATGTAAGTGCAGAGGCAATTCCCTCTGGATTGCAAACGCTTTCTTTGTTTGCTTCAGATCTTCCTGAAGGAGTTTATAAAGTAGAATTGAATGTGGACAGAGATATTATTTTTCGATCTCTCACTACAACACAACAGAAAATTGTTTTTCTGAACAATCTCTATCTTGCAGATGAAGTAGGATATCAAGAATCACCAAGACCTGTGACCGTTTGGACGAGTGCTCAACATTTTGCATTTCAAACACGCCACATAGAGGGTGTGCAAGAAGTAGTGATTGGTTCAGAAATCGTTGATGTCGAAGAACCTTATACGCGATATTCTTCAGAAATTTTTCAAAAAGAGCTTTCTCAGATGACAAGTCCGGTTGGTGATTTAGAAATCGAGTCAGATGGATATTTTGCTTTTTCTCCTTCACAGTATTTTTCTCCTGACCCAATAAAACTTACTACGCAAACAGACCTAGATGCTCTTGGAATAAAGTATCTTCTTGCAACCTATACTCCTCCTGTACAAGAAGGTGAATGGATAAAAGCAACAGTGATGTTTGACACCAGTAAACTTGTTTTTGAGGAAGGATCTTGGAAGTTTGCATTTTCTCTTCCAGATATTGAAGGGGAAAAGGCAAGAGTCGGGATTGGAAAAATACGTTTAACACTTTTTCGTGATCCTTTTACTTGGAAAGATTTTTTTTCTGCACTCAAATCGTATGTTTCTTTTTAAAAAATTACCTGATTCATTTCAAGAAGGTTTTGCTAGAACAGGTTTTTCTGTTTCTCTTTTTTCTCTGATTTTCTTTTGGATCTGTGATGTTTTACGTCCTGGATTTGTGTCACGATATTTCTCTTTGCTTTTTTTTCTTTTATTGATATTTGTTTTTGGTGTCTGGTGGGGAATTGTGGCAAAAAAAACAGAGAGTTCTTCTCATTTTCTTCCTTTTCTTCTTTGCCTTTTCGGATGCCTCCTCTGTGTGGTAACCTGGAACATCGGGGAAGGATTTGGAGCATTTCGACTGTTGATAACTTTGTTTGCTTTTGGAGTTCCTTTTCTTTTTTCTTATTTACTTCATGAACAATGATTTCTATGGACGATTGTATTTTTTGTAAAGTAATCAAAGGGGAGATGCCTTCCTATAAAGTCTATGAAGATGATTATGTGTTTGCTTTTTTGGATATTCATCCCATCAATCCTGGACACACGATTCTTGTGCCAAAAACACATACCACTGATATGCGAGAGATGGATGGAGAAATCGCACAACATCTGATGAGCGTTGCACAGAAGATTGCTCCTATCATCGCAAAACAAGTTGGGACAGAAGCATTCAATTTTACCTCAAATATTGGTCGAGCTGCTGGACAAGTGATTTTTCATACCCACTTTCATATCATCCCTCGATTTTCTACGGATGGGTATGAACATTGGCATCGTGATGGTGATGTTCATGAGGATTTAACCGAACTTGTAGAAAAGATTCGGGAGAGTTTGGAATAATGACTTCCGTCAATTTTTATAAATAGAGGATTGTTAAGGGTTTATGTCATCTTGAGCGAGGTTATAAACTCCTCTGTCATCCCGAGTATGGTCATCACCACACTGTCATCTTGAGCGAGATAATAAATCCCCCTGTCATCCCGAGCGAGGTTCTCGTCGAGCCGAGGGATCTCGAGTTGATTATAAGTATATGGAAGAAAAGATTTATTCTGTGTATATTCTAACGAATCCTTCTCACACAGTTTTATATATTGGTGTAACAGGTAATCTTATAAGACGCGTTCGTGAGCATAAAGAGAAAATCGTTGAAGGTTTTACAAAGAAATACAACTGTATAAAATTGATTTATCATGAAGAAACAAATTGTGTTGAATCCGCGATAGTAAGAGAAAAACAATTAAAAGGTTGGAGAAGAGATAAAAAAGTTCAGCTTATTGAAAGAATGAATCCAGACTGGTTAGATTTAAGTAGCTCATTGTATTAACTCAAGATTCTTCGGCTAAATGAATCATGTCGCTCAGAATGACAGAAT
>MGEY01000049.1:0-3976 GCA_001791615.1 Candidatus Uhrbacteria bacterium RIFOXYA2_FULL_40_9
CGGAGGTATCTTCCTCCTCGTCCTCGTCCTGATCGAAGTAGGGGTTCTGCCACTCGTCGTAGGGGTCGTAGGGGCCGTAGCCGTCGGTGTCGATGTCGGTGTCGGTGTCGGTGTCATCCTCGATCTCGCCGAGGCTCATGCGCACGTTGCACTCCATGCCCTCGGCGGTCAAGAAGGACAGATCGTTGACCTGGGTGTAATTGCGGCGCCCGAGGCTATCGGTGCCGTAGCTGTACTTCAGCACGTCGCACTCGGACTCACCGAAGCGTCCCATCTCCACCAAGGATGCCTCCCACATCTCGTCGTACCGGTCGCGGGGGCGGATGAGGATCTCGCCCCAGTCCTCGTTCTCGTCGGTCTCGTCGTCGCAGTCGTCGCAGTCGTCGTAGGACTGATGGTCGGCCATCATCTCGTCGCTGATTTCCTCGACCCGTTCGATGAACGGGCTCCGGAACACGGGCCGCAGGCGCGCCATGCCATCGACCAGGCTGTCGCCACACCCGAGGTTCTCTCGGGGGACGCCATCCAGGTCGAGGCCGGGCTGGCCGGCAGTCGTGATGTTTCCGGAACGGGGGTTGCAGCTGAGCTGAGACATGTGTTGCTCCTTGGCAAATGCCAGGTTGGAAGTTTTTTGATGATTGGGTTATGAAGTTGTTGTTAAGAACGTGCAGCGCTGTTTGTCGCGCTAGGAAGTTTTGCTAAAAAAATAATAAAACCTCCTAAAACGGCAAACTTTGTCAAGCAAAAAAGGACACATTATTCCATTAAGATAACAACTAATGATAGCACAAAAACACGATTTTGTCAATGGTAAGAGAGCATATTTTCGCTGAAATCAGCAAAACAAAAACCTGACAAAATCCCTCACATTCACCTAAAATTTCTTACGGTCAAAGTGAGATCTATTTCCCTGGTTTTACTTATGATCAACGACTTTCTGCTATACTGATAATCTATGCATTTCAAAACTTCTTACAGCTTTATTGTCGTTCTTTTTATCGCTATCTTTATTGGCTTCATTGGTTTTTCCTTTTATGCAAAACCAGATCAAACGGATTCTGAATTATCGAGTGCAGAAACATTGCAAAACGAAAATTCAACCACAACAAACTTGAAGCAAGAACAAACAGATTTTTCCTGGGAAGAAATTGAAGCAGGAAACCCAAGTGGTCCTTGGTCACACAATCTCATGATGACCACAAGCCATGACGGTATAACCTTTGACACGCCTCAGTTGTTTCTTAAACGGGCGGGAGTCCCAAGTATTATTGCAGACTCACAGGGTCGGCTTATTGTTGCCTTTCAATGGTTCCCACAATCAAATGAAGGTTTTGATGCTATTGCTGTTTCCTTCTCTGATGATCAAGGAAAAACTTGGTCAGACCCAGAATCCATTGTTGTTGAAGGTTTACCAGAAGATTATATACGCCCCTATGATCCAACTCTCACTCTCACAGAAGATGAACAGATTCGACTCTATTTCACCTCAAATCTTGCAATAAAAGAGCCAAATGTCATTTCACAAATCTATTCAGCTCTTTCTGATGATGGTATTCATTACACCTTGGAACAGGAAGCTCGTATTGCACTTACCAATGAGCGTGTTTATGATTGTGCCGTAGCACGATTGGCTGGGCTTTGGTATTTGACAGCTCCGTCCAAACAAGGAGCTCTTCTCTTTACTTCTTCAGATGGTCTTTCTTTTACCCAATCACAAACGATCAAGTCTTCACAAAATTGGACGGGAAATCTTCTTGTACAAGGTGAGGTTCTACGATTCTATGGAGGTGGACCAGGAAATATTTGGTGGTCGCAAACCTCTGATGGAGAAAATTGGTCTAAACCTCAAGAAACAAATTTAACCGGTGGCGACCCAACCGTTGTCCAGCTTGAAAATGGAGATTATCTGATGATCTATGTAGGTGATTCGAAAAATAAATAAACAAAATGAATCTAATTATTCTTCCCAATTAAAAAAGTCGTGCTGAAAAACACGGCTTTTTCTTATCTCTTACAAAGAATCCACCAATTGTGTGAACTTTTTCCGATATAAGGTAATTTTTTTCTGATTTGGTCCAATGATGGTCAACCCGACTTTTCCAAATGGCTTCATCGTACTGAGCATGTGAAGGAAAATACCCTCTTTCTTTTTTGGATCAAAATCAATCTTTTGTTCTTGCATTTTTTGAATCAATGTACGGGCAGAAATCTTTTTTAGCTTCTCTGATCGTCCTCCTTGCTCTGTCGCATAATAACGTACTTCCCCTTTTGTGTTTTTCAAAATGCCTTTTTTCTCCTGATAGTCTGCCTCTGTCAAATACTTCGCCCAAAAGTAAGGATGGTTCGTTCCACCTTTTCGCGCATTAATTTCAATCCCATAAAGATTCCATTTGCTCTTGTTTCTAATAAGAAGAAAATCAATGGCCATACGACCACGTCCCCCCTTTTTGGCAATCAATCGCGTAATCTTATACCCAGCTTTGATTACTTGTTCGCGATACACTTCAGGACAAGGAAAATATCCTCCAATATAATCATTCCCTTCTAAATCTTGCAGATGTGTTGCTAAATTTACTGCTCTTCCCTGTGGGGTTACTTCAAACTGAGCACTGGGAGACTCCACTTCCTCCCCTTCCAAAAACACTTCGACAATACCTCCTTGCTTTTTGAAATAACGTGCAAAAACAGCTTTAGAAATAGGAAGATTGATCTCTAAATTCTTATAAAACGTTTGATAAGAAGAAAGATAATCCTTTTTATCAAGATTCATTTTTATGATGCCTACGCCAGATCCCTCATTGTTGATTTTAAGCATGAACTTCTTTTTCTCGGTCTTTTTGGCAAGACGTTTGAGCGTTTCATAGGCTCCCTTCAAATCCCTGATCCCTTCATATCCTTCTGGTAGAGCAACGCCGGCTTCTTTGAAAAGTTGGCGTGCTCCTTCTTTTTCATTCACATAAAATACATGAGGAGATAAGCCATAATAAGGAATGCCTAAGAGTTGGCTTAATCGATATTCATCTTGTGTGACGCGGAAAAACCGAAAATAGCAGGAATCATTTTCTGAAATATAATTCTTCAGTTGTGAAAGGATCTGCTTATTTTTCAAAACACATTGTGTCAGGGTTTGATGATGTTCTCCCTTTGGAACAGAAATGATTGAGAAACGTGATCGTAATTCTGCTTCCGGTAAGGAAAGTGTTTGACTCACCTTTTCAAGAAAATATTCGATGATGGCTTTTTCATATCCTTCGGAAAGAAGAACAAGCAATTTGGTCTTTGGATTCTTTAGATAAAAAAGAAAATACAAATAGCGTTCCTCATAATTTTGAATCCCTTTATAAAAGGACATGAGTAATTCTCCAAAAGAAATACTTGGGATCAAAATAATTGTTCGCGGTTTTGTATACTTGAGATCGACAATCTGAGGATGAGAAACGAGAAGATTATCAGATGGATCTTCTTTGTGTGATATTGCCATATTGAGCTAAGAAACGTGAAAAAAGTTGTAACATTTGATCAGCAATCCAGGCATCTTCTGATCCTCCAGCAAAAGCACTCAGATCTCCTTCAATGCCAAATTGAATAAGTGGTAAAGCCCCCGTATACTCAGGATGTCCTTGTACGGTTAGAGCTGCATGTCGCGAATCAGCTAAGAGTTGTTTAACGCGTTCAGCATCAGATATAGTATCTCCAGACAATTTTTCTGAAACATGCATTAATCCTTGAATCATATTCGGAGCTTCAGAATCTGCTTGAAGTAAAAGAGTGCTGCGCTCACCGGGAGCAAAGACTGACTCTCCTTGAAAAGTTGCAATATTTCCTTTTAGTGCTGGTGACTGACCAAAAACACCTGCAAGAAATTTTGCTCCATACTCTGTTGGTTGCACATGGGTTTTCCCTTTTACATAACGAGTCATGGGTCGCACATTTCCTCCTTTCAGATGAGAAACGAGTTGATGACCGTAACAAATTC
>MGEY01000049.1:3990-9680 GCA_001791615.1 Candidatus Uhrbacteria bacterium RIFOXYA2_FULL_40_9
TCGTAATCTTTTCATCGGGCGATCCCACAGCCTTACTCACATCTGCTGGTGAACCACTGAAAAGAACAGCATCAATTTCTTCTTTTCCGACTTTTGTAGGTCTTTTGCGAATATCTGCATGCTGCAAACTCACTGTTGGTCCGAGAAACTGTTGAAAAATTTCCAAAGAATTCTCCGGAACTCTTCCTCCAAACAGTTTTTGCAAATACAGCTCAGCAAGTTGTGACCAACCGCGTTCACGTAATTGCCCAATGCCTTTTTCCATGAGCACACTTGGATTACCCATGGTTGTGTCTATAAGAAGAAGAGTCTTTCCAAAAGCAACAGCCTCCATTTCTTGTTGAGCTTCCCATAAACTGGAAAGATGCCGTTCAATGCGAGCACTTGTTTCATCGAGCACTTTTTCTTGAAAAGCAACTGGGCGTTCTTTTTGAAATGACATAAATATCCTTTTGTAAGAAATAATTTATACACCTATACTAGCAAAAATCCCTTTTCTCTTCAATAAACAAAAAACCACTCAGCAAGCGCAAACCCACAGGGTCGGCTTGATGAGCAGTCAGAAGGTATTAGTCACGAGAGAATTTTACAGGTGATTCAAGGTAATAACCTGTATCCAGACGAATCGGTTGACCCAGATCAAGGGCAATTTCTGTCACCTCACGCAGCTCTTGCGAGCGATGGTGCATCAGTGCGCAACGCGCATAATCACACTCCTGCTTAATCTGAGCAAGAAGCTCAATTGCTTTCGCATGATGAGCTTGGGCTGTTTCCATGACTGTGGGCGGAATCTCGTCGCGCCGATCGTCTTCATAAAGATCGCTATAACACTCACCCTGTTCATTGAGTCCTTCAATAAATTCTGTCAGTTCGAACTCACGTTCAAGATCACTCAAGTCCCACCAATCATTATCTACATCCGGCCAAATTTCCTTATAAGCCTCATTGATCCTTGACTGGAAGGCCTCAGCAAGCTGATGATCAACTCCTTCTTCTGGAAGGATGGCTTCCACACCGTAGTGCTGAAGAAGCGCTGAGGCAACACCAAAACGCTGTTGATCCTTAGCCAAACGATAGGCATCAGGCAGGAGACTCGAGAACCATTTTGTTGGATTTGTCAGATGCTGACTCGTCGCTCTTCCCCCATAGAACAGCCCCCAACTTTCTCCAAAAAACAGCACGAGCTGGAAAGCTTTATTGACTTCTCCACGCGCAACCATCTCCATGATCTTCTGTCGGAAAAAGGCATGATCATTTTCAACAGGTGTGTAATCCCTGTAACTTACCTTTTCCCGTCTTTCCCACAGACCACAGCAACCAAGCTGCATAAAACACTTCAGAAACCACACGGGAGGATAGTCCATTTTCACGAAATAATCGTCCCAAAGTGACTTGAGATAGACTGGACGCAAAATGGCGGAAACCTCAGGATCCCCATGATCGCGATCGTGCGTGAAACACTTAGCGCCTGCCATAGCAAGCATAAACTGCGGACGACAATCGCCCACAGCCTTACGCATCATGGCAAGAAACTCTTCCCGTACCTGCTGCTCAGACCAACCAAGCGCCAGAAAGCGATCAACAAGTGGATTGAGTTCTTCCTTCTCAGAAGTAGCCCGTTCCTGAATTCCCAAGACCTCGCGACGGATTTCAAACAAACGTCCGCGACGGAAGTGAGATTGAAGATTCCAGAGTTCCACCTTGATACGCAGTTCATCATCTTCAGAAAGCACAAGCGCTGCGACATCGTGAATCCCATACACCCAGCGCCAGTTCGTGGGCATCGGGCCTTCGGATACAATGCGTGTCATGGCCTTTCGCACCAAATCAGCAACCTGCTGCTTAGACCAACCAAGATACTGCTGGAGACCGGCCAGATCGATATAAATAGCTTCTGCTTCTTCTTTTCCTGTCGCTTCCTTTGTCACCCAAACGACACAAATACGCTTCCGATGTTCGCGTGCCCATTCAAAGGTCTCGAGTTGCTCTGTATTTGTGGAGTCACAAGGAACATCCATGATCGTGTCAAAATAAACCTTCACAGAGTGAGGATCAACATCCACCTTAAAGTAGGTTCGATAGTGTTCTGTCAGTTCCATCACAAGGGTGGCAAGATCATCGCGCATTTCATGGCGCAACAGAAGTTCAAGTTTGTCAACCGGCTTGGTAAGAAGATGAAGCCTCGTACGGATTTTCTCTTCCATCTGTCTTCTCCTTTGAGCTTGCTCTGTCTCGGGCTGATCCCGGCGAGCGCACTCCATTCGGGTGATGAAGCCCTCAAGGGCTTCACTTCCGTGATCCCTGCGCAAGATTGCCAGGGCACGGACAGCTTTGACCTGACGTGGTGGCCACTTCCGAGCAACAGCTGCACGCTGCACCTGTTTTACGCTCAGTGAAGGGTCTTTTGCCAGATCAACAAGCTCTGAATGGGGCAAAGCAAACCGACCAGCTTTTTCCAGCTCTTCGATGCTCTGCACCATTTTTTAACCTCTCTCGTAAGTTGTGAAGAACATCCCGTGTGCGCTCTGTTACGCCACCTATTCGGTTTCACGGGGCCAGTAAGGTTTTCGCCTCACAGACACCAGATCTCATCATTCTTAAGTCAAAATGTCAATAATTGATACCTGTATGATACCTTTCGACTATTTGGCTAGATTATTGTTATTTCATAGGCATCTTGCCATGAATACGCAAAAGGTGAATAAGAAAACTGGTGTACGTGTGAAAGAGATCTCATGGGAAGTTGCAATCTCTTTATGATTGCATGTAATTCTTCACGATTTGAAAATATTGTTGGATTGGAAGGAATCAACACAGATTTTGCTCCAATAGCTTTTGCACATTGTTTTGCATAATCAAGCATTGCTTGTACCAATTTTTCACCATTGACTTCTCGCAAAACAGACAAACTTGGATTAATTCCTGGCAGGGAAAGATACACCTCTCCGTCTTCATGTATGATTTCAAAATGCATTCCTCCTCTTGCCACTCCATCATCACCGAACATCACTACATTAGAAAACTCTTGTTTATTCCAAAGCTGATCATCAACAGCAACACAAACTCCCATATTCAAACCTGCCACAGCGTGCATCTTTCGTTTTGTTATCTGAAACCGCAATGTTCGTACTTCACCACCTTCTGCTCCTTCAACAAAAGACCACTTACTCATCTCCTTTTCCATGGCTGATGCATCAGCACCAAGAATTTTTGTGACAATAATTGACGAAATTTTTCCTGTTTCAGAGGTTGTTCCTTTGGCTCCGACAAAAATCACATCTAATGAGTCTTCTATCATCTTCTCAGTTATCTCTGTTCCTTCTTCTTTAAT
Source organism: Candidatus Uhrbacteria bacterium RIFOXYA2_FULL_40_9 (assembly GCA_001791615.1). Lineage (GTDB taxonomy): Bacteria > Patescibacteriota > Patescibacteriia > UBA9934 > GWF2-40-263 > UBA12396. Next base: position 7,322 of record MGEY01000049.1, read on the forward strand.
AGTTTGTAAAACATGATCATAAATATCCCCTTCAAATTTTACCCCCAAATCTCTCGCAATAGCATTGATTCTTTCAGATTTTTGTCTTTCATCCATTCGATCATTTCTTAAAATTCCTGCAATGGATCTAGCTATCATTTTTTTGGTTCTTGGAGAAATGTCACGTCTTATCGCTTGCGCAATTTTTTCCTGATATCCTTTTGGATCTGCTGCCTCATAAGCTTGTAGAGCGACACTTACAACATCTCGAAGAGAATCTTTTAACCATTCAAAAAACCGAACTGCTTCTTCACGTCCTGAAATAAAATCAGGAAGTTTTGCTCCTCCACGAGCAAGATAGAAAGCATAACCATTCCTCAATGCTTCTTTTGTTTGTGCAGGACCTGATTCTGCAAGAAGATCGACCATCTTTCGTCCGACTTCTACAACAACGCTCGGGCCCATAAGCAATTCATCACTTTCCGCTTTTTCCTTTTCTCTTGTAATGATTTTCTTTCCATTAACCAATCCGACAACTTCACTGAGACGATTCCAAGGTGTTGTGTCAAATTCTTTTCCAGAAGTTAATTCCCATTTTCCAAGAGGAAAAGTGACTTCTTTTCCCTGATGAACATTCCATTCCACTGGCACATCATCTTGTCGATCCTTTCGTCTTTGAATCAACCAATCATATTCCTGTCGTGAAACACCTAAAGCAGGAGGAAAAATATGAGATACTATTCCTAATTGATAACTATCTAATCCTTCTTCTGGATAGTCTCCATCATGGATTTCCTTTATCTGGTGTTGTACTTCTTTAGTCATCTCACGGGCAACATCCTGCACACTCTGACCTGATGCAATCCTTGTTTTGAATTCATGAAATAACCGTGGTGTCCAAGGAAGTTTTGCATCAAGGTAAGGAACTAAATGTACTTCCTCTCGTAAGGGTATAGTTGTACCTTGAAGTACACCTAAATTATCTTTTCCAAAAGAACTATCAATATAAAACTGTAAAAAATCCTGAAAACGTGCTCCTGTTTTATTCATGAGTTGACGAAAAACCTTTGCTGATTCTCTGTCAGGGCAAACAAGATCAAGAAAATAAAAATTCCCATATTCACAACTAACAACCTCCGTTAAAATATCAAAAGTGCGAAATGCGGCTGCTCCCTGATTTTCCAATAGTGGCCGGATGATTCCTTCTGTTAATTCTTTTGCTTCTAACTCCCATGACTGACAAAAGAGGCGATCTAAACTTACCAGGTTTTTTTCAACAGCAGCTGGAGGCAGTTGTTCAATCAAACGAAAAAGTTTTTTGCGAATAAACTCCTGATACTTTTCAAGATATACTTCTGCCCGCTTTGGAATCAATGCTATGGTCCATGCACGATCGTCTGGAGTCATTTTCTCACAATCTTCAAATCCCCTTGAAAAATCATTTTGCGAACCTTCCTGTCTGATTTTCCATTGTTCAATTTGTTCATCTTCAAATTCCAATTCTCTTAGTATTGGCAAGGAAAGGCTCAGATAGAGCGACCTTTGATCATATGTGTTATGTGTCTCAATCAAAATTTTTCGTATCTCACTTTGGGAAAGAACTTCTAAAACCCTAGTCAAATCATCATCGCGAATCGCCTCAACAATAGAAAGACCATCTTTTTGATAACCCTCACGAGCAATAACATCCCACTCACCCTGCTTAAACGCATCAATAAAACCACGACGCTCGTTATCTATTGCGCGAAAATGCATTATAGACGCAAGTGCATCCTGGACATATCTCCTTTTTTGAATACGATCTAAATGCTTCCATGGAGTCTGACCAAATGTTTCTTCTCGTGGTCCAGATGATAACCATTTTTTAACAACAAATTCAGGTTGCACACGTTCCATGATCGTTTTTGATAGATAATGTAGACAAAAATTTGGTTGATTGAAAAAAAATTTCTGAACCTCAAGATCTTCTTGAACCTCAGGAGGTAAAGCGGAAAATATTCCCTCTGAACTAATATCGAATCTATTCCTACTAAACACTTTTTGCCAAAATAGAATATTACACAAATCATTTCGGTCAATACGATTAACAATTGGTACGTAAATTGATGCCCAACTTCTTCCTCTATCCGTTGGCGGAATTTCCTCCAAAGCCTCCTCAAATTTTTGATAAGCTTTTTCAGCATCTAATTCTTGTTGTCTTTTTTCCTGTTGTTCTTGCTCCACATCCTCCCATCCTTCCTCAATCATTGTTCTCCTACTTGTTGCTTTCTCTCTGCCGAACCCTATATTTTCACTTCTTTTTTGCATATTGTTTTTTTAAACTGCATAAATTTTATCAAAAATAGGCTTTGAGTGAAAGGATACGTTCTCTTTCATGTCA
>MGEY01000050.1 GCA_001791615.1 Candidatus Uhrbacteria bacterium RIFOXYA2_FULL_40_9
TTCAGCTTCATCTTCTATGCGAAGGGATTTTTGAAAATCCTCATGTTCCATCATCGCTTTTGCCTGGTCTGAGATGTTCACTCCTGCCTGTACAAGTTGTTCAACGAATGCTCGTGTTTCCTTTGTGAGCACGATACCCTGTGCATCAATCCTCTCAAGCCATGCTTTTGTCTCTTCGTGTTTTTCCATACTTGAAAGCCCGTGTGCTTTCAACTCTTCAATGTATCCAGTGAAATTCCTTCCACCTACCTCAATGGTTTGACGCAAGATTTCTTTGCGATCTGGTGAGGTATAGATGTGCTCCACTGAATCTGGAATCTGCCCAAAAAATCCTGGTTGCAGTTTTCCAATATAGACGCGCGTCGTGTTGTCGATTTCATCAAGTGTTCTGGCGATTGCTATGGGTTCTACATTAATATCTTGAAGGACAACAAGCATTTTCGCAAGGATCTTTCTTGGTGTTGTAGCACTTGTTTCAAGACTTGATGTTTTGAGCACTAATAATTCACTCTTTGGATCGTAATCTTCCCAAGATACTTCGCCTTCATCCGTAAGGATGTATCCCTGTTTTGGGTCTGGGAAATGCTGCGTTTCAGACTTGGCAATAGAACGAATAGTGCGAGGTTTGCCCGTATCCAGCTTGGATGCTCTTAATGCCTTGAGAATTTCCATCACGTTTTCATAGTATGGATCATCTGGTCGCAGGTACTCATCATCGTATTTTTTCATCTGTTCAATCACTCCGGTCTTCACATGATACTCAATGGTCAGGACTGGCGTATCTTGTGTGAGCTTTCCTGTTGCTTCATCAACTTTTGGCGCAATGCGGACTGAAAAGATCTCCACTTCACCGCGTTTCATTTTGTTGATGTACGAATTGGAAGTTCCTACACAGTGATTCATATACTCAGATTCTTCCTCTAGGTGTGGCATGTTCAAAAGTCGTGCTAACGCATACTCATGATCTTCTGTTTGGTACACCCACTCAAAAGGATTAAACCTCTCTTCTCCTGTCATTTCAGCGCGCTTGCGACGCATCTCTGCAATTTTTTGAAGAGTCTTTTGTTCATGTGTTTCAAACAAACGATGTAGCGAACCTTTGTCTGTGTTTAAGAATTTTGGACTTTCTCTAAGCGCGTCATAAAGCGTATTCAGGTCGCAGACATCGTTATTTTGAAAGTAACGAGCAAGTTTTAGCTTCAGCACAGCTTTTTGAATATCACCGAACGTGAAATCCGCTGTTTGTGCAAGACGAACAGAGAGATTGCGATAGGTCTCTTCAATGAGTCTGGTCTTCACCTCTCTGCTTGATGGCTCACCGGTTGGATTACCTTCCGCATCTTTCGGTGCCTTTTCTGAAAACGTTGCCAAAGTTGCTTCATAATCTCGATTAAGTTTGGCAAGATACTTGTTCTCAAACGCTTCTTGTCGTTCTCGACTTACATCTTCTTGGGTCTTCTTGGGTTGCAGATCTATTTCATAAAAGTCTGCGGACAGATCTCCCTGAGTGTCTGTTCGAACTTTATGAAACCCGAAGCGCTCGAGTGCTTTGTTAAGGCGTTCATTCCAACCGTGAAAATTCACTTTTACATATCCCTGCTCTTTGGCGTATTTCAAAAACCTAGGGACCTCAAGGAAAAGGTTGCGACCTCCCATACCAGAACCACCAAGATACTTCACATACGCTTCGTGAGGAATAAAGTCCTCACAGGCAATATAGCCTTGAAGCTCACCTTCTTTACCTGTGACAATACGATTGAGTGGATGACCGTTTTGGAGTGTTTGAATAACATCTTCTACAGCCAGTTCTCGTACCTCTGGGTCTACTTCTTCAATCCCAAGCGTAATAAAACGAATGTCTTGCTCTTGCTTGGGTGAAAGCTCAATGTGTGTTCTTTGTTCCTCCTTAGCTTGTTCCGGACTATAGAGTGGTTGTTTCTCTGGCATATGAAGTTATTTTATCACACGAGAAAGCATATTTCATTCTTGCCTTCTCTTTCATTCACTATTCTTTCTTCTCATTTCTTGATAAATATTCAAAATGGCTTTTTGATGATCTTCTAATCGGAAACGTTGTTCAACGGTTGTGCGTGCGCCTTTCGCAAGTTGTTGTCGATAATCCTCATCATAATAAAGACGCATCACAGCTTCTGTCCAACCATGCAAATGGAGGGGTTTAACTAAAAGACCATTCACGTGATCTTCCACAATCTCTGGAACACCCCCAACATCACTTGCAATTACCGGTTTCCCAGCTGCCATGGCCTCTAACAAAATTAATGGAAAATTTTCTTCTACGCGCGAAGGAAGAAGAACTGCTGTGGACCTTTGATAAAGATGAAGCAAAGCATCCCCCATTTTGAATCCGACAAACTCCACATTCTGAAGCTCTTGAGCTTGTTTATGCAAAAAGTCCGCTTCTGGTCCTGCCCCAACAATTTTAAAAGAAATATCTGGAAGTAATTTTGCAAGTTTAAGAATAGTCTCCCCTCCTTTTTCTTCAGACAGCCTTCCAACAAACAAAAAATATCCATCTTGCTCATAACAAGGAGTGATGATTTTCAGATCAATCCCATAACGTACTGTTCTCACCTTCTCTTTTGGAAATCCTGCTTGAATCAATTGTTGGTGCATGTACTGCGAAGGACAAAGAAAAAGATCAACATTCTTTTGATAAATTTGAAGAAAACGATGAAAAGAAAAAACAGCCACTTGTGTCAAACTTGCAATAAAAGAGTGTTTGTGGAAACGAGAAAATATTCCCATAATCCATCCGATCTCTTTCAGATTAGGACCACATCCATGTGCCCAAATATTATATTGAGGAGAAACAAGATGATGATCATGCACAGTCATCACTACTGGTACTTTCTTATCTTTTAACGTGTGAAGAATCGAAGGAGAAATTTGCGTGTATATGTTATGAAGATGACAAACATCTGGCTTATTATCAAAAATAAGCGTGGCTAACTTACGTCTTGCCTCAAGGGAATAAAACATTCTGCAAAACGTACGCAAACCTTCCCAATTGAAACGAACGTTCTGTGTCTGCACTTCTGACACAAAATATCTCTCAAAAGGAGTCTTAAGGTTTTGAGGATATCTCATGGCAAAAGGCATGACCTCATGTCCTTGCTTTTTAAGAAACTCTTCAAGCTCAAGCAAATAGCGAGATGCCCCACTGCGAAGATAATAAAATTTATCGGCTTGGATAATCTTCATAAAGCCTCTTTTAAACGTTTACGTTCCTTGTTTGGGCGTGGCTTTTTTTGATGTAACACATAAAGGAAGCCTGCGTACAACCAAAAATAAAACGCAAGCGTACGAATTTCTAAAACCGTTGAAGTAAAAGCATTGAATGCTACGGCGATTATCGTTGCAGTAAACCCCGCGGCCAACGCGCGCACAAGAGGGTCTTTGCTCTCTTGAACCACTCGTAAAGCAAAAAAGAAAAGTGCACCAAACATCCATAAATAAAAGATCATTCCCAAAGTGCCGCTCTCTCCCCAAAGAGAAAACCAATTGTTATCAATCATACCCTCTGTTCCATACACACCGTAGGGCAAACCAAGTTGTTCATACACAGTCGTGTTTCCAAGTGCTGCTACAGCTCCTCCTCCAAACTGTCCAGGACCAAATCCAAACAAAGGAGAAGCAGAAATCACAGAAAGAGGAGTTTGCACAAACCAAAAGACACGTCCAAGACCAACATATTCCCCACGCCAACGCGCATAACTAAAAGATTCATAAAACCGTTCTGTGACGGTTTGCCCTGGAGCTTCAGTAATAAATCGGACTTGCAAACCTGATAAAGCAAGATAAGAAGAAAGAAACAAAATCAACGCAATAAACCCAATAAAAATTCGTTTATCTTTTTTGAGTATGATCCCGATATAGAAAAACCCGAGAAGAAAGGCAAACCAAGAAGCACGCGAGTATGTCAGAACAAGAGCTGGGATGGCCACAAGAAAAAGAAGACCCAAATGCTTTTTCTCTATCCAATTCTGTTTTTCATAAAAAAATCCAGCAGCTATCAAAAGGAAGAAGTAAAGGAAATTTCCTAAACGATCATACCGACCAAACGTGGCAAAAATGCGTGATCCCGGATCCCAGAATTGAGAAACACCAGCGGTCAAAGTGATTTCCCCAAATGTTCTTGCGTCTGATGGAAGCAAAAACAAATCCATGGGTTCTCCAATAAACGATTGTGCAAGTCCAAGAAGAGATTGAAAAGCCACGATTCCAAGCATGATCATGGTCATTGTTTTGATGTAGGTCTTGGAGGGCCGCAAATAAACGACAAGGAAAAAAACCAAAATAAATCGGATAATCTGCCGTGTTCCAAGAATTGCAATTGTGGGATCCACGGAATGAATCAAGGCAGAGGAAAGAAGCACGATAAGAAAAAGGATAAATGGAAGATCAAGTGGCGTTTGTTGAAGTTTGATTTTTCCAGAAAGCCATTTCCAAAGCACAACAACGCAAAGGATATAAATCAATCCTTCTGAAAAATATCGCGCAACGACATAAATGTCATCTGAAATAAACTTCAAGATAACTGTTTCAAAAGGAAGATAAACCGCAACAAAGCCAAGTGTCCAAAGCGGTTTATAAAAACTGAGAATAAAAAAACCGACTGCTAAAACAATCGATAAGACAAAAAAAGGAGAGAAAATGGATTGTGCAAGAATGAACACGACAAGCAAAGCGAACAAACCAAAAATCAGAAGCGTGACATGCTCCTCCGCGTGTCGATAAACAGAACGTAAATTCACCATAGATGCCTTTATTGTAGCATGTGAGAAGAGGATTGAGGAGATGAAGGAACAAAAAAGGCACTGAACAAATGTCAGTGCCATCGCACAAGGCGCGTGCTACGGAAGCACAACCTCGAAAGAACCATCGTAAGAATAGTCCACGCTCATGAACGTGCCAGTACCGGTAAAGGCACTGGAGATCGTAGAACTGTCAGAGAACTCACCGTCCCAATCCAACGCAAGAACGGCCTGGCTCGAGAGAATCTCCCCTTCGACCGTGAGGTCAGAGAGAATGTCCGCCTCGACCGTACCGATCACATCACCTGCGTAGTAGTACGCGAGTGCGCCCGAGAACGTGCAGACCACGTTGCCCTCGATCATGGGATCAGTCATCACATCCACATCCAGGACAATGTCGCCCTCGCAGACATCCGAAAGACCCCAGCCCATCTCGTCATTGACCGTGATGGAGAAGGAACCCTCGTACACACCCTCGTACAGGCAATCGGTCTCATCGACCGTGCCATCGCAATCCTGGTCCACGCCGTCGCCGCAGACTTCGAGCGCGCCAGGGTAGGTCCCCGCATCCGCATCATCGCAGTCCGAGTTGTCCTCGAGATAGCCGAAGGGCTGCTCGCAGGCATTCATGGTGTTCTCGGCGTCGCCGTAGCCATCACTGTCGCTGTCCGCGTACCAGGTGCTGGCGTCCAGAGCATCCGACTCGTCAAGCGAGCCGTCGCAGTCGGTGTCCACGCCGTCGCAGTATTCGTCGGCACCCGGGAAGGTGTCAACACTGGTGTCGTTGCAGTCCGTGCTATCGACCGTGTACCCAGAAGGAATCGTGCAGGCAACCAAGCTCATGCTCACATCCCCGTAGCCATCACTATCGCTGTCCGCGTACCAGGTGCTGGCGTCCAGGGCATCATCCTCGTCCACTTC